>JAFZYR010000027.1 GCA_017616165.1 Treponema sp.
AAATCACCAGAAAAAATAACGCTTGAAGTGAAAATAAAAATGCAGTCAATAGCCGTTGCACAAAGGCAGGCTCTTGAAGCTGCTTAGTCATATATCATTATATTAGGATTGGAATTTACACCAGAATTTGGACTTGACCTTTTTGTGGGGAATAATTGACTTGGAACAGGCATTGCGCCTTGTTTTTTCCCCACAAAATGGCTTGTACTGCGCATTATGTGGGGAAAACATCACAACAAAAGGAGAATTTTATGATTAATGAACAGCTTTCACCCGATTTTACCGCCTTGGTGCTTGAAAAAAGGCTCAATCAACTGGAAACAACCCTTTCAAAAATAAAACAGGAAACAAATTTTCAGTTAAATGACCATGTGCGTATTCACCGGAAAGGAAAATATGTGGAATACTACCAGCTTTGCAAAGACTGCACAAACTATGGCAAGTACATCCTGCTAAAAGACACCAAAGCCGCAGCCCGTCTTGCGCAAAATGACTACAACAAAAAAATATGCAGGCTGCTGCAAAAGGAAATCAATGCCATTAAGTTCTATTTTATGCGGACAAAGGCCACCGCCTTACTTAAGCTTTATACAAAAATGTCACCTGCACGCCAAAAGCTTATTACACCGGTAACACTCACCAACGAGCAATATTCACAACAGTGGCTTTCGGTATCCTGGCAGGGTCTTCCCTTCACAGAAGATAATCCTGAACTATATACAAGCACAGGTGTCCGCGTGCGTTCAAAATCTGAAGTACTTATTGCAGATGCGCTAACCCGCCTCGGTATTCCCTATCGCTATGAATACCCGCTTCAACTTAAAAAGTCACAAATAAACAAAAGTCCGGCAAGCTTTCACCCAGACTTCATGTGCCTGAATACCCGCACCCGCCAGGAGTTTTACTGGGAGCATTACGGCCTTATGGATTCCCCGGAATATGCAAAAAAAGCGGCCGGCAAGCTCCGTCTTTTTACCGAAAACGGAATCTTCCCCGGCCGCAACCTGATCATCACTATGGAAACTCAAAGCGAGCCCCTGTCAACACAAACCATAGATATGACTATAAAAGAATACCTGGTTTAAATCCTGTGCATCCTTACTGCTGTGGATTTGATTTTAAAAGCAGACATTCCTCATACCATTGGCCATTATCATAAACAGTTGCTTCGAAGTTTCCGGCATTCAAAAGCTGTTCGATTTTTGACTTACAGGAGGTTGTAAACTTTGTTATTACAGATTTTCCGTCAGAATAATATACCGGCTGGTTATAATAAGTTTCATATTCAGCTTTAACATCTGCAAGAGAATATGTGTAATATTGAACTCCATCAACAGTTTCTGTTTCTTCATTCACAACAAAAGAATTTGTGCTTACAAAATTAATGTTGTAATATGCATGCTTTTCGCCACCGTTATTATTTGCATTTGTCTGTGCTACAACAACGCGCTGGTTTTTTATATAATCGCCAAGATAATAATACCAGGCACCGCCTTTATACTGTGAATCTTTTTCATAACAGTAATTACAGAAAACATAGTTGTCATCAAAATCTTCAAGAATTGCGTCTGCACTATATTTGAATACCATTTTTTCACCAGGAGCCAGATCAAAATCATCTGTTTTTGTAACAACTGTCAAAGTGCTGTCATTAATTCTTGAATCTTTTATGTAATTGGCAACAACAAGAGTTTTATCTGTCTTGTTAGTTATTTCAAAAATAAAATCAGCACTGCTTTCCGGATTGGCAAAATATTTGGACATATCAGTTTTAGGTTCATAATCCGGTGTATAAACTGCTGTGTTCGGATAATTCTTCTTTACAGTTTCGCCATTAGTCTCCTCGATCCATACGCGCATACCGTAGTTATAATAATTAAAACCTGAAACAGTTACTGTTGCATAACTTCCGTCGCGCATCTGAACATTGCGCAGAGTATAGGCATAGCCAAGGTTTCCATCACGGTAGAACTTTCCGTCGGAACCTTTAACCCATGTCCAGATCTTAAAGTTTGAAAAATCTTCTGTCCCGGTCTTACCATCCTGTGTAAAACAGACGGTATCCAGATCATCATCAGTACAAAGAACAACATAACCGCCGGAATTACCATTATTGGTATCAAGGACATAGTAAAGATACCCTTTATATTCAAACACAGCCTTTGTAAAGCAATCCTTGCCGTTGATTTTTTCTTTATGGAAAACCAGGTCCTGCAGGGTTCCAAGCGTTTCGCCATTGATGATTAGAGTATTATCTGCGGTGGTAAGGCTTGTACCATAAATGCTTGAAGGGACATTCCAGTTGTTGCCCCAGTCATTTTTTATAAATCCTTCCCACTTATCCTCCTCTTCAAGCTCCACAAAGGCAGAACGGACGCCGGAAGCTGATTTTACAGACTGCTTTACAAAGTCCTGGCTTGCTTCAAGGGCAGCGCGCATAGGAACATTAAAGACTGTTGTATCGTAGTCGGCGTTTGGCCCGGTGCCATTTGAACAGCTGATGAATGCAGCTGCAATAAGAATTGAACAAATAATGAAAATAAGTTTCTTCATGTACTCCTCCTGTTATTTCAATTATCTAATATAATATTTTAATCCCGAAAGTAAAAAAAAGAAATAAAAAAAATCCCGCACAGATAAACTGAACGGGATCTTTGTGAGATGCTGAAACAAGTTCAGCATGACAAAAAGCATGTCGTTGCCGGGTTTGCCCCGACAAGCTTTTACTTACGCAATCCAAGCTCTTTGATGAATGCACGGTAGCCTTCGAGGTCTGTGCGTTCGTAGTAGCGGAGCATCTTGCGGCGCTGACCAACAACCTTAAGAAGAGCACGCTTAGCGTTAGCGTCCTTTGGGAACTGCTTGTTGTGTTCTGTGAGCTGCTGAATGCGCTGTGTCATGATTGCAATCTGAACCTTTACATTACCGGTATCAGATTCTTTGGCGCCGTACTTTTTTACTGTAGCGGCTGTAGTTTCTTTTGTAAGTGCCATTTTGGAACCCCTAAAAAAATTAATATTACTTCTGTCTGGGCGGATGCTTTGCAGGTCTGCATCTGGGTTTCTAGTTGCAAATCACAACGGGTCCGTAAAACAGAATGATTCATTATATAAGAAAAAAGATTGCCGGGTCAAGCCCGGCAATGACAGGTATTACTCAAACCTTGCGTATGTACATTCCGGCAGCTGAACCAGCTCACCATCCTTTATTTCAAGTGCAACAATTGCAGCAGAATCTGTCTGAGGATGATAAAGTCCATCCGGCGGTAGCACCTGAATGCAGCTTTCACCCTCGCGCATAGATTGAATATCCAGCTCGTAAGGTCTGTTCAATAGCTGGGTTACCAGATTAAAAAAGCCCTTCTGAATCATCTGACGAATATACGACGAGCTGACCCTTTCTTCCATGCCGTCGGCCTGGGTATAATAAACCGGATCCACAAAGGTATACTCTACCCCGTTTTGATCTGCCCAGTATTTTATTGCCTGCGTATCGGTGGCTCCCTTGTATCCGCAGCGAAAATCAATTCCTTCGGCAAGCAGCTTCATATTAAGCTTTTGCTTTAATAAGCTTAAAAACTCAGCGCCCTTAAGGCTCGCAAAGCTTTCATCAAAATCTACGACAAAAACAAATTCAACACCAAGCTGTTCAAAAATCCTCAGGCGCTGTGCCAGAGTTGAAATATCACCGGTATAATCCCCTGAATGCTTGATGGCAGGAAGCGGACGTTTAAAAGAAATGACAACCGGGGACAAATCCTTTTTCTGAGCCTGCTCTATCATTGTCTGCAAAAGAAAGCGGTGCCCCAGATGAAGCCCGTCAAAGCTTCCAACAGAAACAGCAGTGCCCATGGCAAAGGCCCCGCTTTGAGAAATTAAATCTAAATCTGTCCAGTTACAAATTGTCATATCTTCTATTGTACTAGAAGAAAATGAGACTTGGCAAGGTTAAAGCTGCTCCAAGCTTTACATAAGGTGTTGGTTCAAGCGGCATAAACTGAGTATAGCCACCTTCAATTGTAAAACAGAAGGTTTCGATTATAGGAATATCTACTCCCACAGCACCCTTCCATACCAGAAGAGATTCATCCCTGTAGCTTGAAGTACTTACCAGGTCTCTACCAAAGGCAAAACCAATTCCGGCGAGCGCATAAAAGTTTACAGGATCGCCGCTTGTTCTTGGACGTATATTAAAGCCCAGGTCAAAAAGGCAGTAAGAGGCTTCTCCTGAATAACAATGATAACCGTCAAAGTTTTTTGGAAGCGAGGTCCAGCCAAAATCTATCTGACTAAAAAACCAGGTTGTGACTGGGAACGACATATAGCCTTCCATAAAGCCGCCGCGTCCTTCAAAAAGATCTACAGTGGTATTGTATGCATCATCAAAATAAAGACCAAAGTTAACACCCATATTGCAGCGGGCTCCTCCGCCATTCTGCTGGTCATAAATTGTCTTTACCTTATTTGAGGTACGCTTTTTGGCATCCTTTCCGGTTTTTACAGATTCGGTCTTAACATTTATAGTGCTGCTTTTTGTTTCGCTTCCTGAGTCTGCACCAGGCACGCCATTTTTATAGTAAGAAATATCTACGGCAGGCGAAACCGAGAACTTGTAGGAAGACTTAGCCGGCTGAACTGTCTGAATTACCTTTCCGGAAATTGTGTCCTTAAAACGGAATTCATAAAGTGTCATTTTATACATTGACGGATAATACTCCGACATTGCATCTATCGAATAGTCAATTTCCAGAGTTACTGCAGGCACATTGCGGCGGAACATGTAATCATACAAATCTACCGTGTCCAGATAGTCGTTCCAGTTGGCAGCAGAACCCGAGGTTGGAATTACCGGTGCCTTGCCCGAAACATTTTTATAGCCGATATTTGCCTTTTGTCCAAAGATTTTTACGTCATTTATATAAAGGCTTACGGTTGTGTCCCATTCAAAAAGGTCTCCCGCATAGTTTCCTATATCAAGAATCCTGCTGTCTTCAAGAGAAGAAACAGTTCTTTTCTGGCTGAGCTTTTTAATATCATTCTGAATATCGTTATAAAGGGCAGCTTCCTGGGTAGTGGTTTTTCCCTGAATCCTTTGAAGATCTTCAAGTGCCTTTGATTCTATTTCACGCTTTATCTGAAGCTTTCGTTCATCGCGCATCTGCTTTACGCCCGGAAGGATTTTTCCGTTTGAATCTGTTTCTCCATTGCGCAAAGGCTCTGCATCAATTGCTTCGCAGCGTGCCTTGTAATCTGCATTTGCATCCTGCTTGATGATGTTTTCCTGAGCAATTACAGAATTATGAATATCAAGAAGTGCCTGCTTTTTTGCTTCTACAACTGCAATCTGATTATCTATTGTAAGGTTATCAATTTTCTGTTTGCGAACAAGGGCTGCCTGCTGCTGTGCCTTTGCTGCGGCTTCTTCAATTTTCTTGCGCTGCTCGGCTGTTCGGGATTTTTGCTGCTCCTGGTCCTCGTAAAGTCTCTGCTGCTGAAGTCTTAAGCGTTCAAGGCGTTCCTGAGCAATCTGCTTCTGCTGTTCGGCAAGTGCCTTTTCTGCTTCGAGCTTGGCTTTGCGGGTTTCGGCATCAAGGTCTGTACTGAGCGAAACCTCCTGAATCTGCTTTTCAATTTCGCGCTGCTTCTGCTCGTATTTTGATATTTCTTCCTGAGTCATCTTAAGCTGAGTGTCATCATCCTCGCTTACACCCTTTAAAAGAACATATCTGTCTACTGCCGAAAGCTTAATTCCAAGATCTTCACAAAGCTTAACAAAGGCCTTATTTACAGAACAGCCTGCTCCGTCAAAAAGAGTTACGCTCTCCTCCACACTGTCTGCAGTTACTGATGAAAGCCTTATTCCTGTTGTAAGATTTGTTACATTTGCACTAAAAATATAGCGGCCGCCGGCCTTTGTGATTGTAGTAAAAACTCCAAGCTCTGCAGAAACAAGCTTTCCAAGCTCAATGCTGGTTGCCTGATCGTAGGCATATTTTTCTGCATTTTTCTGAGCTTCCTTTATTGCTTCCTGATTATGAACATCTACAAGCTGATAAGAGGTGTAATCATTAATATTTGCTTCAAGACGACGGCGCACAGATGATGGAATCCAGTTAGACTCATCCTGACTCAAGCCTTCGCCAACGGTTTCGAATACGGCAATTCTTTTTTCTGCCGCAAAGAGTCCGCAGGAAAGTAAAAATAGTAATCCTAAAACAAAAGTCTTTTTCATAATCATTCACTCAATCCCATTGTTGATTTAAAATCTGCCGGCAGTTCTCGTGTAATAAGATCTGCAATTGACTCGCAGGCTGCTTTTTTTGCCTTTGATTCATTATACGACAGAAGCTTGTCCAGTTTATTTTCGTAAACATAAAGGGTTTTATCCTTTGATTTTACGTTTATTTTTACAGATGGATAATAAACTATTAATTCATCTTGTACAATCTCATTGTAATTTATTAAAGATTCTACTATATAATATGATTTTGCCTCGTTATCTGAAACGGTAAAGCCCATGCCCGAAAAAATGCTGTTTACGGCAGAAGAAACAACTGCTCCAAAATCGCCGGTGGTTTTTACACAAAGCACGCAGTTATTTTTTTCCTTTTGAATGAGGGCCGGAATTGAAGCAATGAGCTTTCTGTCGTTTCCAAAAGCAGCGTCGGTCATTTCCTTGGAGAACATAGAGGCTCTGTAAAGGTAGGCAATAAAATCCTGAGATGCAAGCTCTGCCTTACTGTAGCCCTTTATTTTTTCCAGGGGCTCAGTCTGCGAGGCTGCAAGATTAAACATGCTGTAAAAGGTGTTTTTCTGGTCGCGGACAAGCGGTTCATATTGATTCCAGGCAGTTTTGCGGTTGATATAGGCACAGCAATACCATTTGTCTTCCCTTTCCAGAAAATAAGGCTCTGCAGTTTCAAGTGCAAAAAGCTCAAGGTCTGTAGAAGTTACTACGCTTGATTTGACTGTGCGTTCTACCTGGGCAGGCGTTACCTCGCTTCCTGTTTGAGTTGAATAGGAGGTAGTTTCTCCCTGAATAAGTGATTTTACGTTTGTATTAAAGTAGGCAGCAAGCTCTGCAATTGAATTATTCTGTGCTTCTTTTGCGCTGGCCCCTGTCCCAAGCTGTGCCAGATATTCAGAATCTGGGAAAACAGCCTTTTTATCTGTTACCCAAAGCGGCTCAGGAATTTGAATTTTTTCTTTTTTTGGTGAACTTTTACATGAAATTATAAAAAATAGTGGTATAATAAATATTATGTTGAGAAGAAATAATATATTTCGGAAATTATTATTTGTTTTCATACATATATAAAATAAATAAGTTTTAATAAAGATACAATGTTTTTAAATAAATTTATGAATTTGATCACATTATTTATTTCTTGACATTCTTCTTTAAGAATACTAAAATTATTTAGTAAAACTTAATTTATTAAGTTTTTTTACAAAAATAACCGACGGAGGTTTTTTACATTATGGCTAAACAACAAATTGACTGGGGCAATCTGCCTTTTGGTTACATGGAAACATCAAAAAGCTTTGTTTCTAACTACAAAAAAGGAAAGTGGGATGCTGGAAAGCTTACAACTGACCACACCGTAACAATTAATGAATGTGCTGGTGTACTCCAGTATGCACAGACCTGTTTTGAAGGTCTTAAGGCTTATACAACAGAACATGGCGACATCGTTACCTTCCGTCCTGATTTGAACGCAGAACGCATGGAAAATTCCTGCAAACGCCTTGAAATGCCTGTTTTCCCAAAGGAACGCTTTATTGAAGCAGTTCTTAAGACAATTAAAGCAAACAAGGATTGGGTTCCACCTTATGGAAGCGGTGCTACCCTTTATATCCGTCCATATATGTTTGGTTCAAACGCTGTAATTGGTGTAAAGCCGGCAGATGAATATCAGTTCCGTATTCTTGTAACACCGGTTGGACCTTATTTTAAGGGCGGTGTTAAACCTATTAAGGTTCGCTTGAGTGATATGGACCGTGCAGCTCCACATGGAACTGGTGATATTAAGGCCGGTTTGAACTATGCAATGTCGCTCCACAATATTGTTGATGCACACAAATGCGGTTATGCAGAAAACATGTATCTTGATCCTGCAACTCATACTTACCTGGAAGAAACAGGTGGTGCAAACATCATCTTTATTACAAAGGATGGCAAGCTTGTAACTCCTAAGTCTGATTCTATTCTTCCTTCTATTACAAGACGTTCTCTGCTCATCGTAGCAAAGGATTACCTTAAGATGGAAGTTGAAGAGCGCAAGATTAACAAGAATGAGCTTGGAAAGTTTGTTGAATGTGGTCTTTGCGGTACTGCTGCTGTTATTTCTCCGGTTGGCCAGATTGATGATCACGGAAAATCAATCATTTACAACAAAGGCAAGCAGGAAATGGGTCCAAAGTTAAAGGAGATTTATGATACTTTGACTGGTATTCAGATGGGACGCATTCCGGCACCTGAGGGTTGGATATACACGATATAATCCCGAAGGGATTACATAATGTAAAAAAGGCACGTTCTTTAATAACGTGCCTTTTTTTTTATTTAGCGTCTGGTACCACACTACCCTTTGCCTTAGGGTTTGGATTTGTTCCTTTTCGCAGGAAGGCATCCTTGTAACCGTAGGCCTTAAAGCGGGCAAGAACGGTTCCGTATTCATCGAGTGTAACAGGTCCAATGAGCACCTGCTTTGCACCGTTTGCAGCCGGTACAATTGTAATAGGATACTTCTGGCCGTACTTGTTTACAATCTCAAGAATATTTTCGTCGTCGCGCAAGGTTGCAATCTGGATATAGTACTTTTCAGCCTCGAGCTCGTTCAGGCTTTCTACCATGAACTTGCCGTAGCTTGTCTCATTACCTGTTGCAGCCAGCTGAACTACAACTGGTGCAGGTGCCACCTCAATTACTTCTTCGATTTCTTCTTCAAACTGCTCTTCATCAATATCGATAACCAGATCATTTGTTACGTTTCCGTAAGTTCCAAGATCAATAGGTTCTTCAGGAGGATTTTCATCTGCAGGAACAAGAACAATTGCGTCGTATTCATCCTCATCAGCCCAGTCTTCTTCCTCTTCGTCAAGAACGATTACTTCGTCTTCAAAGTCCTGAGGCTCTTCAAGAACTTCATCCTCGTACTCATCAACCGGTTCTTCGTCAAAGCCTTCGCCCTCAAAGTCTTCGGTTTCTTCTTCAAAGATTTCTTCTTCTTCCGGTTCTTCAACAGGCTCTTCTTCTTCCTCTACAATTTCATCTTCAAGGTCCTCGAGCTCTTCGTCTTCATATTCTTCATCATCAGCAGGCTGTTCAGGAAGCTCATCATCTTCAAAGAATTCTTCTTCCAGAGGCTCTTCCTCATATTCTTCGTATTCTTCCTCCGGCTCTTCTTCTACTACAGCTTCTTCTTCCTCAGGCTCTGCTTCGAATTCTTCTTCCTCTTCTACAATGTCTTCTTCTTCAAAATCTTCTTCATCAAGATCTTCAAGATTATCAAGGCCTTCATCTACATAGTCCTCGTAGAATTCCTCTTCTTCGATTGGCTCTTCTTCCGGCTCCTCTTCTACAGGCTCTGCAATTTCTTCCTCAGGCTCTTCTTCAACCTCTTCTTCAACCTCTTCCTCTACATAGTCTTCATCTGTACCTGCAATGTATTCAGACTCGTCAACAGGCTCTTCGTCATACAAAGGAGAAAGGTCATCGTCAACATAGTCATATTCAATTACAGGCTCATCTTCAAAAGGCTCTTCTTCTATAGGCTTAGAATAGATTTCTTCTTCTACATAAGGAACTGTCTCTGATTCTGTATAATCTTCTATCGGTTCATCGACAAAATCATCTGTATAATATTCCTGAATTGGTTCCGGTTCAAATTCTTCGGCTTCGATATCGTCAAATTCTTCTTCCTCTGGCTCTACATAAGGATTACTTATGATTACAGGGCTTTCTTCTTCTACAAAAGTCTCCGGCTCATTAACCACAGGTTCATTTTTAACAACTGGTGCAGGCTCTGTAACAACAGGCTCTGGCTGGCTTACTACAGGAGCAGGCTCACTCACAACAGGTTCAGATTCTTTATTCTGAGCTGCAATAACTGCAGAGCCATAAACTCTTTCATCCTGATTTGATCTCTTTGTGATTTTTACAATATTATTTGAATTGCGGCTGATTCCAATTGCTTCTGCGGCTTCTGGGGAAAGCATAATTGCAACACCCTCGGACGGGTCAAGTGCTCCGATTACAAGGATATCGACTGTAGTTTCACCGGTAATATTTGTTACACTGATTATATCGCCCGGGAGATAACCTACTGTTTTGGCAAAAAGACCTTCTGGGAAAACACCTGGTTCTACAACAACAGCACGGCCATCCAGAGAAGGACTGAACGATGCAAGCACCATACAGCCTGTGATGACAAAACCGAGCTTTAATATGTTTTTGAATACTTTGCTGTTTATCACTCTGCTAATAAGATTCTTCATATCCCTACCCATCCTTATGCCTTATATGATTTTAAGAAATTCGTTATTTCCGTAACAAGCTCAGAAGAGATTTTCTTTAAGCCCTTTTCATCGGCAGTTGTAACCGATCCTTTTATTACACTTTCTTTGATTTTCTTTCCGCTGTTAACCGAAGCAATGCTCCAGTTTATCTGATTAAGAGCGTTTGAATAATAAAGCTTTATCTGAATAAAATAATCTGAAAAGCCCTCGTAGGCATCTCCCATTGCTTTATTATATAGACTAGTTTCATCACCTGAGTCCGAAACTACTGTTGGAGAATTTGTGACAATATAACCGGTTTCAAAAAGACCGTTCAAAAGCTCGTCTTCTATTACAAGCGACTGTTCGGTAACATCTTGTGTTCTGTCATCGTACTGAATAATCTGAAAGGATATCTGCTTTGCAAAACAAAACTGTGCACAAAGTAAAAGTACTCCAGTCAGCATTAATTTTTTAGTTTTCCCCATAGAAACACCCCTATAACGCCCTCAAAAGACACTTTGCCCTTTTAGACGTTTTCTTATATTTGTTTTTCGGTGGAAAATCTAAATGGGTTTAGAAATATTTTTTATAAATACATAAACATCAGTTTCTTGCGATATTAACCTTTCTGTGATAAAATAGATTACGGGTTTGGGAAAATGGATAAACGCATTTATATTATTGGTGCAGGCTTTGCGGGACAAACCATTGCCGACGACATCAAGCGAAAAAAAATATTTGGAAAAGTAAACGCATTTTTAGATGATGACAAAAAGCTCATCGGTACAACCATCGACGGCATTCCTGTTCTTGGCCCTATAAGCAGCGTAACTTCAATTCTTTCTAATTCCGATTTAGACGAAGCAATTATTGCTATTCCCTCTGCCCCAACCGAGCGAATACGTGAAATATACGAAACCCTTACAAAAAACGGCTTTAACCACATAAAGATTCTTCCTGGAATAAGCCAGGTAATAGAAGGAACTGCGCATCTTGTTCAGACCCGTGAAATTGACCCTCTGGATATTCTGGGACGCACTCCTGTTACCATTTCGCTCAAGGAAAGTCTAGGCTACCTGCGGGGAAAGCGTGTTTTTATAACTGGTGCAGGCGGTTCTATTGGTTCAGAGCTTGCCCGCCAGCTTTTGAGTGGTGGTGCCGAACGACTTTATCTTTTTGGACACGGTGAAAATTCAATCTGCAGTATTTACCGTGAGCTTCGTCTGCTTCAGGCGGAGGGGGTTGGCGAAAAGGCAACCATAGTTCCTATCATCGGTGATATGCGCGACCGTGAATATGTGGATTATATTATAAGACAGACCAAGTGTAATGTTATTTTCCATTGTGCCGCCTACAAGCATGTTCCTATGATGGAGGAAAATCAGGTTGCGGCTGTAGAAAACAATGTATTTGGAACAAAAAACCTTCTGGATGCGGCTCTGGCTCACAAGGTAGGACGCTTTGTTTTAATTTCTACAGATAAGGCAGTGGCACCGGTAAGTGTTTACGGTGTTTCAAAAATGCTTTGCGAAAAGCTCGTGCTTGATGCAGCCAAGAAGTCTGCAGGCAGCCAGTCCTTTATGTTTGTACGCTTTGGAAATGTTCTGGGAAGCCGCGGATCAATTCTTCCTGTATTCCAGAATCAGATTAAAACCGGCGGACCAATTACAGTTACCGACGAAAAAATGGAACGCTTTTTTATGACAATTCCGGAGGCCTGTTCTCTTGTATTGCAGACAGGCGGAGTTGGTCAGAACGGTAAATCCTACCTTCTTGATATGGGCGAACCTGTAAAGATTATTGACCTTGCAAAGCAGATTATAAAATTCAGCGGACTTGAACCGTACAAGGATATTGATATTAAAATTGTTGGTGCACGCAAGGGCGAACGTCTTATTGAACCGTTATGGCTCGAAGAAGAAAACCCTGCGCCGACTAAATACAAAAAAATCCTGCAGCTGGACAACAAGGAATACGAAAGCTCAAGGCTTGATTCGCTTCTTAAAGAGCTTTACCCTATCTGCTTTTACACAGAGGATAAAAAGGAAGTATTCCGCGACAAGGAAAGGCTCGTAAAGCTTTTGTGCGAGGACTGTCAGAGTCTGCACGACTTTTACGAAGAAATAAAAAAAGACGGACAGCTCCGCACTGATTTGTTATGAGGAAAAAATGGCAGAAATAAAGGTTCCGTTTCATAGGGCGGCAATTACAAAGGCAGAAGAGGATGCAGTACTGGATGTTCTGCGCTCAGGCTGGCTCACAACAGGCCGCTATGCCTTAGAGTTTGAAAAAAAATTCAGTCAGGCTGTGGGCAGTACAGAAGACAACCCCATAATAAGTCTTGCCGTAAACTCCAACACAAGCGGAATGATTCTTGCAATGGAAGCCTGCGGGGTACGTGAGGGCACTGCCGTAATTACCACGCCCTACACCTTTGTTTCTACTGCTGCCTGTGCACGTCACCTTAATGCAGATGTTTATTTTGCAGACGTAGAAAAAGACACCTACAGCATAGACCCGGATAAAATAGAAGAAATATTAAAAAAGGATTTTGACGGCGAAAAACGTGTTCGCGCCATTGTACCGGTGCACATAGCAGGAAATGTCTGCAATATGAAGCGCATTATGGAGCTTGCAAAGCAGTACTCTACACCGGACAGAAAAATCCGTGTAATAGAAGATGCCGCACACTCCTTTCCTTCGCCAACCAGCTTAGGTTATGCCGGAACAATCGGAGACGCCGGAGTTTTTTCCTTTTATGTAACCAAGACAATTACAACTGCCGAAGGCGGAATGGTATGTACACGCGACAGCGAGCTTGCACGCCGCATGACAGTAATGCGCCTGCACGGAATGGACCGTACAACCTGGGACCGCTACACTTCTCCACGCGCAAGCTGGGAATATGACATAATTGCACCGGGCTATAAGTTTAACCTTCCGGATGTGCTTGCTGCCATAGGCTCGTGCCAGGTAGACCGCGCACAGCTTTTTTATGAACAAAGAAAACGCATTGTAGAAAAATATAACGAAGCTTTTGCAAAGCTGGACTTTATTCAGCTGCCGCCGGACGGAGAAGGAAATGCCTGGCACCTGTATCTTATGCGCATAGTACCAGACAAGCTTACGATTACACGCGAACAGTTTGCAAAAAAAATGCAGGAAGCAGGACTTGGCATTTCCGTTCACTTTATTCCGATTTTTCATTTTACTTACTGGCGCAAGCTTTATCCTGAATTTACTGCACAGGCCTACCCTAATGCAGAACGTCAGTATCAGGCAACAATTTCTATTCCATTATTTCCGGACATGACGGACGAACAGGCACAGCTTGTAATAGATACTGTAAAGCAGATAGGAGAGCAGAATCATGCCTAAAAAAGCGGCAGCAGAAAAAACAAGAAAATGCTCTATGGAAGCAACCGGCTTTTACAGTGATGCAAGCCGCGACGGAATGCTGTATGCAGTTCTTGTGCGAAGTCCTGCTGCAACCGGAAAGGTAAAAAGCGTAACAATTCCCTCTCTTCCCGAAGGCTATTATTTGTTTACCGCCGATGATATTCCCGGAATAAAAAAGGCAACCATCAACGGCCAGCAGTGGAAGATCCTTGGTTATGATGATGTTTCTTACAGCGGAGAGCCTGTGGGCATTTTGTGCGGCCCTGACGAAAACAAGGTTCTGGAGCTGCTTGAGGATGTATCCGTAAACTTTGATATTGTCTCTCTTGAGTCTGCGCTTGAAAAAGCAATGAAAAGGCAGCGTGGTCCTGTAGTTAAGCTTTCTAAAAAGGATGATTCCGATATTTCTTCTTTTGTAAACGAGATTAATGATTTGCCTTCGCTCGACACTGTTATTGACAATAGACGAATTGAACAGAACAAGGAAGAAACCGTTGCCTCACGCGATATAAGAACCGGTGTTTTTGCAACCAAGCCTCCTTCAGTGGCCGAAAAAAAGGTTTTTGGAAACAAGCATGACTTTATAACAGAAGAAACCTGGAACCTTAAGCTTGTACCACCGTTGTGGAAGGAAACCTGCGGGTCGTTCTGCTGGAAGGACGGCAAATATCTTCATATTTCTGCACCAACCAGATGGACCATGCATCTTATGAAGACTGTTTCCGAAGCGCTTAATATTCCAGTTGAAAATATAATTGTTCATAAAACAAAAACCTCGGGAGTTTTTTCCAAGGGCTTGTGGCGTACCTCCGTGCTTGCGGCTCAGGTTGCGCTTGCCTCTTATATTACAGCCAAGCCGGTAAAGCTTATTCTTACTCAGGCAGAGCAGGATTCATACATGGCGCCTGGTGTAAAAACAAAGGTCACCTACAAAACCGCTGTAAACAAGGACGGAATTATAAACGGTATTTCTGCAAACATAGATATTGATGTAGGCTGCTTTAATCCTTTTGCACAGGAAATTACAGACCGCATGTCCATCATTGCCTGCAATTACTACAAGCCGCACAATGTACATATTGTTGCAACCGCGCATACTTCAAAAAATCCGCCGACTTCTATCTGTATAAGAGGAATTGATTCTCCTGTATTTTTTGCAATCGAAAATCATATTCAGAAAATTGTTGAACAGATAAATATGCTGCCCGACGAGCTGCGCCTTAAAAATCTTAACCTGCGCAAAAATGATTTTCCTTTCCTTTTTGAAAATGAAAATTCCATGCAGACCTTTTCGCGCGCAATTCAGATAAGCGATTTTAACCGCAAGTATTCTTCGTTCAACATGGACGCGCTTGATCGCATTCAGGAAAACAGCAATCCGTTCTTTGCCCTGCCCCTGCGTGGTATTGGAATTGCCAGCGCCTTTAATGTTTCTGATTATTATGCAACCAGCTGCTTTCCGTCAGAGGACAAGGTAGAGCTCACGCTGCAGCAAAATGACCATCTTACAATTCATGCAATTAATCCGTCTCAGGGTATTCAGGAAATATGGAAAAAAACTGCCGCAGACATTCTTGAAATAAAAAAGGATTTTGTAACTATAGATTCCGACTTTGAAGTTGATGACCTGCCTGTTCAGCCGGAGGATACCTGTAATACAATCAGTTCGCTCAATGAGCTTATTAAAAAGGGCTGTCAGGATATTCAGAAAAAACGCTTTAACCTTCCGCTTCCTATATCAGTAAAAAAATCTTCTTCGGCAACTGCAAAAAAAAGCTTTGACCGCGAGACCTTTAGCGGAACTCCATTTGGAACCACTTCTTATGCAACTGCTGTTGTAGAGGTTGAGCTTGATACCTATACCTACAACGAACGCATAAAGGGCATATGGCTTGTAATTGACTGCGGTGAGCTTTTTGACAAAGTTGCTGCCCTTAGGGCAATAAGGCTTGAGATTCAGCAGGAGCTGGAAATGCTCGTAGAAGAAAAATCCATTCCCTGCGAAAACATCAATATAGAATTTATTCAGTCAAAAAATAAATCGGGTCAGCTTGGAGAGCTTGTACGCAATACTCTGCCGGCAGCCTTTTCTTCGGCCCTATCCCTGGCGCTTGCTACCCAGCTGACAAAGCTTCCTTGTACCGAAAAACAGCTTTTTGAACTTATTAAGCAGCGCGAAACAAGATCAGAAGAAAAGACAGATGAAAAGGAACAGAGTACAGAAAAAAATGAGGAGGAGAAAAAATGAATGTACCAATAATTTTGAACGGAAACAAAACCATTCTTGATGCTCCTGCCGATGAAACCTTAATGTCTGTTCTGCGAAAGATTGGCTGCTCCAGTGTAAAATGCGGCTGCAAGCAGGGCTCGTGCGGCTCGTGTACAGTTTTACTTAATGATAATCCGGTGGCCACCTGTAAGATTCCGCTTGGAATAATTCAGAATACAGACATTGTAACGCTGGAATATTTTGAACGCACTAAGGAATATTCACTTATCATAAAGGGCTTTGAGCTTGCGGGCATTAAGCTTTGCGGACTATGCAATGCGGGAAAAATCTTTTGCGCCTACCAGCTTTTAAAAATGAATAAGATTCCTTCGCGTGCAGAAATACGAGAAATGGTAAGAAGCCTGGCTCCCTGCTGCACCGACTTAAATACACTCATAAACGGAATTGTGATTGCCATAGAAATACGCGACCATGGTCTTGAGCGTGTTATGAAAAAAATGGAGAGAAACAGATGAAATCAATTTTATTTGCAAAAAACATTTCTGAACTTTTTTTCCAGCTCAAGAGCAATAAGGAGCTTACGGTTGTTGGCGGCTGTACACATCTGGACCAGCTGCCCGAAAAATCTATAAGCACCTATGGCATTCAGGAATTAAATCATATTACAAGGCACGAGCGCTTTCTGGAGATTGGTCCGGGAACAAGTCTGGCGCAGATTCTTTCAATTGGACAGACTCACCTTCCCTCTGTTTTGTATGATTCTATTTTGAGCATTGCAAATCCAATCATAAGAAACATGGCAACAATAGGCGGCAACATCTGCATTGAAGGCCACAAGCACACGCTTTTTGCACCGCTCATTGCCCTTGACACAAAGCTTGAACTTCAAAGTCCTGCAGATACCAAGCTTGAAACATTGCAGAACTTAAAAAAGATTCCGGACGGATATATCTTAAAAAATATACGCATACCGCTTATGTATCCGGAGGTTTCTATTTTCAGGCGTATTGGACCTGAGCATACTGTAACACAGCATTCTGCTTCCTTTGTTTTTTTGGGCGATACCGAACGTAATACGCTTGTGGACGTAAGGCTTGCCTTTGCAGGTCCGTTTGTTTTTAGAAGCCGCACTCTTGAAAATGCAATTATTGGTCACCGCCTGCCGCTTACAAAAAAAGATATTGATGAGATTCAGGAAATGGTAGTGGGCGAATTCCAGAAGGCCGCTACCGACCAGATGATTAGTGATGTAGTACGCCAGCAGTTTTTGAATCTTACAAGATACAGCTTTGAGCAGTTAACTTAAAACTCTACGCTGTCTGCATAAAATAAAAGATTTCCATCTTCGGCATTTTCTCTAAGTATACCGGTAACTGTAATTTGTGATTCCTGTGGGGGAAAGTCTTCCGGAAAGCTCATTGTGTCTGGTGGTATAAAATCCATGCCTGCCGGGCAGCAGAGTGTGGCATCCCAGATGATTACAGAATAATAGCGTATATCTTCTTCAACCTCTGTGTAAAACTGGCCGCTTATTTTTACTGTCTTGTCTGCATATTTTTGCGGCTCTATGAGCATTTCAAAGGTAATTGAAGAAATCATATTGTAGTTCATATTTGAAAGGTCGTAGTCTATTTTTGGTTCTGCGACTACAGGTTCTGTCTGCACTACAGGCTCCTGCGATACAACCTGATTTTTTTTACAGGAGAAAATGAGCAAAGCTGCAATTGTGACAAATAAAAGTTTTTTCATTTTTCTAATTCCTTTTTAGGGCAAGGCTTATAAGCTTGCAGATTATAAAGCCAGCAATATCCATGATAACAATTGTTGAACCGACCGGTGTTCCTGTAATTATCGAAATGAGTATTCCTGCAACGGCACAAAAAACCGAAAAAACACAGGCAAAAATTGTTACATGCTTAAAGCTTTTAAAAAGCTGCATTGATGAAACTGCCGGGAAAATTATGAGTGCAGAAATGAGGAGCGTTCCAACAAGGTTCATTGCAAGAACAATTATTGTTGCAATAACTGCAGCCATTATTATATTTATGAGCTTTGTATTTGTGCCGCCAGCAAATGAAAAATCTTCGTCAAAGGTAACGGCAAAAATGCGGTTGTAAAATAAGACAAAAAATATAATTACCAGGGCAGAAATTACAACCGAAAGAAGCATATCTGACTTAGTGAGTGTAAGGATAAGTGTTGAACCAAAAAGCGTGGTACACACATCACCCGAAAGATTTGCCGGAGGAGAAAAAATATTCATGAGAAAATAGCCCACGGCCAGAGCACCTACAGAAATCATTGCAACAGAGGCGTCACCCTTTATTTTGGAATTTTCTTTGGCACACAAAATAATGATTGCGCAGATTACAGTTACCGGAAGCACAAAAAGCGTGTCGCCGGAAAGCTTAAGAATTGAAGCAATTGCCATTGCGCCAAAGGCTGTGTGAGAAAGTCCGTCGCCTATGTAGGAGAAGCGTTTTAAAACCAGGATTACTCCCAGCAGTGAAGAACAGGCGGCAATCATAACACCGGCAATAAAGGCATACTGAACAAATGAAAAAGAAAAGTACAGGCTTAGGGTTTCAAAAAATGAACTCATTTAAGTGCCTCCATTTTTTCAAGCGTGATGATTTTGCCGGCATATTTTTGAGCCGCTTCCTTGTCATGACTTATTGTAATTACAGTAAGGCCGCCCTTGTTTAATTCATAAACAATTTCGTGCATCTTGCGTACGGCATCAGAATCAAAGCCCTTGGCAGGCTCATCCATAACAAGCACCTGGCTGGCAGCACACAAGGCTCTTGCAAAAAGCACGCGCTGCTGCTGACCGCCCGAAAGCTCTTTAAAGCTTTTGTTTGCATAGTCAGACATACCAAGCAGCTCAAGATTTTTTAATACTTTCTGATGATGCTGCTTTTTATAGAAGGGTAATAATCCCAGCTCTGCCTGGCAGCCCGAAAGGACAATTTCGTAAACGGTTGCAGGAAAGGTTTTTTGAATTTCTGAAGTTTGCGGAAGGTAACCTATTCCCTTTTTGTTCCATTGTGTGGAATAAGTAATGGTTCCGCCAAGCGGCTTTATAAAACCAAGAATAGTTTTTACGAGGGTTGATTTTCCGCTTCCGTTTTCGCCAAGGATATAAACCGAATCTCCCTTTTCAATTGTAAGATTCAGATTTTCCTGGACAACAAGAGAACCATAACCTAAGCTAAGATTTTTACACTCTATAAGACTCATCTGAGCGCTTCCTTTAATACCTCAAGATTTTTTTTCATTGCAGAAAGATAGGTTTTTCCGGCCTTTATTTCCTTCTGGTTAATTGACTGGATTGAATCCATTTCGAGGATTGTCTGATTTTTAGCCGAGCTTGAAGCAACAATTGTTTTTGCAATTTTCTTGTCTGATTTTTCAAGAGTGATTACAGCCTTGAGCTTAAGCTCATCTAGCTTTTGTGCAAGAAAGGTAATTGTTTCAAAGCTTGCTTCTGATTCTGCACTGCAGCCTATAAAGGCAGCATAATATTTAAGTCCGTAATCTTCGGTAAGATAACGGAAAGGAAAGCGGTCGCCAAAAAGAAGAATGTTTGTTCCCGACTGAGCAACAACCTGTGAATACTGTGCGTCCAGTGCCTTTAACTGATTTATGTAGGCAGCGGCATTGCTTTTGTATACAGCGGCATTTTTTGAATCAAGCTTTTGAAGCTGCTCGCTAAGCTGCTCTGTGATAATTACAGCATTTTTAAGCGAAAGCCAGATGTGTTCATCGTATTCAGGCTCTTCTTCTTCGCCCTCTTCCTCTTCTTCTTCCTCGCCCTGCATGCCTTCTACAAGCTCTTCTTCGTAAACGCGGTCACCGAGTGTCTGCATCATATTTACAACGAGCATGCTTTTATTATTTGCGGCATCTAATACCTTTTCTACCCATTCATCACTTTCGCCGCCAACATATACAAAAAGATCACATACAGAAATTTTTGCAATATCCTTTACCGAAGGCTGATAGCTGTGAAGGTCTGTACCCTTATTCAAAAGCAGTGTTACCTCAAAGCTCTGAGCCTTGTCTCCAAGAATATTCATAACCCAGTCATACTGCGGAAAGGTTGTACACACAATAGATTTTTTTGAAGCCGCAAAGGCATTAGAAGTAAGAGCAAGCAGCAGCGCTGCAATTAATATTTTATATATTTTTTTCATTTTGATTTTCCTTACATTTTGGACAGATTCCGTTCAGGGTTGAAAGGCCTAAATCAATCTGTAGTCCAAGCGTTTCTGAAATTGCTTTAAGGTAAGCGTTAGTTTTTTTATCTGCAAGGTGGATTACCGAACCGCATTTGCAGCACTGAAAATGAATATGATCTTCACAATGCAAATGTTCGTCTGCATGCTGGTAAATATAACCTTCGCTGACCATTGATTTGTGCTTTATGAGCTGACCATTTTCTGTCATTTTATCAAGATTGCGGTATACAGTAGTTTTATTGACAGCAACTCCATGCGCGCTTAAAAATTGGGAGAGCTCTCCTGCAGTAAAGCCGTTTTCCTGTCTGGAGCAGATAAATTGAGAAATAAGGTCTGTAGTCTTGGTATGATAAGACTTTTGCAACATGGTTGCAAATTTATATTATTATTTGGAAAATGTCAACAGTATATAATAACGTAGATTGCCACGGCCTTCGGCCTCGCAATGACGATAATCGCTCTGTCATTGCGAGGCCGAAGGACGACGTGGCAATCCACGTATGATAATTAATTACCTTATAAACATACAGTCCCCGTAGGAGAAAAAGCGATATCTATTTTCCACTGCGGTTTTGTATGCGTTGAGTATATTTTCGCGGCCGGCAAAGGCAGACACTAACATGATGAGTGTACTTTCCGGTGTGTGAAAGTTTGTAAACATTTTGTCTACGACCTTAAACTCATAGCCCGGGTACATAAAAATGCTGGTTGATGAAGTGCCGGCACGAACCCATTCGCGCCCTTCGAGAGCCTCAGGGACCCCGCGAGCTTGTGGTCCCTGAGGCTCTCGAAGGGCCGCAACAGCTTGTGCCGCACTCTCCAATGTTCTTACACTTGTAGTACCAACTGCAAGGATCGGGCGGCCTTCCCTTTTGGCTTTATTTATGGCTTCTGTAGTTTCTACTGGAATTGTATACCATTCCTCATGCATTTTGTGATTTTCAATATTTTCTTCGCGGACCGGAAGAAAGGTTCCAAGTCCTACATGCAATGTAACAAAACGTCTTTCAATTCCTTTGGCATCAAGGCGTGCAAGCATCTCGTTGGTAAAATGCAAGCCTGCTGTAGGACAAGCCGCACTTCCTGTATCTGTAGCATAAACATTCTGGTAGCGTTCGCTGTCTTCTTCGGTGTCTCCGCGTCGGATATATGGCGGAAGCGGAATGTGGCCGTTACGCTCAAACCAGTCTTCATTTATTGCAAAATCAAATTTGAGGGCACGGAATTCTGTACCGGCATTCCCTTCGTGTTCAATGATTGTTGCAATTGTACCATCCGGAAACTTATACCTCATGCCTGGCTTCTGTTTTTTGGCAGATTTTACCATTGTGTTCCATACACAGCATTCACGGTCAATTGTATTAAGAAACATAAACTCGGTTTCGCGGCCGGTAGTTTCTTTTATTCCATAGACACGGGCACGGCGTACACGGCTGTTATTAAAAATCATGAGGGTGCCAGGTTCAATCAAATCCGGAAGGTCATCCATCATGTGATGTTCAACCTGGCCGGTAACGCGGTTCAAAAGCATGAGCTTATCCTGTCCGCGTACACCGCTTGGATGCTGTGCAATTAATTCTTCAGGCAAATCAAAATTAAAATCAGAAGTTAGCATGAAGATAATCTAGCACAAAATCAAACTTTGTGAAACCGTGGTGTTATTTTACAGAGCGGACTAAGCGGATGCCGGCATTTCCGCCATAATCAGGCTGACCGTAATCTTCTCTATAATACACAGAACATCTATCTCCATAAGAACCCCAGGATCCGCCTCTGCGAACTCGTCTCGTTGTATTTTCACTTTCAGCCGGTCCAAGAGGATCTGTTACTGTATTACCGCTGTCACCTGCGTTAACCCTGGAATCATACCAGTCCCAGCACCATTCCATCACATTACCGCTCATATCGTATATACCAAGAGCATTTGGAGATTTTTTCCCAACCTGATGTGTTCCATAACCCGGATTACCATTTCCTACAGAAGTACTATTTGACGCTCCTCCGCCAAGATTGTATGTATACCAGCCTATTGTATCAAGACCTGTATTTATGTGATCACCAGCATTAGATCCAGCAGCCTTATCTGCACCACTAAAAAAATAATTCCAGGCGGAAGCATCCGGATTTCCACCACGAGCAGCATATTCCCATTCAGCTTCGGTGGGAAGTCGGTAACCATCAGCATCTTTAACAAGGCTTACTGTCGCAGCAGTTATATGATGGTTTATATCTACTTTTGTAATTGTAATTGTATATGCAGGCTTAAGTCCTGTTTTCTGGCTTAAAAGATTACAAAAATAAACTGCATCGAACCAGGTTATATTATCTGCAGGGCGGTATTTTTGAGTTTCTCCAGCTGCAATTGTGAAAGTACCTGTTTCTTTGTGCTTAAAAGGTTCCGCATCCAGAGTATATTCTTTATCACCTACAGTAACCTTCTGGTTGGTCATTATTGTTGTATAAAGTTCCTGAGTTACTTCATATTTACTCATTACAAAAGGACTGAGTTTTACATTTCGTCCGGAAATAAAAACCCCACGATAGTCTGAACTATAAAGATTTGTACTGCCGGTGACTGCAACACCATTGTTACCAGTGACATAAATCTGTTCGGTCTTTTCATATTGTGTACCATCAATTTCTATCTTAGAAATTGATGTTTCTCCGGCCTTGAATTTTTGTCCGGAACCGCCAGATGAACCTCCATTAGAACCTGAATTTTTATCAGGAACTAAACCAATTTTGCAGGAAGCAAGGATTAATGAGGCAAAAGCCAGAACAATGAGCCAACCAGTTTTTTTCATGTTTAATCTCCTTAACATTTTAGTATTATCTAACAATTAAATGAATGGAGATTGAATAAGTTACAGGAAGAGAGCTGTTTCTAGGCCTTTAACCAGCCCTGTTCAATTGCGTTGTCAATATTTTTAACTACCCATTTATAAACTTCGGGCATAAATTCGCGGATTACGGCCATCCGTTTTTCTACATTGGCGCGACAGGTTCCGGTTCCTATCCAGGTGTGACCTTTGGTCAAAGTATTGTGCAAAAATGGCTGTAGACGGTCCATGCACGCAGCGTATTTAGCATCGTTTGTCTGCATGGCATCAAACTCTTCCCAAAGAGCACGAAGCTCACTACCCTGTTCTTGTGGCAGCTGAGCAAAAAGCTTGTCAGCAGCAGCCGTTTCTCGTTCTGCCTTATCTTTATTTCCAACCGGGTCGTAGGCAAAGGTGTCGCCTGCATATATTTCTATTAAATCGTGAACAAGACACATTTTTACAGCACGTTCAACATTAACAGGCGCAACACAGTACTCTTTAAAGTACAAAGCCATAACCGCAATGTGCCAGGAATGCTCGGCATCATTCTCGCGACGGCTTTCATCTAACAACAGTGTACGACGAAGAACGCCTGTCATTTTATCAATTTGAGCTGTAAACTTGAGCTGCTGGTCCAGACGCAGATTATTACTGCAAAGAAAATCATCAATTGCCATTACTCTTCCTTCTTGTTTCCGCCGGACATTTATGCGGCATACCGGGTCCATACTGACAGCGCGGACAATTAAAGCATTTTACAAAAGGCTTTCCTTCAAGAACTGCTTCACAAAAAGCGGGATCAGCAAGAACTGCACGTCCTAAATCGACAGTATCAACAAGATCATTTTCAATCAGATATTTTGCAAGCTCTGGTTCTAAAATTGTATTTACACAGGAAACAGGGACGCGATCCTTAAAATGTTTGTGAAACAAAACCCCTGCCTTGCATATTAAATTATAAGGCTCGCCTTCTTCCTTTAATGACGGATCATCCCATTCAATTCCTGTAGAAACCTGAAGATAATTACAGCTAACCTTTACATATTCTTCTGCTATTTTAATTGCGGTTGCAACATCCGGTTCAATACCTGCAGTTCTTATAGAAATTATAAAATCCTCTCCGCACGCTTTGCGAACTCCTTTTATAATTTCAACTCCAAAGCGCGCACGGTTTTCTTCTGTTCCGCCATATTCATCTGTACGGTGATTTGTTTTTTTAGAAATAAACTGATTAATTAAATATCCATGACATCCATGAAGCTGTACACCATCATAACCAGCCTTTTTAGCACGAACAGCGGCTTCTACAAAAGCAGTTTCCATCTGATGGATCTGCTCCACTGTCATTTCGGTTGCCATTGTATCTGAACCTTTGTGATTTATCTGGATTATCACAACTGCACCATTTTCGTGACAGGCCTGAACAATCTGACGGTGACCTTCTATCTGTTCATCTTCCCAAAGTCCCATGTGAGTCGGGCAGAATCGTCCGTCTGGTGTAACGGCAGTTGCTTCTACACAAATAAGTCCTGCACCATGAGCCGCACGCTCGCGGTAATGTTCAATATGTTTTTGGGTTGCTTTTCCATCAGGTCCTGCATAATCAAACTTTACAGTTGGCGCCATTGTAAGACGGTTTTTTATAATTGTTTTGTTAATGGTAATTGGTTCGTTGACGTTTGACATTAAAACAAACTCCCCTGTGCACCACCATCCTTGGAATCGGCAGCGTGTGTGAGCCCCAGATGTGTGTATGCTTTTTCTGTAACCATACGGCCCCGCGGAGTTCTCTGAAGAAGCCCGCACTGAATCAGATAAGGCTCGTAGTAATCTTCCAGGGTATCCATACTTTCGCCGATTGAAATTGCAAGGGTTTCTGCTCCTACAGGGCCACCGCCAAAGTTTTCTATAATTGAACGAAGGATTTCCCTGTCGTATTTTTCAAGGCCAATGCCGTCAATTTCAAGGCGCTTAAGTCCATCATCAACAAGATCAACTGTAATCGTATTGCTGCCTGCAACCTGTGCAAAGTCTCGCATACGGCGCAAAACCCTGTTTGCAACACGAGGTGTTCCACGGCAGCACTGAGCCAAAAGCATTGCGGCATCTGCGTCTATTCCAACCTCCAGAATGGAAGCAGAACGTTTTATAATTGCAGCAAGCTCTTCCTGAGAATAAAACTCAAAGCGCGGAATAAAGCCAAAGCGTGAGCGCAGCGGAGAGCTTACACTACCTGCCTTTGTTGTAGCGCCAACAAGTGTAAAAGGCGGAATTGGAATGCGCACAGTACGGGCAGCAGCCCCCTGACCAATAATCCAGTCCAGCTCAAAATCCTCCATGGCAATATAAAGCATTTCTTCTATTGCCGGCTTTAAACGGTGAATTTCATCTATAAAGAAAACTGTGCGTGGAGTTATTGTACTTAAGATTCCTGCAAGATCCTTTGGTTTTTCAAGAGCAGGAGCTGAGGTAACCTTAAAATCTACACCAAGCTCGTGGGCAGTAATCTGTGCAAGAGTTGTTTTTCCAAGACCCGGCGGGCCAATGAGCAGAAGGTGATCAAGCGGTTCTTCGCGGAACTTTGCAGCCTCTATAAAAGTAGAAAGATTTTTCTTTACACTCTCCTGCCCAAGAAAATCCTTGAGCATTACAGGACGAAGCTTATTGTCCTGCTCGTCAAAAGAGTCCTTCAAATCGGCACGAACTATTGCAGAAAAATCGGTTGAAAAATCCTGATCACTCATAGCTTTGATTATAGCATAATATCGCTTAAAGTTATATAGTTATTTTATGGAGGATTACAATGAAGGCAGCAGTATTTTTTGCAGATGGATTTGAAGATATAGAGGCTCTTAGCCCGGTTGATTATATGCGCAGGGCTGGAATTGAAGTTATTACAGTTGGTGTAAAGGGCACACCCTTTAACGCTACAATGATTGTAACCAGCTCTCACAAGGTTCCAATGATTATGGATACAACCCTGGATGCCTTCTTAAAAGACTATGCAGATGAGCTTCCGGACTGTGTTGTATGCCCGGGCGGTGGTCTTGGTGCTCAAAACCTTAGTGAAAATGAAACACTTCTTGCATATCTTGAAAAATGCAATGCCAGTGGAAAGCTTGTTGCTGCTCTTTGTGCATCTCCGGCAGTAGTTCTTGGAAAAACAAACATATTAAAGGATAAAAAATGGACCTGTTATCCTGGAATGCAGGACAATGCAAGGCCTGAATATCAGGGTAATTATTCAAACCAGGTATTTATTACAGACGGAACTCTTGTTACAGGAAGAGGTCCCGGAGCCAGTGAGCAGTTTGCCATGGAGCTTGTAAGGATTCTTGCAGGACAGGAAACCTGGGAAAAGATTCACACAGGCTCCTGTCAGCGTTAGTTTAATCCAACACAAGGTTATCAAGGTTCAGCTCCGGAGTATCTGCATCCTCCATCTGAACCTTAAAGGTGCGTTCTGCTGCCTTTGTAGAAACCTGCTGTTTATTAATTGTTCCGATTGCTTCTACAGACCAGGTGTATTCATCATTATCTGCAACAAGACTCAAATTGCCAGAAGACAATGTAAATTTATTTGTATTTACTGTTCTGCTTACAAGCACCTTGCCGCTTGAATTCTTAATTACAAATTTATAGCTTGTTGCACCGTTAACCTTATTCCAGGTAAAGTCAATTTTTGGTGTAGAAGTATCAAAATCTTCTTCGGTAAAGGTCTTTGACTGTGCAGGACCCGAAAGATTTGGAGTAATAGCAGCAAATGCAACTGCGGCCGGATCGGTAACCGGAGCAGCTTGCTGAGCAGTAGTTGTTTCTTCTTCAATAGCAGGAGCTTCTTCTTCGGCCTTACGCTCTTCTTCTGCTTTACGAGCTTCTTCTGCAAGTCTTGCCTCTTCTGCTTTACGGGCTTCTTCGACTTGGCGTGCTTCTTCGGCTTTACGCTCCTCTTCAGCCTTTCTAGCTTCTTCTGCTATACGTGCTTCTTCGGCCTTTCTAGCTTCCTCTGCTGCACGTGCTTCTTCGGCCTTTTTAGCTTCCTCTGCTATACGTGCTTCTTCTGCTTTTCTAGCCTCTTCTGCCTTACGTGCTTCCTCAGCCTTTCTGGCCTCTTCAGCTTTACGGGCTTCCTCAGCCTTTCTAGCCTCTTCTGCCTTACGGGCTTCCTCAGCCTTTCTAGCCTCTTCTGCCTTGCGTGCTTCTTCTGCTTTTCGCGCAGCCTCTTCGGCCTTACGCTTTTCTTCTGCCTTGCGTGCAGTTTCCTCAGCCTTACGCTTTTCTTCTGCCTTGCGTGCAGCTTCCTCGGCCTTACGTTTTTCTTCTGCCTTACGCTTTTCTTCGGCAAGACGCTTTTCTTCTGCTTTTCGTTTTTCTTCGGCTATGCGGGCTTCTTCGGCCTTGCGCTTTTCTTCTGCAATTCTAGCTTCCTCTGCAAGCCTTGCCTCTTCTGCCTTTCTAAGCTCTTCGTCTGTTTTACCTGAATGCAAATCCTTTATGCTTTCAAGCTTGTTAGTCTGAGTAACTGCAGTCTGTTCTTCAGGAGCTTTTGCTTCTTCTACCGGCTTTTCTTCCTGAGCCTGAGTTGCAATAACAGGGGCTGTTTCCAAAAGCTTTTCTTCACTCTTTTTCTTTTCTACCTGAGTTTCCTGGACTGCTTTGTCAATTTCCTGGGCATAGTCGTTTCCGTAGACAGCAGTAAGTGCATTTTTAAGATTCTTTTCCTTTGGATTGTGAACTAAAATCTTACCGCTTGGATAAACCTTGGCTGAAGAATATTTTTCTCCGGCAGGAATTGCGCGCCAGTAAATGACATCATTTGCCTTTGCAAAGCTAAGGAACACCGACGCCTTTTTATCTTTAGACGACAGCGTTGCCGAATCTATGATTGAATTGAATTTTTCACTTGTCGAGAATTCTATGCGGACAGAATCTATGTTTGTCCAATAGAATGGAACTGCTTCCTGTGTATCCTTATCCTGAGTAATTGAATAAGAAGCAGGCGGAACAAGAATTGCAAACGAAGCCTGGCTTGCATCCCTTGCTGTTGATGCCGTACTTGCCGCACCTGTAGTTGTCGCAGCTTTTTGAGTTGTCTGAGCCGGAGCTTCATTTCCGGTTACCTTTGCTACAATATTACTTGCAGCCTTTTTGGTTCCTTCAACGGTTTTCTTTGCAACATTTCTTACTGCACCAGGAAGAATGGATTCATCGGTCTTTGTTTCAACTTCTTCAGGAACAACCTGAACTGTTCTAACCTGACCGGCCCCAATTTCTACAGAAGGAGCAGCGGTTTGAGCTTCTGCACCGGCACCCTTTTCTACAACCTTCTGCTCACGGACCTTACCGCTTGAAACAAAAATAGTTGCAGTCTGTTTTCCGTCTGAGCCCTTTGTGGTTCCCATACTGAACAGTGCCGAAGTATTTTTTTCGAGAGTATAAATATTTTCACCAACCTGAATGGCAAGGTCTTGTGTGCGCGAACCGGAATTTAAAGAAACCGAACCACTAATAAAATGAAGAAGATTGTCGCTGCCAACTCTCATCATGGAATTGGCATGAATTTCCGCAGAACCGGTTTTAATCTGAATAGCCTCTCCATCCTCCATTACAACATGTGCAATATTACTTTCAGACTGATCTACTGAATAACCGGCATCCTTAAAAATAAGCTGGGCTTCGGACAAATCTTCGGTAAGAATATAGTCACCCTTGTAAATTGTACTTTGCAGCTTTAGATATTCCCAGACATTTTCGTGAGAAAGTCGGCGGCGCGGAGATTTTTTCTTAAAGGTAATTGTACCAACAGGTATATCGCTTTCTGTAGCCAGAGATTTATACAAAAGGTTACGGAAGCAGTACAAGGCACCTGCAATACCTGCGAGACAAATTACAACTGTCAGAAAATCAACAAAGCCATGCCTGCGTCGGCGGGCACGTTTATTTGCCGATCTTATACTTCTTTTCTTCTTCATCCGTATTTACCTTATCAAGCTCAGGCTCATCCCAGCCAAGGAATTCACGCAGCTTATGTATATCCTTAGGTCCTTTTATACCCTTTGCATTTACAACAGCGTACATCTTAATAGGATCTGTCTTTCCCTTTACATGAACGCCAGGCATTTCTTCTGCAATAATTTTATCTTTTACAAGCTTATATGTATTTTCTGTAATCAAAATATCTGTGGCAAAAGGCTTGTTCAAGGCTTCGGTACGGCTGGCAAGGTTTACAGTATCGCCAATTACCGTATAGTTCATGTGGTCCTCGGAACCAATCTGGCCTGCAACAATAGGACCAGAGTTAATACCACAGCCTATTTTTATTGGATTACGTCCATGTGCAATCTGATTTTCATTAAAGTGATACAGGGCAATACGCATCATAAGCGCAGCCTTTACTGCAGCCCAGGCATCTTCTTCAGGCGAACCGTTTGTTGTAGCGGCACCCCATACTGCCATAACTGCATCACCAATAAATTTATCTACAATACCGTTGGTCTTGTTTACACAATCTACCATGCGGGTAAAATAATCATTCAAAAATTCTACAACCTGTGGCGCGGTCATTTTTTCTGACATTGCTGTAAATGATCGGATATCACTGAAGAATACTGTTGCGTTTTTGTCTTCACCACCAAGGGTAAGTTCACCGCTGGCTGCCTTTTGGGCAATATCCTTGTTTACGAATTTTGTAAACGTACTCATAAGGCGCTGTCGTTCTTCAAGTCCGCCTGCCATGTTTATAAAGCGGTCTGTAAGATAACCGATTTCGTCCTTTGTACGAGGGCGCAGATGAATATTGTAATTTCCGCGGTCGATGCTGTTGGTTGCTTCTACCAGATCTTCAATAGGATTTGTAAGCGAACGGCTGAAAAATCTGATTATCATAATTGCAAGAAAGAATACCGCAACCGAAATTGCAATAATCCTTAAGGCTGTAAGGTTGATTGCCCTGAGAATTGAAGATTTAGATGTAAGAGTCAAAGCTGTACATACATCGTCCAAAAAGCTTTTGCGGATATATATCCAGTCATTGTTCTGACTGTCGGTAAATAAATACTGTGTACCCGAGCTGTTTTCAAGAATTTCTGTGGCAATTTCGAACGAAGGAACAAGTCCTGCATCCAGTACTGTCTGATTATCCTCGTAAATAAGAGGCTCCCCTCTTTTGTTTACTACATAGGTCACATTTGTGTTTCCAAAACAGGTTTCCTTAAGGTCTTCTACATCATAGGCAACACAAACAAAGCTCTTGTTATGCGGGAACATTGTACCAAGGGTATAGTCGCGGTTGAAAACATCCTTAAGGTCCATAATGTCTATGTAGCCCGAATTAACCGAAGCCTTTACAAAAGGATTTTTCTTGAGCCAGGCTTCAAAAACAGTTTTGGCATTTGGATAAATATTTGAAAAAGCTTTGGAAGCTCTGTAGCCGAATTCCTGGCTGTACACAAAAAGAATAGCTTCATTGGTTTCGAAAAGCTCATTGTAAAAATAGTCTGCTTCTTCTTCAAAGTGCTTGTCATCCTTAATAAAAGACATAACATTAAGGAAATTGCCTGTGCTTACCTGAATATTCTGGAGCTGAGTCTGAACGGCATTTGCAGTAGTTTCATTCAGGGAATATGTATTTGCCTTTGCGCTTGAACTCTGATCCTTTGCAAACAGAATGTAAATAATGGCAACTGTTATTCCCAGAACAAAAATAACGAGACTTGAAAAAATTGAACCAAGCTTTACGCCGATTGGATGACGTACCTTAATTCTCTTTTTCTTGATTTTCTTCTTTTCATTTTCTTCTAATTTGTCTTTCATTTACTGCTCACCTCAAACTCAAAGAACGAAGCATTGTTAAATTCGTCCTTACACATTGGTAAAATGCAACACATTTTAATTCTATCTTTATCCAGTTTTTTGACATTGGAGTAAGAATACTTTTGAAGCTTTTTATAAGGAATTTCTACCTCGGTTACCTTGTCCTTTTCGGTCTTAAACCTGTAGTAGAAGTAACCGCCCTCTTCGGTTGTGATGATAAAGTCATATTTATTTCCGTCACCCTGAACCTTAAAGCTTATTTTATCACCGCTCTGAAGATAATTTACAACTGCAGCAGGGCTTTCCTGATTTATCCAGGTATCAAGCTCGCTTCTGTACCAGCGGAGTCCAAGTCCGGAAACTCTTATTCCAAGGCTATAATTATTGTCCTTATAAACCGAAACATTTGAAATATTAAGATGATTTAAAGGTACCCAGTTGTGAGCATCATCAAGCGGAGTCTTATAATTGCCCTTGTATACTTCTTCATTTTTGTAAATGATTGTTGCATTACAGCTGTCCAAGCCCACAAGATTTCTTGGTGTTGTATCATTTTTGTCCCAGGCAAGAACAATTATCTGTCCGTTTGTCCAGCCGTCAAAAGCACCGCTTTGAACCTCGGTAAGTCTTGGAGGAAGCAGGATTGAATCTATCTGAGTATCTCCGGCAAAGGCTCCATGCTTAATTACAAGAGAATGCTCCATGTCATTTATGAATTCAAAGGTAACTGATTCAAGCTTCTGGCAGTCTCTAAAGGCATTTTCTTCTACAACCTCAACGGTATAATCAATGGAAACATTCTTAAGATTGTTATAGCCTTCAAAGCCTCCGATGCTGTTGTTGTCCTTAACAGTTACATCATCAACATTAATAGTTGGTTCTATAAAGTCCTCAGCCTGAATATGTCCAGCCTTGGTAATTGTCGCAGAACGTGTAAGTACCTTGCGCTTGAATTTGTATGAACGCAGCGGGAAGGTAAAGCCAAAGGATAAAGAATCTGCAAAATATCGTTCACCAAAAAGATTACGAAGCTCAAGATTATATCTGATATCAATAACAGTGAGCAGAGAAACACCTGCCTGTGCAACTGCGTAAACTTCATCCTTGTTTGTAAATATTGGAAGTATATCATTAAAGCCGCTGATTGAAGTTTGAGGCAGAGCAAGGTTTTCGCCGATTCCAATTCCTATATAAGGTGCAAAATACATATTTGGAATGGACAGACGGAATATTCCTGCAAGTGCCAGCTGACCTTCGTCGCCAAGAACTCTGTATCTTGTATTTGCAGCAAGCGAAGCCCAGCCAAAATTCAAAAGGTCAAGATCAATGTCCACAACCATTGTCATATTCTTTTCAAAGGTAAGATCAAAGGTCAGGTTAGAGAACAGCGGTGGCATGTGCTTTATCATTTCAATTTCGTTGTCGGTAAATTCAATTATTCCATTTTCGCCTACATCAAGGCTTACCTTAGCAGATTTGCCGGCAGGACGGAGGAAGGTTTTTTCTACAACTGAATCCGACATTTTTTCCATGGAAAGCTTAAGACGGTTATCCATATCGCAGTAAATTACGTCAAAGGAATATTCGTCTTCTATAAGCAGCGCGTACTTGGCAATAGAAAGCAGGTTTGTCGGAATTGTTCCCACAAGCTTTTTACCCGAGGCCATGAGGCTAAGCGGAATGCTTGAGTTGGAATCTATTTCTTCATTGTACTGCGAAATCAGTGTGTAGGTTTTATCTTGTGTAAGCTTAACGTCCTTTAAGGTTACATCCACAATTCCAGTCTTTTTGTTGTACTTGGTTTTTACAAGCGAAACATCCTTTGTGTAATCGTGTTCAAACGGCTTTTTTACAAGACAGACAAATTTGCAGACAGTATTGTCCCAGTTTTTGGCAACAAGGTTATAATAACCTGCCCTAAGCTTTTCAACAGGACAGTCAAGTGTAATTTGTGCTGTAGAGGCTCCCTTTATAAAGTTACCGGTTACCTCAAGCTCTACCTGGCTTCGTGCAACCTGACTTTCAAAAGGATACTTTACAGAACCACTTGCCGGTTCAAGATAAAACTGTGTATTGGAATTAAAGCCCTTACCGTCAACCGAAAGCTTGTATACTCCACCCATGGATGTATTGCTGTTGATTGTAAAGCTGTTTACATTATAGTGGCTGTCAATTTCAAAGCCGTTGTTCGGTTCAATCTTTTTTTCGCTGTTATCAAGAACAAGAATATCTATGCTGTCTTTATTGTCTCCACCGTTCCTTACCTCAAGGGCATAATAGCCTGAATAAAGCAGGCTCGGGTCATAAGAAACTACAACAGAAAAAACAGAAGAGTCACGGTATAAAATCTGCAGCTTCTGTTCCTTGCGCTCTTCACAATAGTTTACGTAACCGCGTGCGTCCTGAGGGCCATTGTCCTTAGGAACAAGATAGAACTCTGTTCTTGGAGAAAAAATATTACGGCCTTTTACAAGGATTGTATTATTGCCGTAGTCCTGTTCAGGAAAAATTGTGCCGGTAGTATCCAAAGCGCCCGTACCGTTTCTGTCAAGAAAAAGCACGGGAGCATTCCAGTCGGCATTTTTTGCAAGGAAGCGGTCGTTAAGGTAAGGAATGTGTTCTTCAAGAATCTTGAACTTTACCCATTCTGTGCTCTTACCCTTACGACCAAGAACATTGTAGGTTGCTATGCTTACTCTGTATTCACCCGGAGTAAAAAGCACCTCCAGCGAAAGCTTTTTTGTTTTTACAGCCTTATAGTCAACCCAGTCATTTATAGAATTGTCAAACCTTTGTATTGTAACTTCATATTGATTTGCTTTTGCTACCGGCTGCCAGGAAAAGGTTTCATACTGTTCGTTTACTTCGGTTGAAGCTTCAACAGGAACAGCAGTGTTTTCTCCGGCAGCAAAAAGTGGCAGAAGTGAGAAAATCAAAAAAGTACAAATAAAAAGTTTTCTCATCAAATGTTTTAATTAGTTCTTTGGAGGACGTACAACAACCTTGGCAAGATTTGGTCTCTTAACCAGGTCGCCCTTAAGTCCTTCTTCGCGGGCCTTGTTTACATAAGCAGGGTCCTGGAAAGAATACTTAAAGTTTGTGTGAACATCGTAGGTTCCCTTCATAAGAGCGTAAGCATCCTCTGTCATTACAAGCTCTTCATCTGTAGGGATTACGAAAATCTTTGTTTCACTGTCGTCGGCGCTGATGCAGGTTTCTGCGTTTCCTGTAAAGCTCCATTCGTTTTTCTGTTCGTCAATTTTGATGCCGTATTTTTCAAGACCTGAGCAGGCCTTACCACGAGTGATTGGTCCGCGCTCGCCTACACCTGCTGTCCATACAATTGCGTCTACATGACCAAGCTCTGCCATGAAGGCACCAATGTATTTTTTAATGCGGAGGGCTTCCATATCAATAGAAAGCTGACAAAGCTTGTCGCCCTTTGCTGCATCAATTTCAATATCGCGGCGGTCTGAATACTTACCTGTAATACCAAGACATCCGCACTTCTTGTTCAAAGCTTTGTCCATTTCGTCGGCGCTCATGCCTGTTTTGCGCATGATGTAGAATGGAAGGGCCGGGTCAAGGTCGCCGGAGCGTGTACCCATTACAAGTCCTTCAAGAGGAGTAATACCCATTGTTGTATCGTAGCAAACACCGTTCTTTACGGCACACATAGATGAACCGTTTCCGATGTGACAGATGATAAGGTTTGTATCTTTAGGATCTTTTCCAAGAAGAACTGCGGCACGTTTTGCAGTATAAAGGAAGCTTGTTCCGTGGAAGCCGTAGCGGCGTGCTGCATATTTTTCGTACCATTCGCGTGGGATTGCATACTGGAAGGTTTCTTCCGGCATTGTCTGGTGCCAGGCTGTATCCATAATTGCTGAATGAGGGATATTTGGCATAACCTTCTGAGCAGCTTCAATACCCATGATATTTGCAGGCATGTGAAGTGGACCAAGGTCAATTACTTCGCGGAAGCCGTCAAGAACTTCCGGAGTGATGAGTACAGACTTTGTAAACTTTTCACCACCATGAAGTACGCGGTGTCCTACGGCACTGATTTCGTCCATAGACTTGATTACACCAACTTGTGGGTCTGTAATTTCTTTAATAATTAATTCAATTGCTTCTTTGTGAGTTGGACAAGGGCTTTCAATTTCTGTTTTCTGTCCCTTTGCCTTGTGAGTAATGCAGCTTCCTTCAATTCCGATGCGTTCTACAACACCGTTAGCCATTACCTCTTTGTTGTCCCAGTCGTAAACCTGGTACTTTGCGCTGGATGAACCGCAGTTCAATGTAAGAATTACCATATTTTTCCTCTATATTAATATATAAATTTAATACTCTATTATAATTAATTATGGCCCATTATTCAAATGGATTGCTTCGCTTCGCTCGCAATGACGAGAGCCTCCGTCATTGACGCAATGATGCCTCCGTCATTGCGAGGAGCGCAGCGACGTGGCAATCTATTTGATAACCACATTCTGTACTGTTGTCTTCTCAGGCTTTTTGTACAGGTACTTAAGCGGGTGGATGTCAAAGGCGTTTTCGGACCAGCCGCCTACTACTGTAAGGTCAATTACATTAGAAATTACCGGGTGATAAATTGGAATTACAATGCAATCATCCATAAGTATAATTTCTGCCTGTGCCAAAAGCTTATATCTTTCTTCCTCCGACAAAACTGCTGCTTCTTCGAGCAAAGCATCATATTCCTTGTTTTTCCAAAGTGCATCGTTCAAAGAAGAATCGCTTCGGAACAGCTCAAGGAAGGCCAGAGGGTCTGCAAAGTCGCCGATCCAGGTATAAATAAACATATCAGAATCGGAGCTTCTTACCCCGCCAAAATATTCATAGCTCTTTTTTGTTTTGATTAACAGCTCTACCCCAAGCTGAGCAAAGGCATCGCTAAGTAAAGTTAATTTTTCCTGTGAAAGACTGTTTTCCGGGATTTCAAGCTTGAGTGTAAGCTTTTCATCCTTTGAAATGCCGTACTGCTCGCGTGCCAGCTGCATGAGCTTTTGAGCTTCGGCAACATCAGTGTAAGAATAACCGTCCACAGTAGGATAACCGGTCAAAGGATATACAAAGGTTGTTGCAGGAACATAGGAATCGGCACGAAGCTTTTCCCACGGAATTGCTTCAAAAAGTGCAGCCCTGAACTCTCTGTTTTTCCACACAGAATCATTTGTTTTAAAGAAAAAATAGGCGGTTGCAAATTCTGCGTTTATGCGGAAAGCATTTTTGTTTATGAGCCTGCTTGTATCTATACCTGCTGTTACCCAGTCTGCAAGCCCTGTATTAAAATAGTAGGTATTTTCTTCCGAATCACTGCTTTGATAAAAGGTAATCTGCTCAAGGGCAACACTGTCTTTGTCCCAGTAATAAGGATTTTTTTTCATTACATAATAAAGGTCATCCATATCCTCAAGATAAAAAGGTCCGGAATAAACAGTCGGATTTGAATGAATTATAGAAAAAGAAGAATGACAAAGTAATTTTGGAAGATAATTTGCCGGCTTTACAAGATGAATAGAAAGCGAATCGTCGGAATTTGCATAGATTCCAACCTTATCGGCACTGATTTTTCCCATTCTGTATTCTGCAGCCCCTTCAATTACATCAAGAAGCGAAGCATAAGGGGCATCAGGAGTAGATAAAAGTGAAAGCCACGAAAAGCGCACGCTCTGGGCAGTGATTTTTTCGCCGTTACTAAAGCAGGCCTTGTCATTTATTTTAAAAGTCCAGCGTTTTTTGTCTCTGGAAATATGATATTCAACTGCAATTGCATATTTTGGACTAAGAGTTACGGGATCATAAGAAAATAATCCTTCATAAAGCCCCGAAAGAATCTGTGCATCGCTTGAATAACTTGTAGTCTGAGGATTTAAATCATGCGGATGATAAGGCTCCACAATCACAAAGGTTTTATCTGCGGGCAAAAGCTCTGTATCCTGCTCTGCTTCCTGTGCAAAGGCGGCAGTGCAGACAAAAAAAGCAAAAACAGAACAAATTATAAATATGAACGATTTTTTCATAGGTTTACCTTAATTCATTATTCCGAGCTTTCTCATCTGCTCAATTTCTTCCTTTGCAGAAGCATATTCACCGCGCTTTTTGTTTGCATTGATGATTGCATTTCTATAAGAAGAAAGATCTATCTTAAGGCCCTTTACCTTTGGACGCTGCAAAACCTCAACATTTGCCTTAAAATGTTCATCAAGTGCATTAATTGTTGTAAAAAGCTTTTGATTTTCCTGAATCTGTCTGTTAAGGTAAATAAGTGCATCATCTTCCTTGGCAGAATTAATCTTGTTGTACTCTACCCCTCTGGAACCAATGCCGGAATAAATATGAGCAAGCTTTTCTATTTTTGTCATAAAGGTATTTACTTCAATACGCTCCGAGGTTTTTGCACCAGTCTGAGGATCAGTTACCAAAATTGTGCAGACACGCTCTTTTTCCTTAATTCCAAGCGCCTTTTTAAGAGCTTCTACAAACTTACGGAACAAGGTCTTTTTTGCATAGAATAAAAGCTCAAAATTATCGGTGAGCTTTACATACATCTGACCAAGAATTGGACCAAAAACACCAAGTGTAAATACTGCAGTCATGAGCAGGTCATGAGGATTAACAGTCTTTGTTTCTTTTTTAGTTTCCTGAATCTTAATTTCAAGCTTGCTCAGCAGGGCCGCACGCAGGCTTTCCTTATTTGGTCCCTGGTCTTCGTTAACAATTTCCTGAACAAGGTCGGTATAAACAGTTTTTTTACCGGTTGTCTTTACATAAAGCCGCTTAATTTCGTTGATTTCTGCTTCCGGTGAAGAAAATGCCTTGGCCTTATCAAATTCGGGATGTTCAAAAACGTCTTTTCTAAGGTTTCCCTTGTACATTTCCTTCTGAAAATCTGCAAGCTCGCGCAAGCAGCCTTCTATGGTCTTGCAGCACTTTGAACATTTTTCCTGACTGTCATTTATAAGACTGATTGTAACAGCCGGAGCATTTGCCCTTGCCTTTGTAAGTGCAGTTGCCAGAGCTCTTGTATTTGATTTTGAACTGTTGGAAGAAAGATTTGCCCAGTCAAAAACTTCTATAAACTCAAGCAGGGTTTTAATACGTGGAAGACTAATATTTTCTACAGAAAAACGGAAATAGGTACAGATAAAGTCCAGCATCATCTCGTAGTCCGAAAAGCGTTTTCCAAGCACAACAGCATCTTCGTTTTCTGTAAACGGAGTTGTTTCTATTGTTCCTATATCCGAAATACGTGTTTCAAGCTTATAAGGATCCGGATGAATCAGAGACCTTTTTACCAGAACCTCGTTCAAATTACGAACACAGGTATGAAGGAGTCTGAACTGTTCGAGCATATACTGCAATCTGTCCGTGTTGAACCAGCCTTGCTTTGCCATAAGGGCAGTTTCCAGCTGGCTTGTAAAAATCATTATTTCTTCCATATCTTATATTATCGTCAAAAAAGTGAATTTTCAGTACAATTACAGTATGAACTACATATATAATAGTAATCAATATAAAAACAAGCTTTTAGAGCGTTTTTTACGATATGTTAAGGTCTGGACCGAAAGTGATGGTCAGGCTGCAGATAAGGGTGTTTTTCCTTCGACCCAGCGCCAGTTTGATTTAGCCCGAATGCTCGAAGCAGAGCTTAAAGCCCTTGGTCTTGAACAGGTACAGGTTACCGAGGATTGTTATGTTTATGGATATATGCCTCCTGTGGTGCCTGAGTTTGGCGAAGGACCTGCTGGTGGTAGCCCTTCGAGAGCCTCAGGGCCCACGTTGTTCCTTGCCCACATGGACACTGTGGACGAAGTAAGCGGAAAGGACGTAAAGCCTGTTCTTACAGAAAAAGACGGCGATACAATAATTCATTCCGACGGCACTACCCTTTTGGGCGGTGATGACAAGGCCGGTGTTGCGGCAATTATGGAATGTCTTGAATATCTGACAGAGCACCCGGAACTTGAACATGGGCCTGTAGAGGTGCTTTTTTCTCCTGATGAAGAAACAGGGCATGGGATGGATAAGGTTCCGCTTGCACTTATAAAATCAAAGAGTGCTTATACCGTTGACGGTGGTTCAGAAGGCGAGCTTGAATGTGAATGCTTTAATGCCTGGGCCTGCGAAGCTACCTTTACGGGCAAAGCCTGCCACACAGGAGATGCAAAGGCTCTTGGAATGGTAAATGCCGCACTCATGGCAGGAGATTTTGTTTCAAGACTGCCGCATGACAAGCTTCCTGAAACTACAGAAGGCCATGAAGGCTTTATTGCACTTATGGAAATAAACGGAACAATTGAAAAAGCCAGCGCACAGTTTCTTTTACGGGCATTTAATATAGAAGAAATCGAAGACGAAAAGCAGCTTTTGGAGCAAAACGCAGACGAAATTATGAAAAAATACGATGGAAAGGTTGAATTGTCGTTCCGACAGCAGTATCTGAACATGAAGGATACTCTGGACCAGCACCCTGAGGTTGTAAAGCGGCTCGAAAAAGCCTATGAGCTAGCCGGAGTTCAGATTATCCGTAAGCCAATCCGCGGAGGAACAGACGGCTCGCGTCTTACAGAAATGGGAATCCCTACTCCAAACATATTCACCGGCGGCCATGAATTTCACTCGCGCAATGAATGGGTAAGTCTAAACTCCATATGCAAAGCAGCCGATGTTTTAATTAACTTATTGTCTGGAGACATATAATGAAAGAATATGTAATTGAGGGTGGATATCCTATTCAGGGAACAGTTACTGCAAGCGGCAACAAAAATGCTGCACTTCCTTGCCTTACGGCAACACTTTTGACTAACGAAGAAGTAATACTTCATAATATTCCTAAAATCCAGGACACGCATGTAATGATTGAAATTTTAAAATCAATCGGTGCAAAGGTTGAGGATTTGGGAGACAACACCTGGAAAATCAAGTGTGATGATATAAAATCGCACACAATCCCAAGTGAATATACCAAAAAGGTACGCGGTTCCATAGTATTTGTGGGCCCGCTCCTTGCACGCCTTGGCCGCTGCGAAATGATGCCTCCCGGAGGAGACGTAATTGGTCGCCGCCGTCTGGATACACACTTTTTAGCCTTAAAGCAGCTGGGAGCAAGCATTCAGGTAAACGGTCACTTTGATTTTAGCGCAAACAAGCTTGTAGGCGCAGACATTTTTATGGACGAAGCTTCTGTAACCGCAACAGAAAACGCAGTTATGGCAGCAGTTTTAGCAGAAGGCAGCACAATCATTCAGAATGCCGCAAGTGAACCTCATATTCAGGACCTTTGCAACATGCTCAATAAGATGGGTGCAAAAATCAGCGGAATCGGTTCAAATAAAATCACAATCGAAGGTGTAAAAAAGCTTCACGGCTGCGAATACGAAATCGGACCTGACTATATCGAAATCGGTTCCTACATTGGTATGGCTGCCGCAACAAAGGGAAAAATCACAATTAAGGGTGTGCGTCCAGAAGAAATGCGCCCGCTCAAATACAGCTTTGCCAAGCTTGGAATAAGCTGGAGCTTAAACGGCGACGAGCTTACTGTTCCAAATACACAGGAGCTTAAGGTAAACGACGACTTTGGAAACGCAATTCCAAAAATTGACGACATGCCTTGGCCTGGATTCCCTGCAGACCTTACTTCTATTATGACAGTAGTTGCAACCCAGGTAGACGGCACAGTTTTGATTTTTGAAAAAATGTTCGAAAGCCGCATGTTCTTTGTAGATAAATTGATAAGCATGGGTGCTAAGATTACCTTGTGTGACCCTCACCGTGCAGTAGTCTGCGGTCCATGCATGCTCCACGGCGACCACCTTGTTTCACCTGATATCCGCGCCGGCATGGCCATGGTAATTGCCGCAATGTGTGCCCATGGCGAAAGCCGTATAAGCAATGTTTACCAGATTGAACGCGGGTATGAGGATCTGGTTGGACAATTACAAAAGCTTGGGGCTCATATTCGAATAGAGAATAATGAAGATTAGTGTCATTGCGAAGAACGATAGTTAGCTACGCTCCTCGCAATGACAGGTAGGTGTAAATGACAGAGCTGGAAACCAGAGTCCGAGTTCCATTCCTTTGGGGCAAATCGGTCTTTAAGAAAACGCGATGGTCTCAGATCAACCTCATCGTTGGACCCAACGGCTCTGGTAAAACAATCCTTGCTCAGGAGCTCACAAAGCAGTTCGAAGCCTCCGGTAAATCAGTAAAGTTCATCAGCGCAGAACGGGACAGCGACAATATTTCAATTCTGCGCGACAACGAAAAAATCCGAACAAAGACAGAAAAAGTCCTTTCCGAAATGTTTGGAAAATCAATTACATTTATAGAAGATATTGACGGCACCTTTATTCCAATCGTACGCAACCGTGCCTGGAATGTTGAATACATGATGGAAGACGCCGAATGCCACGGACTTCAGAAAATCATTTCGCTGCTGATTAACCTGTACTCTTCCACGACAGACATCGTGATTTTTGATGAACCCGAGCTGCACCTTCACCCGCAGTTCCAGCTTTTTTTTATGAACGAAATCCGCCAGGAAGCCAAGCATCATGTAAACAAGCTGTTCTTTTTAATCACACACTCGCCTTTCTTTATTGACCTTCGAACTCCGGAAGACCTTGAAGGCGTAATTGTCTGCCACATAAACAGACCGCCTACTCATATAGAAGAATTGAGCCGCGAGGACGAGGCTTTGTTCAAACGCTTCCTCCCCCGCTTTAATACCTACCACAAGCAGTTTTTCTTTTCTGACAATCAGATCTTTGTTGAAGGCTACACCGACCAGCAGCTGTTTACATATCTTTTGCCATATGTAGAAAACAAAGCAAATATTGCAGGCACCAGCGTAATTGATGTTGGCGGCAAGGATGAGCTTGGAGTTTTCTGTAAGGTTTGTTCGCTCATCGGTACAGATGCCAGAATCATTACAGACTTAGACTCCCTCTTTAGCGGCAAGCTCCGCGATGTAGTATGCCGTGACGAACGAGTAGAACACTGGCTTGAAAAACAAGCCGAAAAGCAGGAAGCCTTTTTCCAGAAGATTTTTTCCGTAAAAGAACGCGCCATGCCAATCACCCTGGACAAGCTTATTTTCCGACTTGAAAGATATATTCTGGCGATTGGTACAGAGATAACTGAAATTTATAACGGCCCTTCGACATGCTCAGGAACCCCAGACGAGTCTGCACACAAACTCACCCCCGAAACAAAGCTCTGGCTTACAAAGCTGGCTGCTCTTCAGACCAAGCACGAAAACGCAGATGCAGTTGATACATATAAAACAGTCCTTTTACAAGGCATTCTCAAAAATACAGAAGACTTAAACAATATCTTAAGCGAGCAGCTTGCCGCTACCCTACCTATAATAAAAAATTTAAGCTCCCTTGTTTTCGCCGCCGCCGAAAGTGCCCGCGTTTACATCCTTCACAAAGGTTGCATCGAACATTACTACACCCGCAGCGTCGTAAACTACATGCCGGTCTCAGGCAAAGATAAGCTCTTCCGCGAAGAACTGGACTTCATAATGGACACCCGCCCAAAAACCGTCCGCAAGCAGTACGAACCACTCATCTTTTTACTCGAAGCCGCAACCTCAAAATAAAAGAAAAATTGCGCCATGCCATTTCCTGTGTTATAATTAAATAAACTAAAAAATCAGGAGTTTTCAAAAAATGACAGGAACATTCTGGGCTTTGGTGCCGGCAATCGTTGCTATTGCTCTGGCGCTCATTTCTAAGGAAGTTTATTCTTCCCTTTTTGTTGGTATTGTAATTGGTGGTATTTTCTATGCCATTGATGCAGGAACCGGATTCACAGGATTTTTGACCCACGTTTTTACAGACGGATTTGCAGGCTCACTTGCAGACGCTTATAACGTTGGTATTCTGGTATTCCTGGTTCTGCTGGGAATTATGGTTGCCCTTATGAACAAGGCAGGCGGATCTGCAGCCTTTGGACGCTGGGCAAAAAAGCATATCAAGTCTAAGGTTGGCGCACAGGTTGCAACAATCTTTCTTGGTATGGCAATTTTCATTGACGACTACTTTAACTGTCTTACTGTAGGTTCTGTAATGAAACCAGTTACAGATAAATACGGTGTTTCAAAAGAAAAGCTTTCATATCTGATTGACTCTACAGCTGCTCCGGTTTGTATTATCGCTCCGGTTTCTTCATGGGCTGCCGCAGTTGCAGGCTTTGTTACAGAAGGCGAAAACGGAATCGGACTTTTCTGTAAGGCTATTCCTTTCAACTTCTACGCTATCATGACTTTGTTTATGATGTTTGCAATGGTATTCATGAAGTTTGAATACGGACAGATGTCTAAGTACGAAAAAGCTCTTGCTATTATGAGCGAAGAGCCAACAGAAGAAGAAGCTGCCGCTGCTGATGCAAAGGGCAAGGTAATTGATCTTATTCTTCCTGTAATCGTACTCATCATTCTTTGTGTAATCGGTTTGATTTATTCAGGCGGATTCTTTGATGGTGAATCTGATTCTTACCTGCGCTTTATTGATGCCTTCTCTAACGCAGATGCTTCGATTGGTTTGCTTTACGGTTCCTTCGGTGCTTTGATTATTGCAATCATCTTCTACCTTTGCCGCAGAGTTCTTACATTTAAGGATGCAGCTGCATGTATTCCGGAAGGCTTTAAGGCAATGGTACCTGCTATCTTGATTTTGACTTTGGCATGGACACTCAAAGGCATGACAGACAGCCTTGGTGCAAAGGATTATGTAGCTGGTCTTGTAGAAGGCAGTGCAGCCGGACTTAAGATGTTCCTCCCTGCAATTATCTTTGCAATTGCCTGCTTCCTTGCATTTGCAACAGGAACCTCTTGGGGAACCTTTGGTATTTTGATTCCTATCTGTATTGCAGCCTTCCCAGAAGGAGCAATCAGAATTGTTTCAATTTCTGCTTGTATGGCTGGTGCTGTTTGTGGTGACCATTGTTCTCCAATTTCTGATACAACAATCATGGCTTCGGCCGGTGCTCAGTGTGAACACGTAAATCACGTTGCTACTCAGCTTCCATATGCAATTACCTGTGCGGCAGTTGCATTTGTAACATACATTGTTGCAGGAATTACCTTAGGCCTTGGAATTGTAGCTTCTTGTATAATTTCATGGATTGCAGGTCTTGCACTTCTGTTTGGAGTTTTGTTCTTCATCAAGAACAAGCAGAAGAAGGTAGAAGCATAACACGTCATTGCGAGCGAAGCGCGGCAATCCACTTACTAGATTGCCACGTCGCTACGCTCCTCGCAATGACGAGGTTGACTTACATTTTTCGCAATGACGAGACAATTTTAGAGGCCGCGGCCTGATGGGTTTTATAGCCCGGATGTCCGCGGCTTCCTTTTTCTTGGGGCGTTTTTTCCAGCTCATCAAGAGATTCAAGCTCAAGAGTGTATACGTTTTTATCGCCTGATTCGGCCTTGTATTCTTCAACAGCCTTTTGAATGAGTGAAGGCACAGAGTGAAGCTTAAGCATTCCCCAGCACCATAAGATTTTTGCATCAGGATTGTGCGAACGGATAACGGTGAGGAATTGTTTTACTGCAGAGATGATTTCTTCTGGCATGCCTGCATTCATTCCACTTTCATCATTAGTTCCAAGATTAATCACAACAAAATCTGAACCACGGCCACCATTAAAATCCCACTTTTCCTGTGAACCCAGCGAAACACTATTAGTATCCTTCAAAACAGAACAAACCTGCTCATAATGCGGCGGAATCTTACAATCCCTGTTACCATCCCAGGCCCAGCAGATTCCCCAGCCGCTTTTTCCCATAGTGTTCCAGTCGGCATCCATAAGCTTTGCAGTCTGAACGGCATAGGTTTTACTTGCACTCATCCACTGACAGATCCAGTCCATTTCATCAGGAGCACCTACAGTTCCCTCACCGGCGGTAATGCTGTCGCCAATAAATTCAATAGAATACTTTCGCGGTGCAACAGGAACAAACTCCCCTGCTTCATCAAGCCCAAGAGCATGAATCACAAGTGAATGTGTAGAATCCTCACTCATAGGCTGAGTATCTTTAATAATAGAAATAAGATTTTCTTTTTCCGGGTTCATATTACGGGCAAGACAATACCAGGTCTTTTCCTTATTGAGCATAAAGCGGCTTACCAGCGCACCGTTAATTTCAACTGCAAGCCACTGTTCAAGATTATCATAAGTAGTAGAAATACAAGCCCAGATTTCGCGAGCCTTTATATTAACTTCAAGTGCTGCTCCACCCCAGAACAAAGGAAGGGCGTCATCGTTTTTATATGCATTACGCCCAAGAATTCTTTTATTTTCAATCTTGTTAATTTTATATTCTTTCATATAATAAAGATATAACAAAAAGAAAATAAAATCATCACATATATATGGAGTTTTTTATGAGTAAAATAATCAGCGGCGGCAATTTGCCAAATATTCCATGGCAGGATAAACCAAAGGACTGGTGGCTTCCTATCTGGCGTTACAGCGAAAATCCTGTAATTGACCGAAATCCTTTTCCCGGAATGGGACGCATTTTTAACAGTGCTGTAGTTCCTTTTAACGGTAAGTTCAAGGGAGTTTTCCGTTCAGAAGATGCACATGCACGTCCTTTCCTTTATCTTGGAGATTCAGACGACGGTATTCACTGGGAATTTGAGCGCGAAAAGGTTCACATGCATGACCCAGACGGCAAGCCTCATGATCCGTTTTATGCCTACGACCCGCGCTGTGTTCTTATTGACGGAACCTACTACATTATGTGGTGTGGAGACTTTGACGGTGCAGCCATTGGTGTTGCAAGCACAAAGGATTTTAAGGATTTTACACGTCTTGAAAATCCATTCCTGCCTTTTAACCGTAACGCTGTACTCTTCCCTCGCAAAATTAATGGAAAATATATAATGCTCAGTCGCCCAAGTGACTCAGGACATACTCCATTCGGCGATATTCTTCTTTCTCAGTCACCTGATATGAAATACTGGGGCGAACATCGTCTTGTTATGCAGAAGGGCGGTGATGGCTGGTGGCAGGGACTCAAAATCGGCTGTGGTCCTGCTCCTATAGAAACTGATGAAGGCTGGCTCATGTTCTATCACGGAGTTTGTCAGACCTGCTCAGGCTATGTATATTCCTTCTCTGCCGCAATTCTGGATATTGATAATCCTTCCATCGTAAAATACCGCTGTGGGGATTATATGCTCACTCCTGAAGAAATCTATGAAACAACAGGCTTTGTACCAAACGTATGCTTCCCTGTTGCAGCACTCACCGATGAAGCAACAGGTCGCATTGCAATTTACTACGGCTGTGCAGATACAGTTACAGGCCTTTGCTTTACAACCGTAGATGAAACAATCAAGTACATTAAGGACCACAACGAGCTTGGCTATTGGGACAAGGACGAAGGTCGGTTCTAATATAATGGATTGCTTCGCCTTCGGCTCGCAATGACATGTCATTGCGAGGAGGTAACGAAGTGTACGACGCGGCAATCTTCACAGGAGAATTCATGATTTCATTCAATAAAGCAACAAGTACATTCCGTCTGGACACGACCAATTCAACCTACTGCATTACAATTGCGGCTAAAGGTTATGTTGCACACACTTATTACGGTGCAAAAATTGCAGAGGATGATGTAAGCTATCTTACCCGTCAGATGGAATATCCGTTTGCTGATTCTCCTGTATTCCGCGAAAAGCTTAGTCTGCTGGATTTTCTTCCACAGGAATATCCGACGGACGGAGTTGGTGATTTCAGAAGGTCTGCGTTAGCAATAACTAACAGCACTGGCAACAACGCTGTTGAACTTAAATACAAGGAATACAAAATCATAGACGGCTGCCCTGCCCTTACAGGATTACCCTGCGTATTCGACAAATCAAACAAGGTACAGACTCTTATTATAACAACTGTGGACAATGTGCTTGGCGTAGAGATTGAGCTTTACTACACAGTTTTTGACGACACAGATGCAATCGTTCGTTCTTCAAAAATCATTTCGCATGCAGCAGACGCGGTTTATATTAAAAAAGCAATGTCGCTTGCCTTTGATATGGACAATGACGAATACGACACTATCACCTTAAACGGCTCCTGGGCACGAGAACGCCACCTTGACCGCCATCCTGTTCACATGGGAATTCAGGAGGCCTGCAGTATACGCGGAGAAACAAGCCACCAGGAGCATCCGTTCATGGCAATCCTTGAAAAGACTGCCGGCTGGAATAACGGAAACGTTTATGGCGTAAACTTTATTTATTCAGGAAACTTCAGTGCAGTTATTCAGCGTAACCAGTTTGATTCACTGCGCGTTCTTATGGGAATTAATCCCGAAAACTTTTGCTGGAAGCTTGAGCCGGGTGCTGCATTTGAAACACCACAGGCTGTACTCACTTTCTCTAACCAGGGTTTGAATGGAATGAGCCATGCCTTCCACGACCTTTACCGCAATCATATTATCCGCTCACCATATAAAAACCAGATGCGTCCTATTCTTATCAATAACTGGGAAGCAACCTATTTTAATTTTGATACACAAAAGCTTCTGGACATTGCACGCGAAGCCCACAAGGACGGAATTGAAATGCTTGTAATGGACGACGGCTGGTTTGGCAAACGAAGCTTTGATGATTCGAGTCTTGGCGACTGGGTTGTTAATGAAGAAAAGCTGCAGGGCGGACTTAAAAACCTTGTTGAACAGGTAAATAAAATTGGAATGAAGTTTGGAATCTGGTTTGAGCCCGAGATGGTTTCTAAAGATTCAGATCTGCTCAGAGCTCATCCGGATTGGGCTATTCAGATTAAGGGCCGCGAACCCGGAATGGCACGCGCTCAGTTTGTTCTGGATATTACCCGTAAGGAAGTCCGCGACTACATAATGAACAGCGTAGAAACAATTCTGCGCTCTGCAAATATTGAATATGTAAAATGGGATATGAACCGCCAGATTTGTGATGTTGGAAGCGTTGATCTTCCTGCCGACCAGCTTGGTGAATATTTCCATCGTTATGTTCTTGCAATTTACAGCATGCAGGAGCAGCTTATTACAGATTTTCCTGAGCTTCTGCTTGAAAACTGTTCCAGCGGCGGTGCACGCTTTGACCCTGGAATGTTCTATTACAGTCCGCAGATCTGGTGCAGTGATGATACAGATGCGATTGAACGTCTTGCGATCCAGGAAGGCACTGCGCTTGTTTACCCTCTTAGCACAATGGGCGCCCATGTTAGTGTTTGCCCTAACCATGCCTGCGGAAGAGTAACTCCTTTTAAAACCCGCGGCTATGTTGCCTTGAGCGGAACCTTTGGCTACGAGCTTGATATTACAAAATTAAGCGAAGAAGATCGACAGATGATTCCAAGGCAGATTGCGCTTTATAAAAAGTTCAGTCCGCTTGTTCGAGAAGGAGACTACTATAAGATTGCAGCCGCCTCAGAAAACGGAGAATATGACTGCTGGGCAAGTATTAGCAGCGACAAAACTCGAGCGCTTGTGACATTTATTCAGTTATTTAATCATCCAAATTACAAGACTAGAATGATAAAGCTTGCAGGTCTGGACGCCAACAAGGTTTATAACATAACCTGGCCGGACGAAGACCAGCAAAAATTCCCGCCGATGAAGCTTGCGGGTTCTACAATTATGAATGCAGGTATTCCTATCCGACGCGATTGGGGGGATTACCAGGGACAGCTCATTTATCTGGAAGGATAGATTGTCGGGTCAAGCCCGACAATGACATGACATACGTCATTGCGAGGAGCATAGCGACGTGGCAATCCAGACATTAACATGCATTTTCATACATGGATTGCTTCGCCTACGGCTCGCAATGACGAATTAATTTGTAAGAAAAACCCGCTTTCATTAATGCTGCAATAAGCTTATCCCCTTCCTTACCCTGCTTTACAAACTTAGCGTAGGCCTTGGCGCAAATCTCATTTTCATCATTTTCTTCAAAAAACTCATCAAGTGCAGCCGTTGCAACCTCGCGGCCAATTCCACGTGCTCCAAGCTCTGCGGCAAGCTTAGTTCTGCCTTCAAAATGATTTATACGCCTATCATGCAGCCAGGCCCTTGCATAACGCGCATCACTCAAGTAGCCACGGCCTTCAAGATAAGTCAATGCGGCATCAATATATTTTTTATCGTATTTTTTATTTACAAGCTTTTGGGTAAGACCAAAACGGCTCTGTTCAGCTCTTGCAAGATAACCCACTGCCTTGAGCTCTACAACACAAATCAAGCCCGCATCCAATATTTCATCAGTCTGCTGTTCATTAAACTCTGCACCTGGCTCAAGCAAATCAAAATCAAGAGTGGGAAGATAATCTTTTCGGATATAAAAAGCAGGTCCCTCTGCAGGAGTTACGCGGAACATTCCCTCATACGAAGTTTCTGCAATGTTTTTTATGGTCATAGAAACATAATATATTAAATAAATGCTTTTTGTAAGTGGATTGCCGCGCTTCGCTCGCAACGACAGTGCCATCGTCATTGCGAGGAGCGTAGCGACGTGGCAATCCATAAATAAAAAAAGCCCGGCCATAAGACCGAGCTTTTGCAATATCTCCGTGCGCCCCTTCGAGAGCCTCAGGGACCGCAGGATACATAATACTAACGCTTTGAGAACTGGAAGCGGCGACGAGCACCCTTCTGTCCGTACTTCTTACGCTCAACCATACGAGAGTCGCGTGTAAGGTATCCGTTAGCTTTAAGAGCTGTACGTGCATCTGGATCAATCTGAACGAGTGCACGAGAAATACCATGCAAGCAGGCTGCAGCCTGACCGTTCAAACCGCCACCGCATACATTGATAAGAATGTCATATTTGTTTCCCATTGAAGTTACAAGGAGAGGCTGATTAACAAGCTGAAGCTGTTCAGCAGAATTAAAATATTCCTTTGCATCCTTTCCGTTTACAACAATTTTTCCAGAGCCGTCGCGAACAAAAACGCGGGCAACAGCTGTCTTTCTTCTACCTGTACCAATAGCAATATTCTTTACCATCGTCTAACTCCCGTAATTAAAGTTCAACCGGCTGCGGATTCTGTGCAGCGTGAGGGTGTTCTGCCCCTGCATAAATCTTAACGCAATCCATCATCTTGCGACCAAGACGACCACCAGGAAGCATTCCTTCTACAGCAAACTTCATTGGGTCTGTAGGATGCTTTTCAGCAAGCTTTTCATAAGTATGAGCACGAAGTCCACCAACAAAACCAGTGTGATGATAGTAAATCTTCTTCTGTTCCTTACCACCAGTAAGAGCAGCTTTTTCTGCATTGATGATAACTACGAAATCGCCCATAAGCTGATTCTTTGTATAAGTAGCTTTGTTCTTTCCGCGGGCAATAGCAGCAGCCTTAGCAGCAACACGACCCATTGGTTTTCCAGCCGCATCAATAATATACCATTTGCGGACCTGGTCATTTTCATTTACGAAAATAGTTTTCATAATAATCCCTTGAATTAAAAAAATTTCTTGTAACGCAGGATTTTTGCATCGTATCCCTTGTTACTAAATGCTCCCGGATGAGCAGTCCAGGAGCATTTATTTAACGGGTATAATATAATATGATTTTTCAGATAATTAGTCAATTACCTGATTAAAGTAGTAAACCTAAAAATTGCCTTCGCAATTTTTTTAACGGTTTGCTATTTAACACCGGCCGCCAGCGGCCTTACACATCCTTAGCACGTTCCAAGAAAGAACCGTCGCGTGTATCGATAACGATTTTGTCATCTGTGTTGATGAACAATGGAACGCGAACTTCGATTCCTGTATCAAGTGTAGCAGGCTTCATTGACTTACCAGATGTATCACCCTTAACACCTGGTTCGCAGTAGGTTACCTGACGTGTAACGCGAACTGGAAGATCAATACCTACAGGAGTTCCTTCGTAGAAGGTAAGGTTGATTTCAAGATCATCATCCGGAGTAATGTAACCGGCGTAGTCACCAAGGTCATCCTTTGCAAGTTCAAACTGTTCATAAGTATCCTGATCCATGAATACAAAGGTATCGCCGTCGATGTAAGAAAGCTTTGTGATATGTGAATCAAGGTCTACTTCATCAAACTTTTCTCCAGCATCAATACCAAGATCCATTGTTGAGTTTGTAACAAGGTTCTTTACGCGGAAGCTTGTTACCATACCGGCACGTCCTGAACGCTGTCCAAGCATTTTCTGAACGATAAGTGGAGCTCCTTCATACATGAAAGCTGTTCCAACTTTTAACTGTGATGTCATTAACATAATATAAAACCTCTAATTATAGATTTGCAAAATGATTGTTATATTATAGCGAGTTTTTGAATGAATGTCATTAAGTTAGTGCAAAGGTCGCCATTTTTTTGAAGGGATTTGGCAAAGTCCTGGAAGTATGGAACTAGAGTGGAACGGGCATTTAAAAAGTCGTAGATTGCCACGTCGCTCACTTCGTTCGCTCCTCGCAATGACATAGAATTGGTTGTATTTATTGCCATCCAGGCCTTCTCTACAATTGCAAAGGCTTCCTCACTAAAATGCGGGCGCATGCGTTCGAGCAGGGCCTTAACCTTTACCAGCTGATATTCCTCGCTTTGCGGATATGCCTGCCATATAAAAGGAATACCGCTAAGACAGGCACGGCTCATGCTTTCTTCTCCCCTTACAATGAGGGCGGAACAGGTTCGCATCATTTGGTCCCAATCGGTTTGGGGCATAAATGAGAGTTTGATTTTTGAAGGGTCCTTTGAGCCCTTCGAGTGCCTCAGGGACTCCGCAGAATGTAGATAGGCACATTTTGTTTTATAGGTAAACTCAAGGACGGGGCCGTCTTTATTCCACTGCGGCATTTGTTCCCAGGCCTCATCAATAATCAGGCCGCCGGTTTTGTCCGTAAAGCCGGGCATAAAGTTTACCTTCTTTACCTTTGCACTTCTTGTCAAAGACTGCAAGCAATGAAAATCCTCTGCATATTTTTCTGCGGTAAGATAATCGATCATTATAATCTGGACTGTATGTTCCAGTTTTTCTTCAAATAAAATCTGTTCCATCCAGTCAGGACGTCCGCATTGAAAAAGCTCAAGGATTATACCAAGGCGTTCTCCGTCATTTTCCTTAAATACCTTATGACAAAGTTCATCATCCTGCCATTTGAAAATCTCTATTCCTTTTATTACTGTGGATTGCTTCGCTTCGCTCGCAATGACGGAAGGGTTGCTCGCAAGGACGGAAGGGTTGCTCACACTGACAGAAGGGTTGCTCGCAATGACAGAGGGTTCAATTTTGGCAAATGAATCAAAATCATCAACTACGAGACAAATCTTATACTGCTTCTGGATTTTTGCAAGGCGGCGGCAAAGTCTCCAGGCAACACCAATGTCACCAAAATTGTCTACCACTTTGCAAAGAACGGTAATATACATTTTTATAAATGCTGCTTAGTCTATTTTACTGTAAAGCCCGCTTAACTCTTCGCGCCATTCGCTTTTTTTATCGCGGTCTTCCCATTCAATAACCTTTTTGATTGTAAACTTTCTCTGGTCGCGCGGGTTTTCAAAATAAAGAACGCCAAAACGTCCCTGACCTATGTAAACAACCTTTTCCTTTTCACCCGGCTTTTCGGCCTGTTCAATTTCGTGGAGTGCACATTCAAAATGAACCGGAGCTCCGGTTGCACGGTCCGAAAGAGCACTTGAGATTTCTGTTATAGGCTCATTGCATTTAGGACAGATAACCTCGCGGGCTTTAATTTCTTCTATAGCCTTTTGTTTTTCGCGTCTAAGGTCTTCGTTCTGGTACAGAGTATGATTAAACTGAAATGATTTTTTTCTTGAATCCTGATTCTCTCTCTGATTCTGATTCTGGTTTTGATTTTGATTTCTATTCTGCTGATTATTCTTCTGATTATTCCAATTCGAATGCTTTTTATTGCGACGTCTATCCATATTATTCCTGCAATCTTAATTCTTCAGGATTTTCTACCAGCTTTCGGCTTATTACCATAGCAATCCGCTGAATAGCATTATCCAGATACTCCTGAGTATAAATCTTTTTCCTTAATTCTAGAAGACGTGGTGACAATCTGCTTTCATCCGTTTTTTCTAGAACCATTGTAGTTGTCGCCGTTGAAATTCCACCCGAGATCATAAAAGCTCCGTAAAAGCATTTTCAATATGATATACACCAGGAAACCCCGGCATATCAATAACAATTACATCATATCTGACATAGCTGTTACTATATTGTCGATGTTTTAACAGAAAACATTTAGAAGTTTTTACAATTCTTTGCAATTTTCTACGGTTTAACTCATTTTGTAAAAGCTCCGGCGTGCCATTTGGCAGCGATTTTACCTCTACAAATACAATTTTACCCTCTTTTAAGGCTATTATATCAATTTCTCCGCCTTTTGTCCGCCAGTTTCGCTCTAAAATTGAATATCCGTTTTCAATAAGAAAATCTGCAGCCTTTTGTTCGCCTGCATTTCCGGTTATTTTTGTATTCACTGGGCGTCCCCCTCTTCTTCCTGCAAAATTACGCTGAAGATTTGTGCAAGGATTTCCCAGGCCTGTGGAGGAACAAGGCTTCCAACCTGAATTTCGGATAAAAACTCTACAAGCGGTGTGTTTTCTTCTATTTTAATATCATTCTGTCTGGCTTCTTCAAGGATTCGTTTTGCAAGCACGCCTTTTCCGTTAGCAACTACAAACGGGGCCTGTGCACCCTTGGGATACTTTAAGGCTACTGCTTTCTGGCTTGCAAGAGGCTTTTCTTTCATACCTCACCTCCCAGAGCATAAAACTCTTCCTGTCCACAGGCAGTTCCTTCTATGAGCTCGCAGTCTACAATTTCTATTGTAATTTCTTTACCACTGCCGGAAAGCTTTTTATCAAGCAGCAAGGCAAGGCGTTCTGTATCAATTCCCTCCCCGCTCATTTTTATATTATTACAAAGTCCTTTTTCGTATTCCAGACTGAACAAATATCTGTGATTATTAGAAAGCCAATTACATTCAAGATTCAATAGCTTAAGCTGGGCAGTCTCGTCTACAAAAAATCCAAGGCTTCCCTTTGCAAGCACACCCCCTGCAGAAACAATTTCGTAAGGCAGCAGCTGCCAGGTGTTTTTTATGCTGTTTATTTGATTTAATAATTTATATTCTTGATTTTGATTTGATTTATCTTCCTGGGAATCCCTCTGTCCGTCAAGCTCATTCAAAAGAGCAAGCAGGTCGTCCTCCGAAAAATCAATTCCTTTTTTTAAAAGAATTGCAAGAAGCTCTGCGGCCTTTTTTTCTTTTCCCTTAAATTTTACCGAAAGATTATAGATTTTAGAAAGCAGAGTGGAATCCATTTTCATTCCAAGCTGCTTAAACTGCTGCATAAGATGATAAGAAAGATCGTCTGCGTTAAGACCAAGACTTTGCAGCAAGGAAGAAAGCTGTTCGTTTTGAACTGCCTCCATTGTAAACACTGCATTTTGTGCAAGCTCGCCATTTTCGTTTACCGGAAAAAGCAGAACCTGTCCGTTTTGTGTAGAAATTGTTGCCTTAAAGGTAGCTCCGGCTGTGAGCGGAGTTTTTGAATTGATGGTAATTCTGGCTCCGGCAACTGAGCCTTCGTATTTTCCGCCACCCCTGTCGGAAATAATACGGACGAGTACCTGACTTCCATCTTTTAAAGGATGGCGCGAAATACTCGTCCGTGAAAGTTGACTTGTATGTACTACAAATCCTGTATTCATTAAGCTTCTGCTGGTGTTTCCTCTGTAGGTGCAGCATTTTCGGCAGCGTTTGCAGCAGCTTCCTTAGCCTTAGCAGCTTCGGCAGCACGTGCGTTACGTTCCTGCATAGCAGCAGTAACCTTAGCACCAACCAAAGTCTTAACCTTAGCATCCTTACCGATCTTGTCGCGCAGGTAGTAAAGCTTAGAGCGGCGTACCTTACCAGGGCGTACAACTTCTACCTTCTGAATACGAGGGCTGTTATACGGGAATACGCGTTCTACACCAACACCGTAAGAAATCTTGCGTACAGTAAAGGTCTTGCGTGCACCTTCGTTCTTCTTGCAAAGAACAATTCCTTCATAAACCTGTACACGTTCTGTTTTACCTTCAATAATCTTGAAGTAAACCTTTACAGTATCACCAACATTGAAGTCCTGTGCACCAGGACGCTTCTGTGATTCTTCGATAGTTTTAATAAGATCCATTTTAATCTCCTACCGCTTTTTCTTTTTTTTAAGAAATACGGTCTCTGTAATTTCCTCAATCATCTTTTCGGCTTCGTCTGTAAGCTGACCCTTTGCTCTGGCAGTCGCAATCATATCGGGGCGATTTGCCATAGTTTTCATCAGCCGCTTTTTAAGCCGCCACTTTCGGATTTCCTCGTGATTACCGCTAAGCAAAACCGGCGGAACCTTCATACCCTTCCAGGTTTCCGGATGAGTATACTGCGGGTACTCCAAAAGCCCGTCACAATAACTTTCTTCTTCGAGCGATTCGTGATTAATAACTCCGTCTACAAGTCTGTAAACAGTATCAATCACAACTGTTGCCGCAACCTCACCGGAAGACATTACATAGTCTCCTATAGAAAGCTCAAGGTCAACATACGAATCGATTATCCTCTGGTCTATACCTTCGTAACGACCACAGATAAAAACAAGCTCGTCCTTGTGACTTAAAGTTTCTGCAACCTGCTGTGTAAGCTGCTTTCCGCTTGGAGTAACGTAAATAACATACTTCCTGCGGGCATTAACACTATCAAGTGCCTTTGAAAGCGGTTCTGGCATCATAAGCTGGCCAGCGCCACCTCCGTACGTTCCATCATCACAGGTATGGTGTTTATCAGTTGCATAATCCCTGATGTTCACCAGATCGTAAGCAATAATTTCCTTTTCTACTGCCTTGGCCATGATTGAGTTTTCAAAAAAAGCCTTAACAATATCTGGAAATAAGGTCAGCACAGTAAATTTCATGGAATTACTCCAGAATCCAGAGGTGCATCAATTGCACCGTTTTGTTCTTAACATCTACCTTTCCAATAAATTCTTTATTGAACGGCACAAGAACCTTTCGGTCACAACTCTCGGCGAGTGACACTTCTAACAAGTTACCCCCGCCGCCTTCCAAAACGTCTGTGATTGTTCCTACGACAGCCTTTCCGTCGGGTGCAATCAACGTTGCCGGAGCGTCTTTCCCTTCATAAACAAGGGAACAATTTCGTAAATCCTCTATATACCACTCGTCTTTTTTCAAAGGCTTGCAGTATTTTCTGTCTGCCAGAATCTCCCAACCGGTAAACTTGCGTAAATCGGTATCGGAATCTATTCCTGCAAATTTAACATAAGCAACAGCGTGTCCCAAAGAAACCGATTCAACCTTTGTTTCCTTAGTCTGTTCGCCATGTCGTAAAGTAACCTCCTGCAGCTTGAGCAGATGCTCATATTCTCCAGAGCTACTCTCTACCTTACTTTCACCCGAGTATCCATGTGAACCACGGATGAACCCAACAATTAATTGTGCTTTTTCCATCAGCAATATTCCTGTAAGCTAGTTATCAAGAATATCAAGACTGTAACGCTTACCGTCTTTTACTGCCGAAGCGCTCAGAACAGTTCTCATTGCCTTGGCGATGCGGCCGTATTTGCCGATTACCTTACCAATGTCACCGTCTGCAACCTTAAGCTGGAGCACCATGCCCTTTTCGCCTTCAGTTTCATTTACAGATACAGCTGACGGATCATCGACCAGTGATTTTGCGATGAATTCGATCAGGTCTTTTTCCATTTTTTAGCCTCTCTGTAAATTACTTTGCCTGTTTTGCAGTCTGAACATTCATTAATTTCTTAACGATGTCAGTTGGCTGGGCACCAACGCTGATCCAGTACTTAGCGCGATCCAAATCGATTGAAACCTGGTCAGCTTCCTTTGCGATTGGCTGATAAGTTCCAATTTCTTCGATACAAACGCCGTCGCGTGGCTTGCGTGAGTCCTGAACAACTACACGGTAGCATGGACGTTTCTGTGTACCAAATCTCTTAAGTCTGATTTTGACCATTTATTCCTCCATGATGCCGTTTCCGGCACCAGATTTTGCTTATTAGGGCACAATAAGTGCAATTGTGCATATTGAGAGTATATAATATAAGAAAATGTGAATTTATTCAAGTATTGATTGCCACGTCACTACGCTCTTCGCAATGAGTCGCACGCAAGCGTGCTTACCGAGTTTTGCATTGCAAAACTCGCAGATTATTTACCTATTAAGGAAACGTCCTGACCAAACCATTTTGTAGAAATCTTTTCTACTGTGCCGTCGGCGGCCATTTGCATAAGGATTTCTTCTACATAATTGCGCAGATCCGGTTCATTTTTTCGGAAGCAGATGCAGTATTTTTCATTTGACAAAGGAGTTGGTATAACTGTAAATGGTTCATTTGTATGAGTTACATAATAATATGCAAAAATACCATCCATTACCATTGCATCAATAGCACCAACCTTTAAATCTTCAAGGCAGCTTTTATTGTCTTTATAAGTAAGTATATCTCCAAGCTTATTCTTAAATGAAGGATTTTCATTTACAGCATCTTCTGAAGAGGAAGCCCCTCTATAGCCTATTACTCTTCCCTCCAGATCATCATATTTTTGTACGGAACCTGTTTTTCTTACAATAAGGACCTGTTCATTTGAAAGATATGCAAAGGTTAAACAATGAGCCTTTCGTCTGGCATCGGTAATTGTATAACCACTCCAGATACAATCTATATCTCCGTTTTCAAGTTCATTATCCTTATCTTCCCAGGCAATAGGAACTGCTTTGAATTCTACCCCCATTCTATTTGCAACTTCTTTTGCAAGCTCCACATCATAACCTACAAGTTCGCCGTTACCATCTTTAAATGCAAGCGGAGGAAAATCAATATCGTAGCCTATAATAAGTTCTCCACGAGCTTTTAAAGCTGCAACTGCATCCTTTGGAGCCTCAACGGCTGCCTGTTTATTCTTACTGCAGCCCATAATAAATATTGAACAGAAACACAAAGTAAGAAATAACGCGAATAAACTCTTTTTCATTAACCAGTACCTCAAAGTTAATTTTTTATTTTGATAAAAAAGCATTAAGCTGTTCTATCTGTTTTTCAACTGCCTGTGGTGCGGGACCACCGGTAGTTTTTCTTATTTCTACACACTTTTGTGGTGTAATCAAATCATAAATGTCCTTCTGGAAAAGCGGAGAAGCCTTTTTATATTCTTCAAAATCAAGCTCTTCAAGCCGGCAGTTTTTTTCAATTGCAAGACGTACAAGTCCTGCAGAAACTCCGTGAGCTGTACGGAACGGCAGGTTTTTGCGTACAAGATAATCTGCAACATCGGTTGCATTAAGATAACCACCGTCGCAGGCTGCAGCCATGGCCTTTTTATTCCAGCGTGCAGTCTTAACCATCTGGGTAAAAATACGTACTCCCGAAATTACAGTATCGTAGGCATCAAAGAAGCTTGATTTATCCTCCTGCATATCGCGGTCGTAAGAAAGCGGAAGCCCCTTCATCATTGTAAACAGGGCTACCATATCTCCGTAAACACGGCCTGTTTTTCCACGGATAAGCTCTGCAAAATCAGGATTTTTTTTCTGCGGCATGATGGAGCTTCCTGTACTCCATTTTTCGCTAAGATCTACAAAGCCAAATTCAACTGTTGACCAAAGTACAATTTCCTCACAGGCACGTGACAGGTGCATCTGTATAAGAGAAAGATCAGAAGCAGCCTCAAGGTAATAGTCGCGGTCGCTAACTGTATCGAGTGAGTTTGGAGTTACTCCTGCAAAACCAAGCAGCTTTGCTTCATATTCGCGGTCCAGAGGAAGTCCGCTTGTTGCAAGGGCACCGGAACCAATAGGAGATAAATTGGCACGCTTAGTTGCATCGCTTAATCTGTCAATATCGCGGCAGAACATCCAGGCCCAGGCGCAAACGTGCTGTGCGAGTGTTACAGGCTGTGCATGCTGCATATGCGTAAAGCCCGGCATGATTGTTTCTTTATTCTTACTGGCAATAGAAACCAGCACCTTAATAAGTGCTTTGAGCTCTTTTATAAGCTGTGTTATCTGTTCTTTAAGATAAAGCCTTTCGTCCAGTGCAATCTGATCGTTGCGGCTGCGACCTGTATGAACCTTTTTACCGGCTTCTCCTATACGATCAGTCAAGGTTGCTTCTATAAAGGAATGAATATCCTCGGCACTAAGGTCTACCGTAAAAGGCTTACCCTTACTGTCTTTGCCGGCTTCCAGATCTTTTTTAATCGAATTAAGTCCGTCAATAATCTGTTTTTCTTCTGCTTTTGAAATGAGCTTTTGCTTTGAAAGCATTTTTGCATGCGCAATGCTTCCCTGTATGTCAACCATTGCCATGCGCATATCGTCATTAATAGATGTTTCAAATTCCACTGCAGCAGCGTCCGGTCCTTCCTTAAAGCGTCCATGCCAGAGTGCTGCATGATTGTCCTGAGTTATTGTTCCATGTGTAGACATATGATTATTATAAATCAAAATATAGACTTTTTCAATTGATAGATTGTCGGGTAACCCTTCGACAGGCTCAGGAACCGTGACAATAAAAAAAAAGGCGGGTGCCGTATGACACTCGCCTTTATAACGCTATGCGCCTTTACACATTATTTGTAAAGGTCATCGATAGCAGCCTGGAGAACAGGTCTGTTAGATTCATATGTTGAAGCTACATCTGCACCTGCACATACAGACCATGCGATTGGAGCATAGTTGAAGTTAGGAATGAGCCATGAATCATATGGAACTGAGTTATCCATCATGTGCTGCATTGTTTCATCAACAGCGCGTGTATCGCGGAATGAAGCGTAGTAGTATTCCTTCCAAGAATCTGCATCATCATAACCTGGTACTGTGTCTGACCAAAGGTCATAAATCTTCATAATCTTGTTAGCTTTTTCCTGTCCATAAATAGAAGGAATGATAAGCATGTTGTCCTGGTTCAAAGTAAAGTACTTTCCGTCTCCGTGTGGTCCGAGTGGGAAACAAACCATACCCCAGTCATCCTTCATGTCTGCGAGCATACCGTTGCCCTGAGCATCGTATTCCTGGTTGTTGTAGAATGCTGTAAAGCCGTTCTTGAAGTCTGCCATGAAGTAATCCCAGTTAGCACCTTCTTCAGCTGGCTTGTTGTACTTAACGAACATATCGCGAGTCCATTCCCATGCTTCCATAGTGTTGTCGCTTTCGTTAAGAATAATCTTTCCGCTTGCATCCTTTGTTGTTTCTGATCCACCGTTAGAGAAGATAGCAGCAATAGCAAACTGATAGTGATATCCAGACATAGCATACTGATCGATGATACCATCGTTATCTGTATCCTTTGTCAAAGCAGCACACATCTTGTCGAATGCATCCCATGTCCATTCACCCTTAGCCTGAAGATTATATGGCTCGTCAGGATCAAAACCATTCTCTTTAAGAATGCGCTTGTTGAAGAACATACACTGACGTGGTTCTGGATTTCCTACGTTGAATGTATAGCCTGGAATAGCGCTACATGGAGCCTTGTTCCATTTTGCCTTTGTCCAGTCAACATCAGCCTTAGAAACATCTGCCCAAAGACCATTTACATAGCCAGACATAGCAGAACGTCCATCAACAATGAATACATAAGCTTCATCACCACCGGTAATACAGTAGTTATTAACTTCTGCCGGCCAATCACCCCAGCCTACCTGCCAGTTAGCTTCATTACACTTGAAGTTATAAGTTTTTTCAAGGTATTCGCGGTAAGCAGCCTGATCTTCCTGAGCCTTGTTTGCAGGAGGAGCATCATTGTACCACCAGTTCAAAACTTTAACTTCCATTCCACCGAAGTCATAAGCTTTTTTTGTTGCAGGGTCTTTTTCAACCTTGAGCTTTGAATAATCACCGTTTGCAGCAGCTTCGAGAGCCTTCTGCGATGATCCGCCTTTTTTGTTACAGCCAGCAAGTGCAAGTACGAGCACAGCTGATAATGCAACGAGCATAATTTTTTTCATAAAAAAACTCCTTTTGTTTTTATATCTACTAGTATACCACTAGTTATTGCATTTGTAAAATAATTTTCCTACATCTTAACGCCGGTGCTGGCAAGACTTTCTACAAACATTCTCTGGCAGAATATGTAAAGAATGATTACAGGGAAAATTGCAAGCAATGTTGCAGTAGAAAGAATTGCATTTGAATAGCCTACAGATACAAGTGTTGAACCTCCGTAAAGCTTTGTCAGATATGCACCAAGCTTTTCTACTACGTTTGAAAGGCTTACAGATAAAAGCTGGATTTTACCCAGGAACAGGCTTGAATAAAAACCGTCTGTCCACTGCCATACAAACGAGAACAGAAAGCAGGAGGTAATAATAGGCTTTGCTCCAGGAACCATAATTCTTACAAAGGTTTTAAGAGGGCCACAGCCGTCTACATAGGCAGCTTCCTCAAGTTCAAACGGAAAGCCCATAAAGAACTGGCGTATCATATAAATGTAAAGACCGTTTTTAAGTCCCTGACAGGTAAAGCACATCATAAGATACGGAATCATATTACCGCGAAGGTTTACCGTCTTACCGAACAGATTAAAATATCTGAAGTGCAAAAACAGCGAGGTAGAAATAGTCTGAGGCGGAATAACAATTACAAGGATAACGCAGAAGAACCAGAAGCGCTTGAGCGGAAAATTAAACCTTGAAAAGCCATAGCCTACAATACTGCACATTGTTACTTCTATAAGACTTACCAGCAGCGAAACCCAGATTGTATTAAACAGGGTTGTCTTATAATTCATAAGCAGGTTTACAAGCTTCCAGTTGGCAAGTGTAAAATGCTTAGGAACCATAACGATTGTTGTATCATACAGATCGGCTTCAGACATTATACTTACCGAAATTTTATTCAGGATTGGCTGAATAATCATAAAGCACATTCCAAAAAGCAGGATTGCCCTGAAAATTGAGATGGCATATTTTTTAATGGTTTCTTTAAGGAGAATACCATCTGAAGCTTCGTTTCTTTCCCAGAAGCTTGCGTGATTCGGATCCGTGTTTATCTTATTTTTCTTAGTCATATTTATATACCACCTTTGAAATGAGAGCTGAAGAAATGCCTATCAACAACATACAGACAACAAAGTAAGACCAGGCCATTGCCGAACTGAAGCCGTATTCAAGCGAATACATAGTCTGGCTTATCTTTGACATTATCTCGTTATCGGTCTTCATAAAGAAGTCTACTATTGTATAAACCCAGCAAACCGGCAGCAGAGGACTAATCATAGGAATTGTGATTTTACACATGCTTTCCCAGGCAGTACAGCCTTCCATCTGGGCAGCTTCGTACATACTAGGAGAAATATTCTGCAGACCAGAAAGGAATATGATAATCTGAATACCAGATGCCATTGCAATATCATAAATAGAGTCTATGATTTCGAATACAGTCTGGAAGGTTTTGCTGCTTATGCCGCTAAAGCCTGTTGCAGAGTTTACAAGAATATCCTCCAGAACCCCGGTAATTGAGTTGGCATTACCCTGCTCTTCTATCATATCCTTGAGCTGGGACATGAGTGCGTTATTGTTTTCAATACCTACAAGTACTCCCGAAGAAAGAATAACTGCAAGGAAGAAGATAGAACGTGCAAGAGTTCTTCCCTTAAAGTTCTGGTTGAGCAAAAGAGCAACAAAGAAGCTGAATACAACTGTTGCAATTGAACGTATAACCATGCTTCCGATTCCGGTAAGCAGCATCTGCTTAAAGTCGGCATCAACAAGGAAGGCACGCTTAAAATTGGCAAAATGATTCAGAGAAAGACTAAAGCCCTCCGTTGAAATTGTAACCTCGGACATAGACATCATAAATGACTGGTACAGAGGCTTTACCATAAAGAATATAAATCCGATTATAAACGGTAGGATAAAAAGATAACCGTAAACGGCTCTTTTTCCCATTAATCCTATCTTTCTTTTTTTCATACTAGTTCTCCACCTTCAAAAGTTTGTAATCCCTTTCAGGAATTGTGTTTCCCGAAGGCGTAATATAAGGCTCGTAGCCAAAGTTTACATAAACTGCATAACCGTTTTCAAATGTAGTTTTTGTAACCTGATTTGTAAGATATTCATAATCTGTAATAAGACTGTTAGCTACAACACCAAGCTCTTTATTATAGCGCTCGTAGGATTCTTCAAACTGAGCCTTCCAGGAATCGAAACAGCTTGAATAATATTCTGTATAGAAGGTTTCCTGGAGCTTCATTGGAGAAGCCTGCATGAAGGTATAATAAAGTCCGGCTGCAGTTTCTGCAGATTCAAGAATAATCTGATCCTTTTCGTAACCAAGGTTTACAGGAGAACCGGCATAGTTTTTATAACCATGCAGTGCAATCTGATAGAAAGGAACTGTTTCATCAATGATAGCATAGCTGTTTCCATGCAGCTCGATATTAGTAATAAAGTCTACATAATCAAGCGCATAGTCGTTTCCGGCATTTATCATTATGCCAAGTCCCTTTTCCTTTGCTTCCTGCATTCCCGCAATCTGAGTATTTTTAGCAGCGGCTCTTGTTGTAGGGTGTCTTTCATTAAAGTCAGAAGAAAGGATTTTTCCGTTATCCTTATAAGAAACACCGTCAACACCAAGCTTGTCTGCAGCCTTTACAAATACAGTATTGTTTTTGCTGCGCAGGCTGTCTTTCAAAAGATAATACCAGTCTCGGTTTTCATCCTTGCCGTACCACAACTCTGAATACTCATAAAGCTTACAAAGCTCATCACTTACAAAGCGTGCAGCATCGCGGTAGTTAAAGAAGCCCTTGAACAAGCCGGTTCTGTATTCAGTCTGAACAGCACCGTCCAGATAAATAACTGCAGAAGTATCGCTTACAGATTTGAGCATTTTCTTAAACTGGCCTTTTCCGCCCAGTCTGCTTATAAAGCGAACTTTATTGAGCATGGTATAGCGCACACTGTCGTTTATAAAACCAGAAAGCTTGTAGCTGACATTGTTAATGCCCATATCTTCTATCTGATTAATAATTGAGGCAGCTTCTTTATAGGTTGTAAGAGCATAAGGACGGGTCTTTGGCATACCCATTACCTGCTGCTTCTTTTCTATAGAACCGATGAGCTCTACGGCAAGCGGAACATTTTTGTTTGCGGTTTTTGTCTGACCTGCAAAAAGATAGTTTCTGTATTCCTTTGCCATATCTACATAAGACGGTGAATCTAAGAATATATAAGACTGAACTATAGATTCGCCCTTAGGAAGATTTGTTTCATAACTGAACTGAGCATTTGTAGTTCTTGTAGTAACCTCGTACTGCTCACGGTGAAGCATACGGTAATCAAAGCGTGCATAGTTATAAGAACCAAGCTTTCCTGCAATTTCTGCAGTAATACCTGCGTATTCTGCTCCATCCTTTGCAATGGAAATAAAGCTTGAATCTCCGTTTGAAACACCGAATACCGGGAACGAAGCTCTTGTTTCAGAAATTACAGCCTTGCGGTCCGAAGCATAATCCCAGCCATAGCAGTCTGCATAATAACCGTTCTGCTTTGTTTTTCCGTTATTAAAGTTAATTATACTTCCGCCGCCCTCCGGAACAAGCATATAGCCTGTATCGGTTGGTCCGCCTGCACCAAAATAAGGAAGAGCAGAAACAAGAGTAATAGGATACTTAAGTCTGTAAGATATTTCATCAAATGGAATTTCAACAGTAAAGCCGTTTTTGTCCAGCTTATAAATTACGCTTATATTAAAGGCCGGAACTTCCTTAATATTTTCTTCTTTATAACGCTCGCGGTTTTCAAGGTAATCATCGTAGGTAAAGCCCTGTTTACCAAAGAGCTGTTCCATCTGTTCCTTTACGTGAGTCTGAATGTTTTCGAAAACAAGATAAAGGTTTTCTTCTTCCATCTTAGGATATTTTGTGAGCATTGTATCAAGGTCATCGCCCTTAAAGCTGCTCAAATTATATTTATGATAAGCTCGGAGCATGGCATTCTTTTCGCTCTTAGAAAGACCTTCCTGCCATTTATCTATTTCTGACTGATACAGAACATAAGGGAATACATACTCCCTGTCCATCTGGCCGACAGTATAATCTACGCGGATTTCGTTGCCTTTTCCGGAAACATTGTAAAAGCTGCGTTCAACACTATTTGAATACAAATCGTAGGTATCATCCGTTCCTGTTTCAGTTGAATACTTGATAAGGAAGGTAGACATCATGTTATTCTTTTCCTTTGAAAGGGCAATCGGGTCGCTCTTAGCTGCAGGAGGATTTGAATACCATACCTTGCCGGTTGATTTTTGAGTTACAGTAAACTGTGTTGTTTTTGGATCCAGCTCAAACTTAATTGCGTCATTTTCCATAACATAGCTTTCCGGCTGCTTTGCGGCATTATATTCATAATAGTCAAACTGAGGCTGAACTGCCTTTCCTACCTGAATAAGGCGGATAACTATAAATGTACAAAAACCGATAAAAGCAAGGGAGATTCCGAATGAAATCCAGAATTTTGGTCCCGGCTTTTTAAACTCAAACTTAGGGCGCATCGGCTTTGGAGGTCCGATATACCAGTCCGGATATTTTGATTTCTTAGCTTTTTTTGCTTTTTTAGCTTTCTTTTCTTTTTCCATCTTAATCCCCTCCTCCATCAATTCAACCTGAAGATGATTTCGCGTGCGAGTGCAACAAAGAACGAAACACCCTGAGAAATCATACTAAAGAACAGGAGTACGATAAAAATAAATACCAGCATTCCAAAAACAGTAAAGATTGTAAAAAGCAGGGTTTTGCCAAAGCTGTACTGATGAATCATCATCATAGCCATGAACAGAAGCATTGCGCACCAGAGAATGGAAATTGTATTAAAGATTGTATAGAATGCAACTTCATCTCGTGTTACAAAATTACTTACAATAATGATTGGAATCTGGATAAGCGGATATGGAGCCAAGGCATAGCCGGTTCCCATATAAACATCTCCAAGGTGTCCCTTTCCGTCAAACAGGGTTGTAAGTGCCCAGTTACAGACACAGAAAACTGCAAGCGGAAGAAGGATGGTTGCAAATTCCTTGAAAACGTTTACATTTTCCCAATAAACATTCATAACAATAAAGCTTGTAAATCTTAAACGCCAGATCTGAGTAAAAAGCGTAAGAATTACAATAAAGTTTGCTGCGGCATAAGAACCACGCTTTGCATGAATTAAATCCCAAAAGCCGTCTGCCGGATGGAATATAACATACAGTGAATACTTAAGCGTAGAAAAAAAGCGGACATAAGTTTCTTTAAGCGTTAATTTCTTTAAACGTCGGGTTATAAAATTACTCATAATGTACTAATCTCCCATCTTACTCGTTTTACAATTCTTACAATAAGCGGAATAAGAACTGCTGTAACAAGGACAATAACAATCCAGGCAAAATTCTTTTCTACCCATTCCTTGCGGTAATATTTAAATGCCTTTGAATAATCGCGGCGGTCTCGCTTGAGCTTAAAGTAATCCATTGCTTCCTTGTATTTTTTCTGGCGCAGATAAGATTTACCAAGACCAATATAAGCAAGGTCGTAGTTTCCGTTGTGCTCAAGTACCTTTGCCCAGGTTTCTGCAGAAGCATCATATTCACCTATCTGGAACTCCTCGGTTGCCTGATAGATAAGATTTCCATAGGTTGTAGGAGTAAAGACTGTAATAGAACAATTGAGAGAATCAAGAACGAACAGGTCTTTACCAATATGCTCGATAGAAGCAGGCTTACGGAAGAAACCGTCGATATTTCCTCGTCCACCAAAGGCAAAAAGCAGATAGCCCTGGTTATTATATGCAAAGATTCGTCCGCGGGTTTCGTCAAGACCAATATAAATCTCGTCATCCAGAACAGTAATATCTGCCATCCAGGAAGGTCCCTTTACACCACCGGCATTTCCCCACTGAAGGTCACCGATAGGATACTCATAACCAAGTGTTACAAGGATATCGTTTCCAAGTGCGTTGAGGCGGCGGATTGGAGAAGCCTTACCCGAAAGCAGATCCCATTCTTCGAACGAGTGTGTAACTGCATAGATAAAGCCTTCGTTGTCAATATAGCAGTTTGAATATTCGGTTGGAACAAAAAGCTGCATACGTGCCTTTTGTGCTTCGGTAGAAAACTTTTTCCAGAAGCGCTGTGCAGCACTTACGATAACCTTTGTTGCCCCGTAATAGCCTGCAAAGGTTCCGTCATATTCATATTTCAAAAATCCCTTGTTTACATTTTTGGAAAGGATGTAAACGCGGCCCTTATCGTCTGCTACAACCTTTGTAGGATAATAAGATTTTGACGGATCGTAGGTAGGGTCATCAGGCTCGCGCAAAACCATAATAACATTAAGGTCTGCATCGGTCTTAATTACCCTTCCGTTATCTGTGTCTGCAATATAAATGCAGCCGTCTGTCTTAGAAACAAAGATATCCTTTGGAGCGGCAAAATAATTGTCTTCGAGCAGCGGAGAAGGATTAACGTGATCAATTACCTGTAAAAGCTCAAGGGTCTTTTTAGAAGTATATTCCAGCTTGATAATGCGGTTGTTGTCTGTGTCGACAACATAAAGATAATTATCAATGGCAAACAACGAAGATGGATTTTTAAGTGCCTTATCAAGTCCAAGATCGGGAGCATAAACCATATGAGAAACACGATATGCATCAGGAGATTTTTCAATATCATCCCAGTAATCGTAGGAATAGGTTTCGCCCTTTGCAAAGAGTCCTGCACTAAGAGCGAGCAGGCCTGTAATCATAATTAAAAGTCTTTTCTTCATAGTGCTAGTCCTTAAGTCCAGAGCTTGCCATTGTTTCCATAATCTGACTCTGCGAGAAGATAAAGAATACAATAGGCACGAGCATTGTAAATACGATAACAGCGTTCTGCTGTCCCTGACGTGCAATAACGTTTGTACCAAGCTGATTCAAGGCATAGCTGAGCATTTTCTTGGATTCAGTATAGATTGTGGTTGTCTGAGGGTTATTCCACAAAGACTGAATTGAGAAAATAGAAATTGTAAGCCAGGCTGGTTTTACGTTAGGCATTACGAGCTTCCAGAAAATTGTAAACTCGCTTGCACCGTCTATTTTTGCAGCTTCAATGAGAGACATTGGGAAGCCGTCCATAAACTGCTTCATAAGGAAGAGTCCGAGCGAACCTCCAATAGCAGGCAGAACTACAGACCAGTAGGTGTCTACAATATGAAGCTTACACATAATAAGGTAGTTAGGAATACCGGTTACATAACCTGTGAACATGAGCGCTACTACAGCAACGCGGAAGAAGGCCTGTCCACCAGGGAAGCGGTATTTTGCAAGAACATAGGCAGCCATAGAGGCTAAGAAAACGTGTCCTGCAGTTCCAACTACAGTTACAAAAAGTGTATTCCAGATATAGCGTGTTAAAGGAACCCAGCCCTGACTCAAGGTAACAAACAGATCCGAAAAGTTATCAAAGGTCGGTCTGTGTGGGAAAATTGAAGGCGGGAACTTTAAGATTTCATCCAGAGGCTTAAGAGAGTTTGCAATAGCAAATATAAGAGGGAAAACCATTATAAATGAACAGATGGCCAGGAAAATATAAACTCCAATATCACCGCCGATAGAACGGTTAGGCTTTCTTCGGAACTTATAATGGTGTATAGTCATGTCTTTATACATATTTTTAGTACTCATATACACCCCCTATTAGTGACCTACTCTACTGAGCAGAGCCTGGATAACCTTATTACAAAGAATCATTGTAATAAACAAAACAGTTGCAATTGCAGAAGCATAACCCATTTCAAAGCGGGTAAAGCCGTAGTCAAACAAGTGAGTTACAACTGTACGCGCACAATAGTCTACAGAAGGATAACCTGCAAGTGCCATCGGAATATCACAAACGCTAAAGGCGGTTGTAATAGACATAACTGCTCCGAACAAAAGCATAGGCTTCATGTTAGGCAGTGTGATATACCACAGTTCCTGCCAGCGGTTACGGATACCGTCAATATAGCCGGCCTCGTACTGTGCCTTATCAATACCCTTAAGACCTGCTACAAACGAAAGGAAGCCTGTACCAAGCGAAGTCCAAAGGATGATAGGAATTACAACCTTTAATACATTCATAGGGTTTGTAAGGAACAAAATTGGTTGCTGTACAACATTCCAGGAAATGAGCTTGGCATTTAACCATCCGCGGGCATCATCAGAGAAGAAGAACTTGAATACGTTAAAGGCCTGTCCCGAAATACTAGGAACATAGAAGAAGAATACTACCAGTGTTCTAAGCCAGTTTGGAAGCTCGTTGATGAGCCAGGCAAAAATGAACGACATGATATAGCCGATTGGTCCTACAATTATGGCAATAATAAATGTATTTTTTACGGCAGTTGTGTATACCTCATCTTCAAGAAACAGATTTATATAGTTTCTTGCACCGACAAATTCTGGTTTTTCCAGAATATTATAGTTGGTAAAGCTATAATAAATGGAAGTAAGCATTGGAAGTACATAAAAAGTTATAAAGAGCACGGCATAAGGCAAAAGGAACAGATAACAGATTCTGTTTCTCCTGGCGTTTCGTACTAAGTCCGATGCCTGCAGCTTTTTATGTGCAATATATTTACTTAATGTTGAATCACTCATATATTACTCCTGATTACTCGTCCGCTATTGGAAGGTCAAATTCTATACGCTTACGAGTAAGCTCTTCATTGATTTTTATTGTATAGTCTATGAGAGTCTCACGCGGGTCTTCATGTTCATTTGCTACCCTGCGGACAGCATTTACTACATGGCGTGGTGTAAAGTAACTTCCAGGTACCTCAGGAACACCAATAGTCTGATCAAGAGACTTTTCAAGAACATCAATCTGCTCTGAATTCCATGAAAGCTGTTTAAGGGCTTCTACGTTGGCAGTTGCATAACGGGCAGAAGCACCAAGCAGGGCTTCCATTTCGCGTCCGTAGCGAACCTGAGCTTCGGTAGATACCCACCATTTCATGAATTCCCAGGCATCGTGCTGAATCTGTTCATTCTTCATAATCTTTTGCAGGGTCTTCTGGTCTACACCAGGAATAGAACCCTCTTCTATAGTCTTTCCGCTGAAGGTTGAATAGGTAAGATTTGGAATGCTTGAAAGATCCAGGTCGTCAAGGTTCATGCCATTTTTAATCATCATGGTACATACACCACCGGCAGCATTTGAACGGTCAATTTCGCCGTTTTCTTTTACTGTACCAGGAATGTAGGTAAAATCCCAAAGATTTCGGATTTCCGGAGCACCAACAACGATTGTATTATAGGTAGTATAGTTTGCAATACCAACTGGCATTTCACCTGTACGGAAACGGCTCATCAAGTCATAAATGAGCGGCAAACCATAGTTATTATAGAAGCTTGTATAGGTCTTAAAGGCTTCAATTCCAGGCTCAGAATCTACCAGTGATTTATCTCCGTTATCTGTATAAATCTGTCCACCAGCCTGATATATCATTGAGTAAAGAACACTCATATCAACTGCACCGCCCTGAATTACGTTAGGATACGGTACACCAACTGTAAGGTTGTTTGACTGCAAGGTTGGCAGCATGTTGATAAAGTCTTCCCAGGTCTGTGGAGGTTCAATATCAAGCTGTGCAAGAATATCCTTGCGGTAGAAAAGCAGGTTAAAGGTTTCCTGTTCCGGCAGGGCGTAAAGACCACCGTTGTACTCATAAGGAATATAGGCACTTTCTTTAAACCATGAAAGAACTTCTTCGCAGTCATCAAAACGCATGAGGTTTACGTTGGCATTACGCAAAGCATAGTCTACAGGCTGTGAGTTATAAGTAGAAACAACAACATCTGGTCCATTACCTGCAATTACGGCAGTAAGCAGTGCGTTAGGGTTGATAAGCTTAACGTTTACCTTAATTCCGGTCTGTGGAGTAAAGGTATCATCAATCATATTTTTAAGAACCTGGCTCTGGTCACGACCAGTTACAATCCAAACTTCAATCAGGTGGTCGGCATCCTTGTCATAAACGCTACCAAGAGAGGCAGAGTCATAAATAAAGGAATTGATAAAGGAAACAAATTCGTGCTTTGCATCCTTAAAGAAGTTAGACTTATCGGCTTTGATTTTGTCGTTTGCACCCTGAATTACGATATAGTCAATATCAAACTTGGTTTCTATGAGCGAAAGCATGGAAGAAGCAAAGTTTGTTGTATTATCCTTAAAGTTCTGGAAGTTCTTGGAAATACGGTCCGGATGCTTATAGAATTTTGCAAGCTGTTCGGCAAGAGTTTCGGCAGGAGCAATAAGGTTAGACTTTTGTCCTGTAATTCTAATAAAGTCATCAATAAGCTTGTAAAGACGACGGCTTTCAAGCTGCATTGCTTCTACTTCATCAGGGAATACCTTTTTAAGCTCGTAGTCGCGGTCTGCATCTGGTGTAGAACCGGTAAGTACAAGAATAGTACGGTAAATAAGGTTCAGACGGTAGATAGAATCTTCCATCTGACTGATGATTGGTCCAATCTCGCCAAGAGTTGCTTCCAGACGGATTGTATGCTTACCCTTTGAAAGGTAGAATTTATATGGCTCATCAGCATCATCTGTAAGAGTCTTATACTGCCAGTCCTTATTATATTTAAAGCCTACAGTCTTAAGCTCTTCGATTGGTATTTCTCCGTCAATATAAACCGAGCGGTAAGAAACATAACCGCGCTGATACAGCTGACGTCCCTTGAGGGAAATTGTATACCAGCCGTTTTCAGGAACTTCAAATTCCCATTCAATCCACTGGCCCGGAGCCTTCCAGGAGTCACCACCGATATAGTTTAATATGGTAGTTGTTGTACTGTATGGCTCTGTGATGGCAGAAGAACGGTCATAACGTGCAAAAAGTGAAGGATCTGAACGAACAGTAGAGTCTTCTCCCTGAACCTTTATAAAAATATCCTTTGAAGTGAATGACTCCGGCTTTGAAGGCTGCTTTGTCAGATACTGTTCATAATTTACATAGGTTTTTACAGGAACCAGATTAATTGCACTGATTACAACAGGCTCACTTATAGCCTTGAGCGCAATAGTATTTAATCCCTTGTTAAAATAGAACTTATACGGGTCAATTTCATAACCAAGATCGCTTTTAAAGCTTACAGTCTGATAGTAAAAAACCTCGGCCTGAGTTGGTCTGATCTGGTTTCCACGGTTATCATATTTAATTTCTCCGCCATCCTTCCAAAGACGCGAAAAAGAAAGAGTGTCGGCACCGGTAAACGGCATTTCGTCATTGATGTAAAGGATTCTTTCTATATCAATATTGCGTGAAGGTGGACAGATATAGTCCATAGAAATATTGTAGAAGCCTGCTTCGGGAACCTCTACATTCCAAAGAATAAAGGAGTGGTCTTCGGTGCGGACCGCATCCCTTCCCTCATAATTCTTAACGATGCTTACATCAGTTGATTTATTAACATCGTAGGCAAATACATCAACCGGAACTGTATAATTAGGGGTTGCTGCGTTTGCGTGCATTTCCAGGTACTCGGCATAAGTAGTACCTGCAGAAACTGCACTCTGCAATGTTGACAAATCATAACCTTCGTAATATTCGCTAAGCTGCTTTTCGGGAATCAACCTGATACATACGAAAAACACAATTATTGCAGTAATGGCAATAATTGAATTCCGTAAGGTTTTGTTAAGTTTGAATTTTGCCATAATAGACAATAATAACATACAATTATAAAATTTCATAGGGGAAAAACACTATGTTTTTATAAAAAAAAAGCGCTTCGCAGAGTGGAAGCGCTTTTTTTATCTAATAAGGGTGTTTTTTTCCTATGCTATTTTTTAAAGTAAGCGTCAAAGTCTTCGTCTGAGTGTGGCACGTCAGAACCTTCTTTTTTTGGTTCGCCGGTGGTGGACTTTGATTTTTTATCGGATGAGCCCTGTCCGTCTACGTTGGCACTTTTGAGGTTGTCAACGCTGTCATTGTAAAGGTCTTCGGTATCGGCTGGCGGCATGATAAGTGCTGCAACTATGTAAATTATAAGACCTGCACCCCATACAAAAGAAAGCACACATACAATAAGGCGCATTACAGTCGGATCAAGACCGATATATTCTGCAAGACCTCCGCAAACTCCACAAAATACCTTGTTATTTGATTTTTTAAGCTTTTTAGTCATAATATTCATCTCCCTTGTTTTGATGACTTAATTCATCTTAATATTTACGCTGCCCATGCCGCAGTTTACGGAAAAATGATTTTCCTTGCGGGTGTTTGCATAAACCTGACATACGCCGCTGCGCTTTTCGTTGTTGAACTTAAAGTCGCCAAGGCCAACCTTTGCATCATAAGAGTAATCGTTTTCGTTGCCGCTAAGCTCCAGCTTGATTGCTCCCATGCCGCAGTCAATATTGCTCGTTCCCTTTATGGCACCTTCTATATGAAGGTTTCCCATTCCGCAGCGAAGATCAAGATTTGCTGCATCCAGCTTTTTGAGCACAAAGTTACCGGCTCCTACTTCAATCTTGCCCTTTTCAAAGCTTACTGAAATATCCTTTGCAACAAAGTTACCGGCCCCGATTGCAGCCCTAAAGGTATTGAGCTTTGCATCCTCTGGAATTGAAATAAGAATTCTTGGAACAATGCGGCTCGGACGGTCATGATTAAAGAAATTTAAGCCCGAAAGCTTGTTCAGATTCTTTACAACCAGTGTTTTTGCTCCGTCTACACGGCAAAGCAGATTCTGTTTTGAAATACCGCGGGTTTCTACGCTGAATTTCTTACCCTGAATGAGCACAACCTCTGCAGCACCAAAGCTGAATTCTATGCCCTTTACATCTGTGTTTTTAAACTCATAGTAAAGTGCTTCGTAGCGTCCGCCGGAAGTAGAATCGCTACCTGCAGATTCAGATTTATCGTCTCCAGCCTTTTCGTTTTTTACAAGCGAGTTAGAGCATTTTTCACGGATAAGAGCAGCAACCTCTTCTGGTGTGCCAAGCTCTTCCATAACCTTTTCGTCATCATTTGCATCATCAAAATAATCAGAGTAATATTGAAGAGCTTCGTTCTGCTCATCAATTGTAAGTGACTGAATATTGTTTTTTAATGCAGTCAGATATTCATCTCTAGTCATATTCAAATCCCCCTGTATAAGGTCGCTTTTGGCCGGTGTATTATTCCTGACCTAAAAGGATTTTATCTATACCACTCTTATAAGATAACCACTCCGAGCGGTATTTATCAAGTAAAATCATTCCATTGGAAGTAATCTTGTAGTACCGTCTGTTCCTTCCCTGAAATTCCATGTCGTAGGTTTCCAAAAGTCCGTCCTTCTGAAGTCTGCGCAAAACCGGATAGAGCGTGCTTTCGGAAACGTCCATTACCTGCCGGACATCCTGCGTGATTTTATAGCCGTAGGTTCCTTCCATACTTACTACGGAAAGAACAACGGCATCCAGCAGTGCAGAACCAGCTGTGAATGTCATCAGTGCCAATTCCTCCTGTGCAAGTGTTCTTATATATAATATTATACAATATATAATATTATGTCAAGAAAAATATTATAAAAACAAAAAAAAGTTTTATGTGGTTTTTTGTAACATCAGTTTCCCCTATTCCATATTCTGCTTAAATAATTTAATATTATATATATGAATATTTACACATGGATTTTTGCAGGTTTACTGGGTGTAAACCTTATCTTATATATTGTTGGGATGGCACAGAGGCTTGGGGCGCTGGAAAAGGTGGCGCGGGTACTGTTTGTGCCGTTTGTTGTGGGAATCATTCATTCAATTCTTGCAGTTCACCTGCCGGATTCTTATCACATTCTTTTTATTTCTTCCTTTGCTTTTCTGGCTGCTGCTGCTTTTATGCTGCTTACACTTGGAGACAAAAACAAGTTTATTAAACTTCTGGAAGAATCCTTTCATGCGCTTACACAGATAATCTGGCTTTTGCTCATTGTTTCTGTTTACAGGATTTACAGAGTTCCGCAGTGGATTTTTATTATTTCGGGGGCAGTTTATTTTGCCGGCTTTGTGGTAATCTGCATTTTTATAAAAAAGCAGAGCTTTGCCAGATATTTTTCGGCAATCCTTATGTATGCTTTTTCTACTGCGTTTGGAATAACTACACTTATAAGCCTTATTTACGAAAAACGACTTTTTGGCGTAATGATGTTCATAGGTTCTCTGGTTTACATGTTTGGAACAGTGTTAATAATTTTCCAGAGAAACAGACCCTTTGCCATAAGTGAGAAAGTTGAAAAGCTTCTGGTTACGATTACAACGGTATGCGCAACAGCACTTATGGGCACCGGCGCAATTTTAATGCAGATTTAGAATAAATCTTCCCAGCTGTAAAGAGCGCCCTTGTTAAGACGACCTGTTTTAATAGCGCTGTCCAGTTTTTCAAGACAGTTTACTGCACCTACTGCAAAGCCTTCGCGGCTGCGTGCGGTGTGGGTAATTTCTATTGTATCTGCAGTTCCGTCAAAGAATACCTTGTGAGTTCCAGGAACGTTTCCGCAGCGGGTTGAGCTTACATGAAGCTGATTTGCGGCCGGACGCTCGTGGAAGGCATCTGTAACAATTTCGGTTTTATTCTTATAGCCTGCCTGAACATGCTTTGCAATTTCCAAAGCAGTACCACTTGGGCTGTCTGCCTTCTGGTTATGGTGAAGCTCCCATACTGCAACATCGTAATCACTGAATTGAGACATAATCTTTGCAGCTTCTTCTACAATGCGGTAGAACATGTTTACACCAATAGACATATTTCCGGCAGTCATAATAGTTCCGCCAACTTCTTTTGCGTAGGCGTTTATTTCGTCGTGCTTGTCGTTCCAGCCGGTAGTACCTACAACAATAGGAAGTCCAAGAGGAAGGAGTGCTTTTATATTTGCAAGCACAGCAGTTGGATGTGTAAATTCAATGATTCCCTCTGCCCCGCTTGATTTTACTGCGCGCACAATTGCGTCTGTATCGCCCTGGGCAACCTTTACCATTGCTTCATCGCTAACAACATCAATTGTAACAACAACCTCGTGTCCTGCATTCTTTGCGGCCTTGTGAAGCATCTGGCCCATCTTTCCGTATCCAACAAGTGCTATTTTCATAAAATTACTCCTTTATTTTTTAACTGAAATATGCCTTATGAAGAATCTGCACGGTGCGGTTGGCTTCATCTTCATCTACAATCATACTGATATTTACTTTGCTTGCGCCCTGACTAATCATCTGAACATTAATTCCTTCGTCGGCAAGAGCATCAAAACCACCGGCAAGAATTGCACTTGAATGAGCAGCGTCACAGATGATTGTTACAATTGCCTTACCTGTGCGAACAGTTACTTCGCTGGCTTTTTCAAGATCTTCAATAAGTCCGGTAAGATTATCCTTTGAGCTTACTGTAAGAGAAACAGAAACCTCTGAGGTTGCAATTACATCAATACTGATATTCCATTTGAGGAAGTTGTTGAATACGTGTGCAAGAAAGCCTGCAGCACCAAGCATGCGTGAGCTTACAATATCAATAAGAGTAATGTTTTTTACGCTGGTAATTGCACAAACAGGAGGAACCTTTCCATTGTGCTGTTCAACAATGAGGGAGCCCGGGCTCTGAATATTATAAGAGTTCTTAACGCGAACCGGAGTCTGAGTTTTGCGAACAGGCAGCATTGAACGAGGATGAAGCACCTGTGCACCAAACATTGCAAGCTCCTGTGCTTCTTCGTAAGTAACCTCCGGAACAGGCATTGCCTCTGCAACAACGCGTGGATCTGCAGTAAGAATACCATCTACATCCTTCCAGGTCTGAACCTCTTCTGCCTTCATGGCGGCACCAATCATAGTTGCAGTAAGGTCTGAACCACCGCGGCCCAGGGTTGTAATATTGCCCTTTGCATCCTTTGCAATAAAGCCTGTTACGATCGGGATATCATCGTAGGCTCCGTTTTTATAGCCGTTCAAATACTGAGGAATATTTTCCCAGGTCTGGTCAAGGAGCTCTGCAGCCATATAGTTTGAGTCGCTTATAAAACCAATGTTCCAGGCATCGTGGAATTTTGCAGGAATGCCCTGGCTGTTTAAGTAAGCGGCCATCATGCGTACAGACATGCGTTCACCAAAGGAAACAAGATAGTCGCGTGAACGTTTGCTCACTTCCTTGAGCATTGAAATACCGGTAAGCAGCTGTTTAAGCTCATCAAGAAGGGCTTCGATTGTATCGATATTAATTCCGAGCTCTTCGGCAGTATCTTCGTGAAGCTTTGCAACTCCGGCAACATCCACAGTGCCTTCTACAGCTTTATCTGCTGCCTCTAAAAGATGGTCGGTAGTATCACCCATTGCAGAAAGTACAACAACCGGACGACGATAGGCATAGGCCTTGATAATAGAAGCAACATGCTTAATGCGTTCTGCGTTTGCAACGCTGGAACCGCCGAATTTCATTACAATCATAGTTTGTTCCTTTTTTTATAGTTGGAAATTATTATAGTGATTTTATAAATGGCGCACAAGAACTATTGTCATTGCAAGGAGTCACGTGGATTGCCACGCTACGCCTGCAAGGACATTGTTTTTTACAACCTTAAGAAGATTACATCCTGTGTTGTAATATCAATCTTGTCTGCCTTGAGCACTACTTCATCATTAAGCTGTACGTCGCTGCAGGTTTTGAGGGTAGTCTGCATATCCAGCTGTGGAATTAAAAACAGGGCATCGTTACCGCGCTTGTCAATGCATACTCCCTTATAGGTCTGCTCTGGATTCTGCATAAGGTAAACAAGCTTCCAGTGAGTTTCGCTAAGGCGGCTTGCTTTACGGGCGGCTAAAGAAGCGGCATCTCCGGCAGCAACGCGTTCAAGCATTTCATCCTTGTCTAAAACACGGCGGCCGTCAATAAAGGCACGCAGCTGCTGGTGGGCAATAAGGTCTCCGTAGCGGCGCAAAGGTGAAGTAACCTGACTGTAAAAGCTTAAGCCAAGTCCTGCATGAGGAGCCGGTGTAATTCCAACCGATCGCTTGCGCATGCATTTTACACGTGCAAACTGGCCGGCCCATCCGTCGGGCAGCTTTTCCGGAAAGCTTGGTGCTTCCTGACTTACATACGGGAACGGTATCTTATTTGCAAAGGCAAAGCGTGCAGCCCCCTCACCTGCCAGAAGCATAAACTCCTGAACTACATCGTTAGATTCATATTTTGTTTCGGGAGCAACAGTTACCTTCTTGGTCTCGCGGTCTACCTTAATATCTACCTCTGGCATTTGAATGGTAATTGCATTGTTGGCAGTTCGTCGCTCAAGATTACGGCGGGCAAGCTCATAAAAAGGCTTAAAGGTGTCGCTGTCCTTCTGCTGTTCAACCTCGCCGTAGCTTATCATCTTTACATTTACGCGTACCTTTTTTACAACGCATTCTTCTATCTGACAGTTGTCATCAATTTTAAGTCTAAACGCCAGGGCACAGGAAGGATTTTTAAGACCGAGCGCGTAATCTTCAAGACTGCTTTCGCAAAGCATACGACTGGCCCCTTCCGGAATATAAAGCGTTGTTCCACGGTTACGGGCTGCAATATCAATGGAAGAATCGGGTGCAACACTGCTGGCTGGATCTGCAATACAAACCCAGTAGTATTCTCCGTCAAAGCCAATGGCATCATCAGGGTCGGCTGCATTAGGAGAGTCAATGGCATAGCAGGTGCAGGGAACTTCCTCTCGTTCTTCGTCGGGCATGGCACCAAGCTGTTCACGCGCAGAATCAAAGCTAAAGCCAAGGCGCGTAGGATGAGGATTTTTTGTTTCGCTCCAGATGCCGGTTTCTATGAGCAGTCGGTGTGCCTTTTCAATATTCTGACTCATGCCTGCCATTTCGAGCACCTTTGATTTTTCTGTCTGGCAAAGGGCAAAGGCTTCTACCTCGCCCATAAACTTTGAATCGCCTGGAAGCTCAAGCTGGCGTTTTTTAAGGCGTTCTATAAAGGCCTTGCGAATTTCTTCTTCATGCTCTTTTTCGTATTTTTTGCGGTTAATTTCTTCAATCTGCTGTGCATTGCGCAGGGTAAACACAAGCTTAAGGTTTTTATATTCCTCCTGGTCCTGACAAAACTGCGGCATTGAACAAAGAGTTTTATAAAAAGCCCAGGTCTGGTCTGCGCTTAAATCAGAGGCAGCGTATTCTTTTAGCTCGTCAAAGCTTAGCGGGGAAGCAGCAGTCTGTTCGTCAGAAAGCAAAAGCTCATAGGTTTCTTCAAGACCTGCGGTATGAGCTTGAGTCAAAGCTTCGTCGTTGGCACAGGCCAGTACTTTATCTATGGAAGTTACCGGTCCTTGTGCCAGCAGAATAATATCCTTTTCGCGAACCTTCTGCTCGCCGTACACCGCTTTTTTACCCGTAGGAGTTGCAGGCTGCGAGCAATAAGTGATTATATATTTATCGCCGTCAAGTTCTTTTATAACGGCAGGCTGATTTTTGTAAATTACTAAAGAGTTCTTGTTCATTTGCGATAAGTTTATCAGAAAGCGAAGGCTTTGTCATTGTTGATGGCTTAGGCATAAAAAAAGGCATTGCCCTATGGACAATGCCTTATGCAAGGGCCCTTCGAGAACCTCAGGGACCCCAAAGAATTTTTACCACTTCTTTTCGATTGAATCACAGATGTTCATTTCTTCAGCAGCTTCTGGATTAATTTCGAAGAACTTAGCCTTCTTCATATCAGGAACAACGTTTACAGTGTCACCAAGGCGGAATTCTGCAACAGCAGTTGTCTTAGCGATGATGCTCTGTCCCTTGTTAGAGATAAGATAAAGATGTGTTTCGGCACCAAGTGGTTCCTTGTTAGTAATCTTCATCTGCATATCATCTTTAGCAGCAGGCTTTTCAACATACTTCAAGTCTTCTGGACGGATACCGAATGTTACTTCCTTTCCTACCCAGTCCTTGAGCTTCTTAGCCTGTTCATCTGTAGGGTTGATTTCGAATGAGCCTTCGTCACAAACAATTGCACCGTTCTTTTCCAAAACCTTTACAGTAAGGAAGTTCATTGGAGGTGTACCGATGAAGCCTGCAACGAACTTGTTGATTGGGTTGTTGTAGAGGTAAAGTGGAGCACCGATCTGCTGGATAACACCGTCCTTCATAACTACGATCTTTGAACCCAAAGTCATAGCTTCGATCTGGTCGTGTGTTACGTAGATCATTGTTGCCTGAAGGCGATTGTGGAGTGCAGCAAGCTCAGAACGCATTGTTACACGGAGCTTAGCATCCAGGTTAGAAAGAGGTTCGTCGAACAAGAATACCTTTGGTTCACGAACGATAGCGCGTCCTACAGCAACACGCTGGCGCTGACCACCGGAAAGTGCCTTTGGCTTACGATCAAGATACTGTGTAAGGTCAAGCTGTTTAGCAGCTTCACGAACACGGCGGTCAATTTCAGCCTTATCCATCTTGCGGATCTTAAGACCGAATGCCATGTTATCATATACAGTCATATGTGGATAAAGAGCGTAGTT
>JAFZYR010000073.1 GCA_017616165.1 Treponema sp.
GAGGTATTACAGGTGGGAGAAAAGGACACTGTTAAGACCGCAAACAGTGAACTTGTTCAGATGGAACAGCCTTTGAACTCTTGGGAAAAAAGATTAGATGATGAACCACCCAAGGCGTTCAAGGCGTTCTGTCTTTTCCGCAGTATGGGTTACAAGCGGAGCATTAAAGCGTGTATGGAGCTACACGGTATTGATCCAAAAAAGTACGGAACCTGGGCGCGTTATGCAAGACTTTACCGCTGGAATGAAAGAGCTCTTGAATATGACACTTACATTGCGAAAGAAACTGAAAGAGAAATTCTTGCAGAACGTGTGCAGCGCAGAAAGAAACAGATGGAAATGCTGAACGGTTTTGACGAGCTTGTTGGCAAGAGACTTAAGACTTTGAAGCCGGAAGATCTTAATGCTGATGGAGCTATGGATTTGCTTGAACGTTCTGCAAAACTTGATTCGTTCATAACTGGAGCGGACAAGGAAAATACAAAGCCGGTCCAGGGGGAACTGGCGATAAGCTTTGTTGATTCGTTTAAGGATTTGTAATGACTGCGGAAATCTTTAAGCCGACGAAGGTACAGAAAAAAGCTCTTGAACTTTTGAGCAGTGCGGCAAAACACATTCTGCTCTTCGGTGGTTCGAGGTCCGGGAAGACAACGGTGTTAGTTATGGCTATCATCTTCCGGGCCTGTCGCTATCCGGGAAGCAGACATTTGATCTGCCGCTTCAGGGCGAAGGATGCTAGAAGCTCTGTTCTTCATGAGACTTTGATTCCGTGGCTGAATAAAACTGTTGGAGCAAAAAATTATAAGGCTAACGTCCACGACGGTTTGATTACCTTGTGGAACGGAAGCGAGATTTGGATTGGTGGTCTTGGTGACAAGGAACAGGTAGACCGCATTTTGGGACATGAGTATGTGACGATTTACTTTAACGAAGTGAGTCAAATTTCCTACTCTGCCATTACTACAGCTTACAGTCGACTTGCTATGAAAGTTGAAGGCTGCAAGAACAAGTTTTTTTATGACTGTAATCCGTGTTCGCCTATGCACTGGGCGTACAAGGTTTTCATCAGAAAGATTGAACCGAGAACTGATGAGAAACTTAATAAGCCTGAGCTTTATGCGAGTGCGGTTTTGAATCCAGCGGACAACGCTGAAAATCTTGATGAAGATTACATCAGCGACATTCTGGATAACATGCCGGAAAAACAGAGAGCCCGATTCCGTGACGGTCTTTGGGTAAAGCCGGATGGAAGTGTTTATGAGAAGTTTGAGGAATCTATGATTATTCCTCGTGACAAGCTGCCGGAAAGCTTTGACAAGTTTACAGGCGGTCAGGACTTTGGACTTCATATTGCGGCTGTAAAAGTTGGCTGGGTTGGAGATACCGTTTATGTCGTTGCAGATTTTGGAGGCTTCAACATTACGACTAAAACGAGCGTTGAGCAGCAGCAGTCTAAACACTGGTACGATGACAACTTTGTGACTTATTGCGACCCGGCTGGCGGCGAAAGAATTCAGGAGGTTCCTGGCGGTGTGAAAGCGAACAACTCTGTGGATGCAGGAATTGATTACATAATTGCAAAGATTGAACGCGGAAAGTTTTTTGTGTGTAAAGACTGTACCGGAGTTCTTGGAGAAATTTGGGATTATTCGCGTGACGAGAATAATCAGATTGTAAAAGTGAATGACCATTACATGGATGCCATGAGGTATGCAATCTTTAGTCCGGTAACAAGTGGCGTGGTTATGGCATAGGCTTTTATGCCTATGACAAAAATCGGGTGTGGGAGCCGATAAATAAAATGAAATTCTTTGGCAAAAAGAAACCATTAAAAAAAGAGCTGCAAAGCTTTGACCAGCTGAATAATGAAAGCGTGGCTGAGGATTTTGCTGTGCAGGAAAAGAAATCCTGTACTGATCCTTATCTGCAGCATGCCTGGGTTTCTGTATGCATTGATATATTAACGCGCAACGTTGCCCGTGCGGAGTTTGAAGTTAAAAAAAATGGAAAGCCTGAAAAGGATTCAAGGCTTGTGAAATTGTTCCGCTACCCTAACAGGGCTACGAGCCGTTTTGATTTGTGGAAGCAGACCTGCGCCTGGTGGAGTTTAGATGGCGAAGCGTTCTGGTGGTTCGGTGAAAACTACTGCTGCGGGATTCCTGATGAAATCTTTATTTTAAATCCTCGTAACATGCAGCATGTAGTTGAAGATGGAAAAGTTATTAAATGGGTTTACACCGAAGGCGGCAATGGTAAACCGTATATCATTCTGCCTGACGAGCTCATTCATTTTAAGGACTGGAATCCGTGGAATGAATATCGGGGTGTAAGTCCATTAGTGAGTTTGGGTCTTGAGGTTGAACAGGATTTGCTGGCGGCAAAACAAAATTCGGGACTGTTGAAGGAAGGTGGAGTTCCTAAAGGGCTTCTTAAGACAGACCAGGTATTGACCGAAGCGGAGGCAGAAATTCTTGCTAGAACCTGGGACAGGAAATACGGGCGCGGTATGAAAAACCGAGTAGCTGTGTTGGGTAAAGGTACGGAGTATCAGCCTCTGACATTCAGCCCTGATGTTCTGAAGCTTTACGACATGAAATCGTGGAACCTGTATACTCTCCTGGCAAAGTACGGTATTCCCCCAAGAGTAGCAAATATACAGGATTCAAAAAGTTCCTTAAGCGGCACGGACACAGAGAGCCAGCACCGTGCATTCTGGAATTTTACCCTCATTCCGCTTCTGAGAAACTTTGAACAAATCTTGGAAGTACAGTTTTTCCGTAGGTTTAACTTGCAGGAGACCGGCGAGTTTAATCTAAATTCCATACCCGAGCTGCAGGAATCGGAGGATGCACAAAGCAATCGGGACATCGCTGAAATTAATGCCGGGCTCAAGACAATCAATGATGTTCTTAGGGCACGGGGAGAACAAGAGAAACCGTGGGGCGATATCTGGTACAAGCCTTCTTCCCTGACGGCCATTAATTCTGATTCTATCATTGGAGATTAAAAGCTAATGAAAAAAGTAATGATCGCAACAATTGACGCTTACACTAAAGAAATTATTCGAAACTGTGTTACACAGGCATTGCCTAGAGTAGAGATTATTGATGTCACAACTGATGAAGATATTTTGTATCACATCAAGAGTGCTGAAGATGACATTATCTTTTTTGACAAGTATTTTTTGAGCTATGTTTTAAGATTCAAAATTATGACTTTACGGGCAATAAGTAAAAATCTGCGTATCTATTTTTGTGAAACTGGCGAGTGTTCAAGATATTTTGGGCTGCGTCTATTTAAACTTGGTGTTGATGGATTTGTTGCAAACATTGATAACCGTCAAAACTTTATCCAGAAAATCCGGATTATTACCGGTGCCCACAGATTATTTCCAGATGAAGTAATTGAAAGCATTGAAGCAAATGAACATCTGCTTGAAAACAAATGCTGTGGCGAAGTAACTGAGCTTGAATTTGCGATTGGCATTAAGCTTGGTCAGGGTAAAAGTATGAAGGAAATCAGTGATGAATTAAACACATCTGTGAATGCTGTAGGCAATCATATTCACTGGCTGAAAAAGAAAATCGGCTACAAGAGTATGAATGACTTTACACTTCTTAATCAACAGATGGAAAGAATGCACATAAGGAGCTGGGCATGTTAGTAAAAATCGATGGTATTACAAACAAAGAGTTTTCAAAGGACAACAACCTTTTCTTAAAATTTCTGCGTGAGAACACCTGCTCCGGGAAAGTTACTCCCGAAGTAGAAGTTTTCAAAGGCGCAGAGCTTTCAAGGGAAACTTTTCACTGGGTTATGTCTACTTTTGATACTGACCGCGATTTTGAAAAAGTGGACCAGGTCGGATGGGATTTGAAAAACTATCTGTCGAATCCTGTTGTGTTATGGAGCCATGATTACAGTATTCCTGCAATCGGCGTTGCAAAGAATGTAAAGGCTGACATGAGCCTTGAAGGTGACATTGTGTTTAACGACAAGGATTTTGATGAGTTTGGCTGGAGCATCGGGCAGCGCGTAAAAGCCGGAGTGCTTAGCTGCGGTTCTGTAGGCTTTCGGGTTGATGAAGTTGAATTCCTGGATGCGGCTGACCGCGAATGTGATTTGATTTTCAGGAAGCAGGAGCTTTTAGAGTTTTCTATCTGCTGTGTCCCGTCAAATCCATTTGCGAATGTGAAGCTTACAAAAAGTCAGAAAAAAGGAAGTCCTCTTTCTTTTTATGACAGGATATGCGCTGGCTTACAGGCCAGAGCTTAGGTAAAAGATTGCCGGAGCAATTCCGGCATTGATAAATAAAAACGGAACCGCAACCCAACTACCAATTGTCTGCGGTTCCGTTATTCAAGCGAAGAACAAAAAAGGAGGTTCTACTTGAACGAGGTTATTATAGGCTTGCAGCAGAAATTAAACAATATGAAAAGCCTGGTACCAACCGAAGCTGCAACACCGGAACAGGTTTCTAAATACTTCAATGAAACAGAAGAACTCATTGACGGTATTCTGAAAATGGCAGACAGTCAGCAGACTGCATCTACATCAGAGCTCGAAGGAATCAAGGATTCCATCAAGGAACTCAGAAATCTTTTGAGAAAGTCGGATGCCGAAATGAAGCCTTTGACTTACCGTGATGTCTGCTACAATCTTGGAAAAGCTTTGTGCGCAGCCTGGAACAAGGATGCACAGACACTTGGAGAACTCAAGTTCTGTCCTAACATCAGAGCTGAAAAATGGAACAACCCGAAGGACTTCTCCTGGGAGACTGGAAAAGGCTTTGTTCCTTCAAAAGCAGTTCTCGGAGAACCAATCGGAAATCTTGCAAACAATGACCAGTACCTTATCAATCCGATTTACGAAGAGACAATCATGCAGGAAGCTGCAAAGCAGTCTATGATGATGAACCTGGTAACTCACCGCCCTATGAGTGGACCTTCAATCTTTATTCCTGAAAGAGACCGCGGCGGAATTGAGCTTAAATGGCTTACCGCTTACGGACAGAAAATTGATGCAACAAAATCAAACATGCCTACAAGAACAGAGCTCAAAGCCTACACTCTTGCAGGCTATGTTCCATTCTTTGACGAGTTTGGTGAAGATGTATTTGTTGATTTGGGAAAGATGTTCCTCGAAGATTTCTGCGAAGCTTACGGCCAGGAGTTTGACCGCCAGTGTCTTACTGCCGACGATGACCCGTTCACCGGAGCAATCAACATGGAAAACGCCGAAGTACATGCAGCTTCAAGCGCCGCAATTGCGGACCTGACTTATCAGGACTTTAGAGCTGCAGAGCTCAAAATCGAACCGGACGAAAGAAAGTACTGC
>JAFZYR010000074.1 GCA_017616165.1 Treponema sp.
CAGGCGATGCAGACGGATTTGTTTCTGGTGCATGCCACTCAACAGCAAATACATTGCGCCCAGGACTCCAGGTAATCAAAACAGCTCCTGGCTTCAAGACAGTTTCAAGCTGCTTTATCATGGTAGCTCCAGAAGGCGGAAACCCATATGTTCCAGAGGGAGTTGCCGTATTCGGTGACTGTGCAATCAACATTGAACCAAGCGCAGAAGAGCTTTGCGACATTGCACTTGCTTCTGCAGACACAGCAAAGAAAATTGCAGGAATTGAACCACGCGTTGCAATGCTTTCTTTCTCTACAAAGGGCTCAGGAAACGACGCAAAATTCTACGACACAGTTTCAAAGGTTCAGCAGGCAACAGAACTCGCAAAAGCCGCTGCTCCAGACCTTGCATTAGACGGAGAATTCCAGTTTGACGCAGCCGTAGCTCCAGAAGTAGGCGAACTCAAAGCCCCAGGCAGCAAGGTAGCAGGCCACGCAAACACTTTCATCTTCCCTAACATCAACGCCGGCAACATCGGTTATAAGATCTGCCAGCGCATGGGTGGTTGGATGGCAATTGGCCCAGTTTGTCAGGGCTTCGCAAAACCTCTCAACGACCTCAGCCGCGGTTGTAATGTAGATGATATTATTGCTACAGTTGCTGTAACAGCGCTACAGGCATAATTTCGGGGTCCCTGAGCTTGTCGAAGGGTCCCAAATAAAAAAGCACTTCCAAAAAAAGAAAGTGCTTTTTTTTATTCACACAACTTTTTCAAATCAGCATCATAAGTTTTTAATGGGAGGCCGGTTCTTCTGGAAAGTTCTAGATACGAGGCGTCATAATATGATAGATTATTGTCGGTGGCTAGATCAAAAATGCGCTGGCGGATTTGCAAGTCATTCTGTGATTCTGTATATATTGGAAGAAACTGCAGATCGTACATAATATCCATGGCATCTGAGCGGGAAAGGACGGGTTCACCTTTTTGTTTGCGTCTTGTTTTGCTTAAAAGGACATTTCCCATTTCATACCAGAAAAGCTGAGGAACATAAATCTGACCGTTATTCTGAAGCACATAGTCTACATCATTTACACAATCAGAAAATTCATCACTGCAGATACCGTTTAAAAGATATGCTGCAAGAAAAGAAGTATCTGCTACAAAACACGGAAATCTTTTAGTACTTTCTGCCTTCATTCTTAAGCTCCTTTAAGTCTTTTGCTGTAAGTTTGGCAACTGTAGTTTTCTTATACTGTAACTGCATTTTTTGAGAACGTGCAATTATGCGCTGATGTGCATCAAAAGCAGCCTGATTAGCGGCGGACTGAGCTCCCTGTAAGACAGCAACTTTCTTGCCATTTTTGGTAATATTAATCTTGGCCCCAGTCTGAACCTTTCGAAGGAGTTCTGCAAAATACGTTTTTGCATCAAAGGCTCCAACATCAAATGTGTTTTCACCAGTCATAGAAAAAGAAAAAGCCATAATACCTCCTATATAATCTCTACATAAAAGGTACTACGGCTTTATCAAAAAGTCAACCAGTTTTTCAACTAGTTTTTATTTTCTTTCCCTGCCTAAAACTCACAGATCCTATCGATATCTTATCAAAAAATAAACTACATAAACCCAGCCCATGAGGCCGTGGATTATGGCCCAGCCAACAGATTTCCAGGTGGCAAAGCTTATTACCATGGCCAAAACCGAACCAAAGGTAACGCCTTTTTCAACTGAACGCTTTACGATTTTTTTAGAGCCGTCCGGGCGTTCTTCTATTTCTTCAATTATTTCTTTTCCCATAGTTTTATTCCCTATTCAAAACGCTTATCTTCAATACGCTTTGTTTTCTTTTCGCTACGTGGAAGTTCGCCTACGCCGACAACCTTTACGATTGGAGTCATGTTGTACTTCTGCTTGAAGTTGTAGGTCATGGTGAGGGCAGCTTCTGTACGGTCGGTGCCGCCTTCTACTTCCATCATGACTGTCATCTGGTCTTTACCGTCTACGTGTTCGATGATGGCGCGGTATTCGCTTGAAGCTCCAGGAACTGTGCGGATTACATCTTCGATTGTGCTTGGGAAGATGATGTTGCCCTTTACCTTTACCATGTCGTCGCTGCGGCCCATGATTGGTGTGATTCTTGGGTACTTGCAGCCGCACTTACATTCACCAGGAACAAAAGCTGCCAGGTCGTGTGTGCGGAAGCGGAACAATGGAGCGCCTTCTTTTACAAAGGTTGTGAGTGTTACTTCACCAAGGGTTCCTTCAGGAACAGGCTCGCCTGTCACAGGGTCAAGGATTTCTACATAAACGTAATCGTCGAATACGTGGATTCCCTCTTCGCC
>JAFZYR010000028.1 GCA_017616165.1 Treponema sp.
CATACCTTATTTTTTTGGGAGGGGGTAAGAGGGGTTCTTAGGGGGGAAAGGGGGAACACTTTTTGCGTGCCCGCAGTTTTAAGTTGCGGACTTTTAGATGGCACTTCATCGCGATGTACCAGTGTTTCTTTTAGATTTAGTCTGGCGGCTTTCTCTGCCATAACCCATACAACAAAGGCCCACTTGCGGAAACAGGCAGATGCAAAAAGCGGAGGGTCCGCGAAGCGGTACCGTAGCGTTTGCAGCTGACTGTGCTTTCATTGCTTGCTTGCGAGCTTGGACAAAGGCCCACTTGCGAGCCCGCTAGTAAATGCAAACAGTGTGTGAACGAATGAAGCGCAACGAAATGGAGCTGAATGAGTGAACACTCTGTTTGCTACCTTTTCCACCATTCCGTGAAAACTGATTACCGATACGCGTAGAGAGCGGAAGCGGTACGAAGTACGGCTGGAGCGAACGGCTCCAACCGATGCCTTTTTATTTATGCGCTCATAATGTCGTTCCAGGTTAGCTGCATAACGTTTCGCATGTTGTTGATCTTTTCTTCGGTCTCGTGATTTGAATAATGCTTTGACATGTCTTCGCTTCGGTGTCCCATAACTGCCTGTACTGTCTTGAGGTCTGTTCTTTGGCTTAAGATGGTTGCACAGAAGTGGCGTAAGCTGTGGAATACGATGTTTCTTTCTTTGCGTTGTTCTTCGCTTACTCCGATTTTTTCAAGTGCATCATAAAGTCCATCGACGTAATATGATGGCCAGCATGGTTGTTCTGGTTTGACTGCCGAGAAGAATACATAGCTTAAATCACTGAAATAAGGATTCTGCTTTGCCAGTGCATAAAGTTCTTCTAGTGTTTCGTGGTCTATAGGCAAATCGCGAACATCAGAATTCTTTGGCTTTTTAAGTCCGTCTGTGTCGTTCCAGCTGTGCTGTACGTGGATTAAGTCTGCATCCAGATCCAAATCGCATACACGTAAACCGCTTATTTCTCCGGCTCTTAGTCCGCAGTAAATGCCAAGCTTAAATGCAAGCCTGTAGGTTTCATTAAGCCAATCAACTTTAAGAAGCTTTTTTACTTCGCTTTCTGTAGGGATTCCGCGTTCAAGTTCTTCTGCATTGAATCTTTCGATTCCGGCCATAGGGTTAGATTCAATCTTGTTGTTTTCGAAAAGATAACGCATTGCACGACTACCGCAATTTATGGCCTTATTGACTGTTCCACCGCTGAGCTGCTTTTCTGTGTGCAGGTAGAAAAAGAAATCGTCTAAGGTTGTACGGTCCAGCTCCTGGACTGTTATTTCATCGCCAAAGTATGGTCCCCAGTAATTTTTTACAAGGCCGAGCATCATATCTGTATGGCGTTTTGTCATGTTGTGACCGTGTGCAAGATAACGCTTAATGAACTCCGAATTATCATAATCCCAGAAATTGCGCAGGAATGATATAAGTGGAATGCCGGTTTCTTGAGGTTTTGAAATTGCGGTTTTCTGTGTCTTTTGTGATTGTACAGGGAAGTTTTTTTCTGTATTTGCAAATTGAGAAGGTACAGCCAGATTAAACCTCTGTGCAAGCAGATTTATGAGTGTTTGGGCTTCTCCTTCTGTTACGGTTTCTGCGATAGTTTTAAGATTAAGTTTAGACTGAGTTCCTGCTGTGTAATAACTTCTTGAATTTGGGCGTGCTTCCGGAATGCCATTCTGGAGCCAGGTTGTTGCAATTACTGCAGCTTCGACCTGATCTTTTGTGTGTGTACTCTTGTCAGTAATCTTTTTTCCAGTGATTGGGTCAATGAAAATTACGTTGAAGTAACCGGATGCATTTGGATAGAGATAGAATTGGCGCATTATAAAACCTCCTGTTTATCACGGATAAACATTGCGGTAAAAATAAGCTTTCCGAAGTCCTTCCGAAGTTTTTCCGAAAACTTCCCGAAATCCTAAGCTATTTTTACACGGTTTTGCGCCTTTTCCAGCAGGTAAGGAAGCAAAAAGTATTCAATATTTTTATGCTAACTCTATATAACATATAGATTTAGGCATAAAAAAAGGTTCATCGACTGATGAACCTTTTTTTTGAGACTGACACGATTCGAACGTGCGACCCCCACCTCCGCAGGGTGGTGCTCTAATCCAGCTGAGCTACAATCTCAGATTAAAAAATCTTTTTGGTGCAGTAGAACTGCTTTCTCGGAAGCGACAGGAGTTGAACCTGCCCACCCCTTACGGAAGTGACGGATTAGCAATCCGTTGTATTACCGCTCTACCACGCTTCCATTTATGCGGAGCGAGAGGGATTCGAACCCCCGGACCCGTGAAGATCAACGGTTTTCAAGACCGCCCCAGTACGACCGCTTTGGTATCGCTCCAATAAGTTTTAATAGAATATAGTGTTTTGCTAAAAATGTCAAGATGTGGTACACTATACCCATGAATATTGAACCGGCTTTATATCTTATTCCTGTTACTCTGGGGGAGACTGACGTTGAGAGGGTACTGCCTTCTTATAATCATGACATTATTGTGGGCATAAAGCACTTTATTGTGGAAAATATACGTTCGGCAAGGCGGTTTTTGAAAAAGGTGGAAAAGTCTATTGATATTGATGAGCTTACCTTTTATGAGCTTAACCGTCATACGGACCGCAAGTTTATTGGGGAATATTTGCAGGCGCTGGGGCAGAAAAAGCCGGTTGGGGTAATTTCGGAGGCAGGGTGTCCGGCTATTGCGGATCCTGGTTCCGACGTAGTGGCTATTGCGCAAAGCCGTGGGTACAGGGTTGTACCGCTGGTGGGGCCTTCTTCTATTATTCTTTCGGTTATGGCAAGCGGGTTTAACGGGCAGTCGTTTGCGTTTAACGGGTATTTGCCGGCGGATGTTCCGGGGCGTGTGAAGGCGCTCAAAAAGCTGGAAAATAAGGTTTATAATGAAGGTCAGACTCAAAGCTTTATAGAAACTCCGTACCGCAATGCAAAAATGATTGAAACTATTTTGTCATCACTGCGGCCTCAGACTAAGCTTTGTATTGCGGCGGGCATTACCTGCCAGGAAGAATATATTCACACCAAAACTGTTGCACAGTGGAAAAAGGAAAAGCTGCCGGAGCTTGGAAAAATTCCGTGCATATTTGTGCTGGGGAAGTAGATTGCTTCGTCGCTCGCTGCGCTCGCTCCTCGCAATGACGTGGCTTGGCTCGCTGCGCTCGCTCCTCGCAATGACACGTGGGGTCCCTGAGGCTCTCGAAGGGCACTAATTATACGGCTTCACTCCCGCCGGTACATACTCTCCGTTTAAAACTCCCAGCATGGCACGCAGACTAAACTCGCATCGCCAGCTGTAGCCAAGCAGGATGGTGTCGGCCCAGCCTAAGTCGTTGGTAAGCTCGGGCGACATTGTAGAAAGTATATAAACTGTTTTGCCCTTGTTCTTAAAATAATTTGCAATTTTTACGTGGTTCTCGTTTGAAACGCAGATGATGATTGTCTGGTAGCTGGCCGAAATGTCCGGCAGCTGGTCTATTATCCACTGGGTTTCGTTTGGACCTGTGTCGTAGTTAAAGTAAACCTGGCCGGCATTCGGGTAGCGCAAAAGGGCGTCGTTAAAGAATACCGAAAGTGAACCCAGCAAAAGAATCTTGCCGCTGGTGTTTGTATCAATAGGGTAGGTTCCCTGTTTCTGCACTGTAATGGAACGGCAGGCCTGTTCTATAAAATATTTTTCTCCCTCGCGGTCGGGGATGTAGTTGTCAATTGTGTCTGGGTCCGGGTAAAGCGGAGCGGGGTCTGCCTGATTTTTGTAGTAGTCCAGCTTGGCCTTGATTACGCGGTAGGCGGAATCCTTTACGCGGGCCTTAAAGGCTGGGTCGGTATCCATAAGCTCAAGGTTTTTGTACCACAAGGCTTCGTTAAGCTGTGCGGTGCGCGAGCTTAGGATTATGTCGTTGCCGGCTTCTATGGCAAGCTTAAAGGCGTTGGAAATTGTGCCTGCGTAAATTGTGGCTCCTACCATTTCCATGTCGTCGGTAATTATAAGGCCTTTAAAGCCCATCTGATTGCGAAGCAGATCTGTAAGAAAATATTTGGAAAGCGAGGCAGGGGCTCCGCTTGAATCTATCTGCGGAAAGCTAAGGTGACCCGACATGAGAGCCGGGGTTTCTTCCTGAATGATGTAGGTGTACGGAACCAGTTCGCGGTTTTTAAAAGTTTCAAAGTCTATGTTAATTTGTGGCAGGCGTCCGTGGGAGTCCAGGTCTGTGTCACCGTGGCCCGGGAAATGCTTTACTGTTGGAATTACTCCTGCCGCAATTGAACCTGCTGCAAAGGCAGCTCCAAGAATGCCAACCTTGTTAGGGTCGTCGCCAAAGGATCTTGTTCCGATGATTGATGAATCGTGATTTGTAAACAAGTCTACGGTTGGCGCAAAGTTCATGTTTATGCCAAGCGCTTTAATTTCGCGGCTTATGTAGTAGGCGCTGTACCAGGCGTCTGCAGGGTAGCCGGCAGCTCCAATTGCCATGTTGCCCGGAGTGATAAGTGTGTCGCCCTTTACGTGACGGATTGAACCTCCCTCCTGGTCTGTTGCAACAAAAAGCGGAATCTGAAAGCGGTTATTCTGTGAGCTTTTTTGCAGGGAATTGATTGACTTGGCAACCAGATGAATGTCGTTGGTGTTCCAGCCGAATACCTTTACGTTTCCAAGCCCGCGTGAAACCCAGTCGTACAAAAGTGTTTCTGGTTCAGCGCCTGCCCAGCCAAACATAAGAATCTGTGAATACAGCTCGCTGTTTGTCATCTGGTCTACTATTGTCTGTGCCAGCTGCTCGTTTGGAACATCATCCCAAAAGCTTACGTTTTGTGCATGCGCAGTGCTGGGAATGAGGAATAGGGCAATGAGTGAACTCAATACAAGGGCAAGCGCTTTTTTCATTTTACATTAATTCTTTTGCTGCGTTTGCCGCAATTGCTCCGTCGTTTACTGCCGTTACTATCTGTCTGAACGGTTTGCTTCTTACGTCTCCGGCTGCAAAAAGTCCCGGTATGGAGGTCTGCATGTTCTGGTCGGTTATGATGTAGCCGCCTTCATCCTTTTTGAGCATTTCTACAAGCTCGGTCTGGGGAGCCATGCCCGCAAAGATGAATACTGCATTGCATTCCAGCTGGGTCTGCTGTCCGGTTTTTACGTTTTCTATGGTTATTGATTCTACCTTGTTTGTTCCGTTTATTGATTTGACTACGGTATCGTAAACAGGCTTTACTCCGGCGGCAAGCATTTTGTCTACTACCGCCTTTTGTGCACGGAAGCTGTCGCGCCTGTGAATTATGCTTACGTCATTTGAAATTGTAGAAAGGTATACTGCTTCGCTGCAGGCAGAGTCTCCGCCTCCAACTACTACAATTTTTTTGTTGCGGAAAAACGGTCCGTCGCAGGTTGCGCAGTAGGAAACTCCGCGGCCTGTAAATTCTTTTTCGCCCGGTACTCCAAGATTTTTGTGAACGGCACCTGTTGCAATGCAAAGAGCCTTGCTGGTAAAAATGGTGTCGTTGGTTTTTATTACAAAGTCGCTGCCTTTTTTGTCTATGGAGCTTACCTGTGCGTTTTTGATTACTGCTCCAAAGGCCAGCGCCTGATTTTTCATTACTTCTATAAAATCATAACCGTTTACTGCGGGATATACTCCGGGATAATTTTCAAGGTCGGCAATCTGTGTTACCTGTCCGCCGCCGCCCATGCCTTCGAGCACCAGAGTTTTAAGTCCTCCGCGGGCTGCATACTGTGCAGAGCTAAGTCCGGCCGGGCCTGCTCCAATTATGATATAATCAAAAATCTCGTTTTCCATGCCTTGTATTATAGCAGATTTTTTTACTCAAATAAATACTTGGGCAGCTCTTTTATTTTGTTGTATTTGGCGTCGTAGTCGTGGGAGTTGGTACGGAGTCCAAGCACGCGTTCGTTTTCGGCTGTAAGCTGAAGCTTTATCATTTCTTTAAAAATTGTCATGAGCGGGGTGGGGTCAATTGCAGGGTCTACTACGCCCTTGCTTTGAAGCTCCTTGATGATGTAGTGGCAGCATTCAATTGTGCTTATGCATTCAGGGCTTGGCTCGCGTTTAAACGTAAAAATTGAACGGTAGCTGCCTGCAAAGCTGAGCTTGGGGAGCTCTAAGAGGAACGGATTTTTTTGAATGAGCTTGCGTGCGCAAAACCAGGTTGCATCCAGGATGATGATAAGGAGGCGTTTTGTGGCGGTCGTTGTGTCGGTTGGTGCGGCGGTCGGTGCTGCGGGGCGTATGCGTTCAATAAACTCGTCGTTGTTTATGTTTAAGGCGTCTTGTCCCGGGTACATCAAAACCGGAAAATACTGCGGGTCGTTTACAAGGCTTTGGAACTGGACGTTGTTTGCAAAATCCTGACCCACAATAATCTGGGAATCCTTAAGGCAGATGTGTGCAAGGTAGCCGGTTCCTGTTCTTGTACGGCGGAATTCCTTGGGGTGCATTAAAAAAACAAACTTTACACCGGTGTCCAGCTCGCGCGCAAAACGGCACAGGCATACAGACTTGGGCTTAAAACATTTAAAACAACGCTCACTCATAAATTGCATATTAGCATATTTTCTTTTATAATAGAAGAATATGAAGTACTGTTGGGGTGCTGCGGTGCTTTTTTTTGCTGCAGCCTTAAGCTTTTTTTCTTGTTCCCTCAAATATGATGATGCGGTAGATGCAGAAAAAAACACGCCGGAATTCATTTTTAATGAGGCTAAGCTTGTGCGCTACAAGGACGGCAACGAAGAGGTGCGCGTTCAGGCTCAGAATATTGAACAGTACAAAAACTCAAGCATAACCTACGGCAAAAACGTAAAGTTTATGACCTACGACAAGGACCACAAGCTTGAAACAGAAGGCTCCTGCGGCTATCTTTTTGCAGATACCGACTCCGAGCTTTATGAGCTTTATGACGGAATAAAGCTGTTCAGCAGTGTGCAGAATACAAACTTTTTTGCAGATATGCTAAGATGGAACGGCAAGACCGAGCAGCTTACCGGCGGAAGACGCGACACTGTGCGCATAGAAAAAGACGGAACCATCATTTACGGCACAGGCTTTTCGGCCAGCGGGGTGAGCAAAAAGTTCAGCTTTGCAGGCACCGTAAGCGGCGAAATCGAAGCCAAGGATAAGGAAGCTGGCAGCGATACCCAGTCGGAAAATGAACAGGAGGAGCAGCGTGATTAAAAAGACCTTTGCACTTGTACTGTGCCTCCTTTTTACAGCCGGTGCCTTTGCCGAAAAAATTACCTTTTCTGCCGGCAATATGTCGGGCCAGGCTGGAGATTCTTCTGCTACAACAACCCTCACAGGCGGCGCTTTTATTCAAACCTCTTCTATGGAAATTAGTGCCGACCAGATTGAGCTTAGCGGCGACGACTACCGTTTTATAAATGCCACCGGAAACATAAGCGGAAAAAATCTTGAAACCAAAATGGAATTTACCTGTGACTCCATGAGCTACGACCGTCAGACAAAGGTTGCGGTGCTTCAGGGTAATGTTCATCTTGTAGACCTTGAAAACGACGTTAAGGCCGACGCCCAGATAATTGAATACAGTCAGAATACAAATATTGCGGTTTTGCAGATTGATATAAATCTTACGCAGAAAAAAAATGTTTGTACGGGCTCCTATGCCGTGTATCAGAAAAACGAACAGATGCTGGAAATAAGCGGAAACGCACAGGTTAAGCAGGATCAGGATGTGTTCCGTGCCCAGCAGATTACGCTCAACCTGGAAACACAAAACATCACCCTGTCCGGAAACGTAAAGGGCTCTGTTACAGAATCTGCAAAAAAAGAGGAGGGGACTGATGGAGAATGAGACTCCGCTTTTGCGCGTAAACAGCCTTTATAAATCCTTTGGCCGCAAGGAAGTTGTTCGCGGTATTGATTTTACCATGAAAACCGGAGAAATCCTTGGACTTTTGGGACCAAACGGGGCCGGCAAAACTACAACCTTTTATATGGTAGTTGGCTTTTATCGTCCTACTGCCGGCGAGGTTTTCTTAAACGACAAGTGCATTACGCGCCTTCCAATGTACAAGCGTGCAAGACTTGGCATTTCGTACCTGCCGCAGGAGCCTTCGGTTTTCCGCAAATTTACTGTAGAAGAAAACATCTGGTCTGTTCTGGAGACCCGCACCGACTTGAGCTACAAGGAAAAAAAGCAGCGATTGGATGACCTTATAGAAGAATTTTCCATTGGTCGCATACGCTATCAAAAGGCCTATACACTTTCGGGTGGTGAACGCCGCCGTACAGAAATTGCACGCTCGCTTGCCATTGAACCAAAGTTCCTTTTGCTGGACGAGCCCTTTGCCGGAATTGACCCTATTGCCGTAGCCGACATCAAGGCAGTAATCAAGCTGCTTGCCAACCGCGGTATTGGAATCCTTATTACCGACCACAATGTACGCGATACCCTGGAAATTACCGACCGCGCCATCATCATCAACACCGGGCAGATCATGCTCCAGGGCACCAAGGACGAAATTCTTGCCAGCGAGCTTGCCCGCGAAGTCTACCTCGGTAAAAATTTCAGTATGTAATTCATTTGTCTTTTCCCCGTTTGTGATGTATAATAAATTACTATGCTTGAAGTTCTTAACGACAATGATTACGAACAGTTTCGCAAGGTTATTTATGACGAATGTGGAATAACCTTTTCGGCTACTAACCGTTCTATTCTGGACAGCCGCATCAAGGATTTGCTCAGACGCAAAAATCTGCAGACTCCTGCCGAATACATGGCGCTGGTTCTTAAGAACCCGGAAGAAATGAAGGAGATGCTGGATTCTGTTACTACAAATCTTACACGCTTTTTCCGCAATCAGCCGCATTTTGATGCCTTTATAAACTATATCATTCCAGCTGTAATCGAAAACAAAAAGAAGGGGCTGGACCGTACAATCCGCGTATGGAGTGCGGGCTGTTCTACCGGCGAAGAGCCATATACCATTGCCATGATTCTTAAGGAAATTGTTCCTCCCGGCTTTGACTTTAAGATTACTGCTTCTGACATTTCGCTCAAGTCGCTCATGGTTGGGCAGCAGGGCTTTTATGGAGACAACAAGGTAGACGGCATTCCTGCCAACTATCTGGAAAAATATTTTACAAAAGTAGAAGGCGGCTATCAGGTAAAAAAGGAGCTGCAGGATACAATTCATTTTGACTACCATAATCTTATGAACGATTCTGGTGCGCGCAATCTGGATGTTGTTTTCTGCCGCAACGTTCTTATTTATTTTGATGAAGCTGCTCAGCGTGCTGTAATCAACCGCTTCTGGGATGCAATGGCACCTCAGTCTTATCTGTTCATAGGACATTCGGAGTCGCTTTTTGGAATGAAAACTCAGTTTGAATTCCTTAAGACCGACTGGGCATGTCTGTATAGAAAAAATCGTTAGAATTGTAAGTCTGTAGAATAAGGAAGCTTGGCCGGTATGGATAAAATTTCGGTTTTAATTTGTGATGACTCTGCTTTGATGCGAAATCTTATTAGCCGCATTATTTCGGATTACGAAGGACTTGAGGTAGTTGCCAAGGCTGAAAACGGCAAGGACCTTCTTGAAAAAATTCCTGTTTACAAGCCTGACGTAATTCTTCTGGATATAGAAATGCCTGTAATGACGGGTGTTCAGTTCCTTGAAAAACGACGGGAAATGCGCATAGACATTCCTGTTATCATACTTTCGAGCATTGCCACAGAGGGTGCCAGTGTTACCATCCGCTGTCTTGAGCTTGGTGCGTCCGACTTTATTACAAAGCCGGGTGGTTCTTCTGTAACGCTCAAAATCGGCGATGTTTCCACAGACATTATTGAATATGTTTCCAGCTATGGTGGTTCTTATGCTGCCCTGCACGGAAAACGTGTTCCGGATCCGGACTTTTTTACACATCAGATTAAGCTCAAGGCTGCTGCCAAGTTTGTTGCCCAAAAGAAGGGTGAAGATGCCGCCAAGCTTGCTGCTGTTACCAAAACAGAGTTTCCTGCTACTGCTTCGTGGATGGCACCGCGCAACAAGGAGCCTGCCGTTATCACTCCGGAGCGGGAAGGCGGACGCATAGAAATTATTGCAATTGGTATTTCTACCGGTGGTCCTAATGCCCTGCGCGAAATGCTTGCACGTATTTCTCCAGACCTGCAGCAGCCGGTGCTTATTGTTCAGCACATGCCTGCGGGCTTTACCACAGAATTTGCAGAAAGCCTTAATACTATATGTCCGCTTACTGTTACCGAAGCCAAGGACGGAGAGCCTGTTTTGAGCGGCCACGTTTATATTGCGCCAGGTAACTATCATATGACGGTTGAAAAGCATGCAATAAGCGCAACTATCCGTTTGAATCAGAATGACCTTCGTAACGGTCACAGACCTAGTGCCGACGAGCTTTTTGAATCTGTTGCACGCTTTTACCAGAACCATGCGCTTGGCGTAATTATGACGGGTATGGGACGCGACGGTGCTGCCCAGCTTGCCGAAATGCGCAAAAAGGGTGCCTGGACGCTTGGACAGGATGCTGCTTCGAGCATTGTATACGGCATGCCTAAGGTTGCCTGGGAATTGGGTGGTGTTCAAAAGCAGGTTCCGCTCGACCGTCTGGCCGACGAAATCAATACCCTTGCCAGCACTCACCGCTAAAAATCTTTGAGTCTTTTAGTACATTCATCCGCGCCGTTTTTGTTGTTCAGCTGGGTATAGGTGTCTCTAAGATTGTAAAGCGCGTCTGCATAATACGGATTAATGCTTATTGCGTGCTCAAAGCTTTCGCTTGCAAGCTCGTATTTTTCCATATTAAAAAAGGCAACTCCGGTAAGGTTCCAGAATGCAGGATTTTCAGGCCAGTTGTCTAAGCCCTCCTGACTGTACAAAAGTGAACCCTCGTAATCCTCCTGCTGAATGCACATGGTGCTAAGCGTTTCCAGTACATCCTGGCGGTCCGGGGCAATCTGGTGTGCCTTTTCCAGCGAGGCGCGGGCGTTTGCAAGGTCGCCTGAGTCGCGGTAGGTAATGCCCAGGTTATACCACAAAAGGTAATTGTTGCGTTCTATGATGATGGCGCGTTTAAAACAGGCAATGGCTTCGTTGTATTCTCCACCGGAAGCGAGTATTATAGCCTGATTATTAAGCTTGTCTGGTCTCTCTCTCATCTGAATTTCTCCGGTATCATTGAATTAAAAAGCTCTGTAATGAGCGGCTCCCTTGCAAACTGTGCGCAGTTGGTGGCAATAAGGCGTTTTCCTTCCTCTGCGGCGTCTTTTATGCAGGAGCTGGTGTTTAAAAGTGCTATACATTCTTCTACGGCAGGGGAGTCTATTCCTTCCTTGCCTGCTATTTCCATAAGGCTGCAGATTTTGTCCTTGTCCTGCGGTTTTTGCTGTAGGTGCAGCAGTACCGGGAGTGATTTTTTGCCTTCTACAATGTCGTCGCCCCTTTTTTTGCCCGGGTTTCCGTCTGTAAGGTTTATTACATCATCAATAATTTGAAAGCCAACACCTATCTGGGCGGCAATCTGTCCGTACTTTTCTGCGGTCTTGTGGTCTGCGCCTCCTGCTATAAAGCCAATCTTGGCGGCAAGGCTTGCAAGGGTTCCGGTTTTGTTTTGAACCATGGCGCGGTATTCGTCCATTGTCGGGAAAATTTGTTTGTTTCGGTGCCAGTAAATGTCCATGGCCTGTCCAAGATGAAGACGCCTAAGCTCGTTTGTATAAAGCTTGTAAAAGGTAAGGCGCTGCTGGTCGGTCAGGTCAAGCTGGTTTAAGCACACTGGGGCTTCAAAATAAAGCCAGCTTGCGGCGTTTAAAGCTGTGTCCAGTCCGTAGGTAATGTGGGCTGCAGGCTTTCCGCGGCGCAGGTCGGCACTGTCTTCTATGTCGTCGTGAATAAGGCTTGCGGTATGAACAAATTCTACAAGCGGGGTAAGCGCATAGGCTGTATCCAGCGGGAGCGGGGCAGTGGAGCTGTCATTGTGGGTTGTGCGTGTGTCATCGTCAAGCTTTTGGGCCAGCTGGTAACAAAGGATTAAAAAAAGCGGGCGCCAGCGTTTTCCGCCAAGATCTATGAGCGTTTTATTTGGTTCTATGAGGTTTTGAATAAAGCTTTTGTTTGAATTGATTGCGTCGCTAAGTGGGCCAAAGCTGCTGTCCTGCCAGGCGGTGGAAAAATCCATTTTGAGTGCCTGGTCCAGCTTTTGTTCTATTTTTTCCATGTGGGCGCGTAAGTTTTCATTCATATATTTAAGTATAGCTAAAAACGGTAATTTTTTAAAGGAAAAAAATATGCACTTATACACACAGCTTGTACACGGGTTATACACAAGATATCCACATTCTGTGTACACTATATAGGGGTTTCACCGGAATTCCATACAAATATGCTATACATTTTAGTTTTGTACTTTTTACAAAAAGTGTTTCTAAATCCTTGTATTATAAGGATTTAGAGCGTTTTTGACGGGCGAGCGGTGTTTTTTACTACATATTTATGTATTTGAGCACCCTGGGTTAAAAATAAAAAACTTTGTTTTTATAAAAAAAACAAAGTTTTTTGCACAGTTATCCACAAGTTATACACATTGAACTTGTAGGTAAATATTAGCCCAGAGAAACTTCTCCGCGGTCGTTGATTGCAAGAATTGACTTGCAGCCTGAACAGCGGAAGCGGCCCGACTTTGTGGCACGGAGCTTTTTGCTGCAAACAGGACAATCGATAATAAGAGGGAATACAGAAGTAGTAGTAGTACCGCCTTCAGAGAAGAACGAAACTGCCTCTTCTGTAGAGTTTTTAATATTAAAGAACTGAGAGAAGCCGAGCAACTGGAATACTTCGTAAACCTTTGGCTGGATTTCAAGAAGAACTACGTCTCCGCCCTTTGGCTTTACCATTTTAAGGAATACGGTAAAGGATCCGATACCGGTAGAAGAAACATAATTAAGTGCGGCGCAGTTGAATACAAGATTAACAAAGCCTGCTTCTATTACTTGTGTTATTTTTTTCTGGAAGTAAGTGGAGTTGTAAGTATCGATATAGCCGGTAAGATAAACGATGAGTCCGTTAGGTACACCAAAGGATTTGTCAAGTCTGATTTGAAGGCTGTCGTCCTTATCAACATCAAATCCAGGTATTACCGCGTTGTTATTTTCCATAATAAAAATCACTCCAACATTTTTTTTAAAATATATACACTATATAATACTATATATCTTATGCTTCTGTCAAACGGAAAACAAAAGATTTTTAGTCAAAGCCCCTTTTATAGTAGATTAACAGGGCATTTTTGCCGATAATATGAAGAGAAGGATTTTTGTTATATGAAAAAAGCGCTCAAACTGGTTCTTATGTATTTTCTGGTACTTCTGATTGGAACTGCCATAGGAATGTTTTTTTATACAATTTATCTGTCCGTTCAGGGAGCCGTTGCCGGTACTCCTTTTTCACTGTTCAATAAGACCGATCTGCTGCGCGCCCTTTTTTATGTGCTTTTGTGCGTGTTCATTTTTGTCTGTCCGGTGATGGTTTATATCCGCATAAGCAACAATGGTGGAATAGCTCATTTTATTTTCTTTATCCTTCTTTCGGGCATTACCTGGGCAATCTGTGTGCCGGCCCTTCTTCATTATGAATCCAAGGTTATGTACAACGTAAAGGATTCTTCCAAAATGCTTACCGGCGGCTATTTCCGCGAGAATAACGGCAAGATTTATTACTTTACTTCTGATTACAATGTAAATCCTTATCTTGATACAACTTCCATTGTCATAGATACAGACCCTGACGGTCAGGTTGATATTCAGAATATTAAACCGACTCAGGACTTTTTCCTGTTCCGTGAATCTGCACCTTACAAGGACAGCCTCATCAAAAATACAATGGATGAGCACAAGCCTAAGTATTCAATCATTTCGTTTGATTTAATCAAGCAGTGTGCTGTTCAGGCCTTTGCTAAAAAATGGACCTTCTGGCTGGGCTTTTTCTCTCTGGGCCTTGTGCTTGCTTCGCTTTACGGTGCGGCCAGTCTTTTCCGCTGGAAGCTTTTGAACAGTGGCTTTTTGATGCTTGCAACCTTCCTTATTCTTGCGGCAAACACCCTGTACTTTCATCCGGTTTTTGTTTCGTTCCGCCGCCAGCATCTGGATCCAAACAGATTTTTTGTTTTCCTTTCAAAATATATTGATAATCCGTTTCTTGTGCTTTGCAATGTTCTTTTTAGTCTTATCCTTCTTATTATTGGAATTGTCTGCTTTGCTACAAGAAAAAAGAGAATGTACTAGGGGAGAGGGGCAGTTATGAAAAAGATTTTTACAATACTTTCTGTATTTTTAGGTCTGGGCTTTGTTATCTGTATTGTAACCGGTATGTTCATGCCTGTTCCTGCCGAAGTTCCTGCACGTTCAAACTTTTTGTATAAGTTTTGCATTGGGCTTGAATATTTTGCACGCTTTTTGCCTGCCATGGCCATTTCGGGCTTTGTAATTTCGTTTTCGGTTTATTTTGGTCACAACAGCGAAGGAAGTACACAGCGCTTTTCTCCTGCAATGGGAGACCGCTACAAGGCTGTAATGATTGCGGCTTTGAGCTGTACCTTCCTGGTAACCTTGAGCAACGAAACCTTTTCACTGTGGTCGCAGAAAAAACGCACCCAGCTTGTAAACAAGACAAAAATCATCAAGGAATATATTGATGTCGGTAACCTTTTGCTGGATAACGGACTGAACGAGCGTGCCCTCATTTATGCCAATGCTGCACTCAAGCTCAATCCTAATTCCAACGAAGCGCGCGACCTTAAAAGCCGTGCCGACATGGAAATAAACAGAATTTATACCAGTGAGCTGCGCTTTGACCTTACCAAGGCCGAGCCGCTTGAGATTGCCGATAACTCCCTCATCATGGATACAGAAAAAATCAGCGATTCCTACAAGTGCCTTTTGCAGTCACGCTCTGCCTATGATAACGAGCAGTGGTTTAATGCCCACTACTACGCCGAGCTTGGAATTAAGCTTAGTGATCCAAAAAATCCTAATATGGATGAGCTTCGAGACCTTAGTGCCAAGGCCTGGAATAACATTACCCAGCTGCACAAAAGTGTTTCGGGCGTTGAATATGACATTTATGATTTAAAATATAAGGGCTATCTGGCGCTTGTGAACAAAAACGACCTGGAAGCCTACTATATATTCCGTGGTCTTTTGGAAACCTACCCCGAAACTGCGCGAGATTCTGACGTAACCTTCTATCTTGAGGTTGCTACCGACCGCATTGAACAGGAATACTTTTTTGTAGACGAAACTCTGGAGCTTTCTTCTTTTGAAAGTGCCAACGATGTTTATTTTGCCTATACTCACAAAAACGGTGCCAAGGAAATTGTTTACTTTAAGGGTGTTACTTCGGTTCAGTCTACGGGTCAGTCAATCCAGTACCTGCGCGATCTGACAATTGTGAGCCTTGATGCCTACGGCAAGTTTATCCGCAAGCTTAGTGTTCCTTATGCCAAGCTCATGCCTGTAAGCGTAAAAAATCTTACTGCCCAGACCAAGGACCTGCTTTTAATTGATGAAAAAACCGATTTTGTTCCATATATACTGCTCAAATCTGTGGGCCGCGATGACGAAAGCATTCAGTTTGGACCGACCTACACCTATGCAGACGGTTCTGTAGAAACAACTCCGGAGTATTTGATTTTCCCAATTAAGTATTCCGACTTCCTGATGCTCGAAACCTCTCCTGCAAATCCTAAGACTGGCTCCTTGCTGCACCTTATTCGTTTTGCCAAGGATGCTGCTTCTTACGGCTTTGCACGCGAGCTTTATGCGCAGACCTTGTTGAACAGACTTTTGTTCCCGCTGTTTATGCTGGTGCTGTTTATAATACTTGCCGGCTTTGCCTGGGATAACCGCGTTGGTGCCAACCAGATGTTCCGCTTCTCCTGGGTTTTCAGCTTCCCGTTCATCATTGTCCTGAGTTACTTTGCCTATAACTTTATTTTCATCCTGTTTAAGCTCATAAACTTTGTAATCCTAAGCTTTGTAAACGGAATGGGCGCAGTCTTTGCCGCCGCAGGAATCTACATAGCAATCCTGCTCCTGGTTTCCATCTCCTTCATGGCCCGCAACACCAGCGAGTAGCAGTGCGTCATTGCGAGTGCAACGAAGCAATCCATCTCTCATTGACTGTAAACCTGCATAGTTTTATAATGAGTGCATTCTTTATAAAAACAGAAGGTTCTTTATGACTTTAGAAATGCTCGACAAGGCTGTACGCCGCGTACCTGATTTTCCAAAACCTGGAATTCTTTTTTATGATATTACGGGAGTTCTTGTAAACCCTGAGGCACTTAAGTTTTGCATTGATCAGATGGTAGAAAAATACAAGGATACTAAGATTGATGCAGTTGCCGGTGTAGAAAGCCGCGGGTTTATTTTTGCAGCCCCGTTTGCTGAGCGTCTTGGAATCCCTCTTGTTTTAATCCGCAAAAAAGGCAAGCTTCCTGGCGAAACCTACCAGTGCAGCTATTCTCTTGAATATGGAACTGCAACAATAGAAGTTCACAAAGCCGATATCAAAAAGGGCGGACGCTATCTTGTTGTAGACGATTTAATTGCAACAGGCGGCACGCTCGCTGCAGCCAAAAACCTCATAGAGCAAGGGGGCGGGGAAGTTACCGATTTCTTTGGTGTCATCGGTCTTCCCGCATTGAATTACGAGTCCGTTTTAGCACCTTGTAAAGTGACAACTTTAATTAACTACGACGGTGAGTAAATAGAATCATCATTACGACGAACAAATCGTCATTGCGAGCGAAGCGCGGCAATCCACGTAATACCAGGCATGTAAGTATTTGGATTGCCACGGCCAGTGGCCTCGCAATGACGGAACAGGAGACAATAAAATGATTAAATTACCTTCAAAATATAAATCAATCCTTAGCACACGCGAAACAGAACATGCGATTGTGGCAATAAAGGACTTTTTTCAGCTGGCCTTGAGCACCGAGCTTAACCTTTACCGCGTAACTGCACCTCTTTTTGTAGGAGCCGGCACCGGAATTAATGACGACCTTAACGGTGTTGAACGCCCTGTAAGCTTTCCTGTAAAGGACCTTGGCGAAGCAAAAATGGAAATCGTTCAGTCGCTTGCAAAATGGAAGCGCATGAAAATCACTTCGCTTGGACTTGAGCCTGGCTTTGGTATTTACACCGACATGAATGCCCTGCGTCCTGATGAAGAGCTTGATGCAATTCATTCTATATACGTAGATCAGTGGGACTGGGAAATGGCAATTGATCCAAAGGACCGCACTGTGTTCTTCCTTCACGAAATTGTAAAGAAGGTTTACCGCTGCATCCAGCGCACAGAGTTCTTTATTTACGACCGCTATCCTGCAATCAAGCCTGTGCTTCCAAAGGAAATCAAAATTTTGTATGCAGATGACCTGCAGAAAAAATATCCTAAGCTCACACCAAAGGAGCGCGAGGACAAGGTTGCCAGGGAATACGGTGCTGTATTTATTACAGGTATTGGCGGCAAGCTCCCGGACGGAACAATTCACGACGGACGTGCTCCGGACTACGACGACTGGATTACCGAAAGCGGCGACGGTCATCGCGGTTTGAACGGAGACATTCTTGTATGGAACCCTGTTCTGGAGCGTGCCTTTGAGCTTAGTTCTATGGGAATCCGTGTAAGCCCGGAAAGTCTTAAGGCTCAGCTGGAAGAACGCGGCTGCCCTGGACGTGCCAAGTTTGAATTCCATTCCAAGCTTTTGAAGGGCGAACTCACACAGACCTTGGGTGGCGGTATAGGCCAGTCTCGCTTGTGCATGTTCCTCTTACGAAAAGCCCACATCGGCGAAACCCAGGTTAGCGTCTGGACCGACCAGATTAAGGCTGACTGCAAGAAGCGGGGAATTGAACTGTTGTAGATGGATTGCTTCGCTGCGCTCGCAATGACGGTCATTGCGAGGAGCACAGCGACGTGGCATTACAATTACCGTCATTGCGAGGAGCGCAGCGACGTGGCAATCCACATTGTAAGATATGATAACTGAATACAAATTCACATCCCAAGAACTGGAAGCTCAAATTGCCACCCTTAATGAAAAGGGCATCACTGAGTTTTCCATTCACGATGAGTCCGTGGCAAAGGATAAAAAACGTGTGCTTAAGATAATAAATCTTGTGGCACGCTTTGCTCCGGACGTTTTTGTTTCTATACTCGTCGATGCCTCTGTAATTGACCGCGAGGTTGCCGCAGCCGCTACTCAGATTTTCTGCTCGTTTGATATTCCGCTGGAGTGTACAGCCAAGGGCGGCAAGCTGCTTTTTGATAAAAAGTTTTATTCTGCCAAGGCGCGCCTGCTAAATGATTTTGGGCTCGTATTCGGCTTTATGCTTACCTATGCTGTTGGCACCGGAGACACCTCCAAGCTTTTTATGGAACGACTGGACTTTGCGGTAGGGCAGTATCCTAATCATATTGAATTTCCGCAGCTTATGAATACCGAGCTGGATCCTCCAAGGGTAACGGGCATTTTTTCTGCCGCCGACATCCGTTATTGCCGCGATACTGCCTTTGCCTGCCAGACCTTTTATACAGCGGGAAGGGCAGTTCCCTGGTTTTTGTCTGTACTCAAGCCCCTGCGCATTTATGCCTCACGTTTTTTCAGTGATTTTGCAGAATGGCAGAGGGTAAACAATTGCAGCTACAAAAGCGGCTTTGATCCACATGCCGTAAATCACAAGGAAATTGAAAAAATGCAGCTGGTCTTTCTGGATCAGAAATATGAAGAAAAAAATTGCCATAACTTAATCACCCTGGTGCATGATATTGTTGCCTTAAACGGTGCAATGTCGCGTCTTGCCGGAGAAGGCGAGCAGGCTCAGCTTGTAACTTCTTATAATCCTGATGATTTATTAAGTGAAGAGGCTGTTGACCTTGTTTCGTTCTGCGAAAATGTGTGCATGGAAGAATGTAAGGTGCGCATTTTTGAAACTCAGGACGGACCAGATTACGAAGTGATTTAAGAGGTAATGCAATGGAACTTTCAATGAAAAACACAATCAAGCTTTCCGTAGGCGTATGTCTTATTATTGTTGCACTTATTACTGCCGGCTGCAGTAAAAAATCCAAAAATGCTTATTCCGGCCAGCGAGCCACCAGCAGCACCGCACTAAAAGAATCCAAATTAGCTGTCGCCGGCCGTGGCTATAATTCCGCCGCCGACGCAGTGTATCTTGATGAAGCCGAATACTCATACGAGATGTTAGAAGAAAGTCCTGCGGTCCCTGAGGCGCTCGAAGGGTCGCTTGAAAATGGCTCTGCATCTGAATTTGAGCGCAAGCTAATCCGCACCGGCAACGTAACCCTCGAAGTTCAGACCGTAAGCGATGCCGAAGAAAAAATATCTTCCTGGGCAAAGTCTCTTGGCGGTTACATAACAAATGCAAATACCTGGGAATATGGTGCAAGCTTTACCGTGCGTGTTCCTTCCGAACGCTTTGATGATGCCATGGCTGAAGCAGGAGATTTTGGTCGTGTTACCAACCGCAGCGTAAACAGCCAGGACGTAAGCGACAACTATTATGATTTACAGGCTCGCCTTCAGACAAAATACATTTTGCGTGACAAGCTCCAGTCTTATTTGAGCCAGGCCAAGGATATAAAGGACCTTCTGGAAATTGAACGCCAGCTCAACTCTGTACTCGAAGAAATAGACAGCACCGAAAGCCGCTTTAAAAGACTTGCCGGCCAGGTTGATTATTCTACTATATATATAAGCATGCAGTTTGAACGCGGCAAGGACGAAGGCGGCATCATACTTCCTGATGTAAAGAATTCATGGAACGAGTTTGTTTCGAATGTAATAGGCTTTTTCTGGGGCCTGCTAAAGGTTTTGTTCTATGTAGTAATTTACGGAATCCCAATCCTAGCCGTAGCCGCCTTCTTCTTCTGGCTCCTCTTTGGCAAGGTAGGACTTTTGGTTAAGCTGTTTAAGAAGTTGAAGAAATAAAAAACCCTTCGACAGGCTCAGGGAACACACTATTGTATGGGGTCCCTGAGCCTGTCGAAGGGCGTTTCGTCATTCTGAGCGCAGTTTATTTTTCGTCTTTAGCACCGTAATATTTATGTGCCTTTGCAACGTCAGTAGTAAAGGTAAGTGCTGTTTTAGTTATGCTTTTTACTTGAATTTCTTTATTTTCGAGTGTTAATGTTTTAAGAAGTTCATCGTTTACATACAGTTTTAAAGTGCCCTCGTTTTCTGCATCACCTTCATATGTACCTTTATATTGTGTTTCTTTATTTGAAGTACTGCCATCAGGTCTAATGTACATTATCCAGTTTCCACCTGTTCCTTTTGTATTTGGTGAAAAGCTTATTTGGTAAATACAATCTGCATAGTATACTCCATCTTTATCGGTGAATGAAAAATGTGTAGTATCAGTATAATACTTATGTGCAAATTGGTTATCTGACAAATAGAAAGTGTGGTTGATAGGTGTTTCATCCCCCTGTTGCTGTGATCCACTGTTTCCTGCATTACCTGCTCTTCCAAAGCCTGTGTTTCCAGGGTTAAAAAGGCCGTCACATGAGGCGAGGCCAATTACCATTGTAAAAGCCAGAAGTACGCCAAACAATTTACATATTTTTTTCATCTTAGATTCCTCCAAATTATTGTTTGATACATATTATTATAGTACAATTTGGCTGTATATGAAAGAAAAATTGTCTTTCGTCACGCAACAAAAAATAAGCCTCAACGAATATCTTCGCACCATGCTGTCGCAGGAAAAAAGCCTTTTGGACCAGGAGCTTTCCAATTCCAAAATCCGCAGGCTCATAGTGGCAGGGGCGGTAAGTGTAAACGGGCACACTGTAACCCGGCCTGCTTTTGAACTTCGCGGCAAGTCTCAGGTTTGTGTTGAGTTTGATACCGACAAATTCTTTTTTGAAAAACAGCCCGACGACATTCAGTTTGAAGTTACCGACTCAAGCGTACTTTACGAAGACGAAAATCTTATCTTTATAAATAAGCCGGCCTTTTTTCCCGTTGAACAGACAATTACCGGCAGCCGCGCCAACCTGCATGATGCAGTTGTGGACTACCTGTGGAAGCGTGATCCTTCGCTGCGGAATCCTCCTTATGTCGGCATAATGCACCGCCTTGACCGAACCACCAGCGGCGTCATCGTCTTTACCAAAAACCGCAGTGTAAACAAAGCAGTTTCAGAGGTTTTCCAGTCCCACAACCTTACAAAAAAATATTTAGCTGTATGCCCGGTTGACGCCTCCCGTCATGCTGAACTTGTTTCAGCATCCCCCTTCACTGTAGAAATGTTCATGGCCCGCGTCTCCCCCAAATCCCAAACCGCAAAGTGGGGCCAGGTTCCGGAGCAAAAAGGCGGCCAGTATTCCAAAACCGAATTCCGTGTGCTCAAAGAACTGACAGTAGAAAACACCCCCTGCCTCCTGGTAGAATGCACTCTATTCACCGGCCGTACCCACCAGATCCGGGTCCATCTTGCAAGCCAGGGCCTCCCGATTCTAGGCGACACCCTCTACGGCGCCCCCCCCGCAAAACGCATCTATCTTCACTCCCACCACCTCGCCTTTGAAATTAATAATAAACTATATGCTGTAACATCCGAGTTTCCAAATTATAAATAATTAAAGAATAAATTGTCGCGAGGGAGCAAAACGGGGGGCAAAATGACTCTGTTTGTTGAATGCCGCGGGAGCGGCATGTCAATAGTTCCATTGCAACAAACAGCGTCAAGCGGCTAGCCGGCGGTTTTGACCCCCGTTTTGAGACCGGAAGACATTTTGATTCAATAATTTATAATTTGGAAGCTCGGTATATAAAATCCGTTGCATTTTCCCGATAATGTAGTACAATTATAATATTGGGAGACTCAATAATGAAAAAATTATTAATTCTTGTGGCAGCTGTGGCTGTGACTCTGGTTGGATGTAAGAAAGAGCTTACATTCGAAAATTATGACAGCAAAATTGATGTAATTGCTTCTGGTGTAGCTCCGGCTGATATTGAGGCCTGGGAAAACGAAGTTGATTCAGACTTTGCAGCAGTTTTGGAAGCACTTGGAAATGACGGCGACCTTGAAGTACTCGAGGCTTTTGATGCAAAGTACGGAACCAGCATGGCAGAAACAGGCGCTCGTTATGCAGAAGCACGCGCAGCTCGTTCAGGCAGCTCAAGCTCAAGCTCAAGCAGCTATCCTGCAATGCAGAACATGCCGTTTAACAAGGATGGTGCTGTTTACGTTTCAGGCGGAACAGACGACCTTATTGGAACTGTAGTAGACTGGGTTTCTCCAAAGACACTCCCTGGTTCATACTATCACGCAGCAGTTCTTGATCTTGATAAGTATGACCCTTACAACGAAAACGTTTACTGTCTCGAAACTGCAATCTCTAAGGGTGCAGGTTATGAGTCAGCTTACAACTGGCGTACAAAGGTAAATGCTGCTGTTCTTAATCCAAAATATACTTTGACAAAATCTAAGCTCGATTCAGCTCAGGCTTACATGGATTACTACTGTGATATGGACAACACAAACATGGAATACGGCTTCTTCAAGAACACCGTAAACATCTTTAATGTTGTTACAAAAGCCGATACCTACACCTGGTACTGTACAAAAGTTGTATGGTGGGTTTACAACCTTTATGGCTGGGACATTGACTCTAACGACAACCGCATTGACTGGACAACCTCTGGACTGTACACAATCGTAAAGGACTACTACTATGTACGTTACTTCTACAGCTCTTCTAAGAGAAAGGCTGCAATCAACGACTACATGAACAGTGCAAAAAAGAACATCGTTCTTGCCGAAGAAATTATGTTCTCTCCATACTTCACAAAAGTATTTGAAAACATAAGGGAATACTAATGCAAACTCTGTCCAATGCAACCGCAAAGGGCAGAAGTAATACCGCAGGTTGTCTAAAGCTTGCGGTATTTTTTTTATTCTGTCTGTGTTTATTTTCTGCTTGTCCTCAAGATGCCTCTGGCGGTGAAGCTGCTGTCCTTCCTTATGTAATATATGGAAAGCTTTATTCTTTTAGTCCTTCCTCGCTTGAAGAAGACAGAATTACACAGCATGATTTTTTTAATGTTCCGGACAGCTTTACTCAAAATGCAACTGCTGCCTCCAAAAAAAAGGGATATATTCTTGCCTGGAATCAGCAGAATAAAAAGCTTTATCATATTACGGGGCAAAAGCTTGCATCAAAGGTTGACTTAAAGGCCAACCAGGTTTATGCGGGTTCAAATTATATCCTTGCTCAGTCTTCGTCTTTTATAGACAACAAGGGCTTTTCTTTTACATTATATTCTATTAAATACTCCTTGAACGGACGGAAAATCAAGCTTCGTTCGGTGTGGACCGGCTATATCGACTGCTTTGTTTCTAATTTCTTTTTTACAAATGATGGCGTGTGCGTTGCCGGAGGAACCCGCGATGACACAAAGAACAATGCTTTTTATATAACTGAAGACGATATTCACAAATGCTTTAGCACTGCAAAGGATTCCGACTTTTTAAGGCTCATACCTGTGGAAAAGTCAAAAGGGGCGAGCGTTTCAAAAGTTTATGCCTTCTTAAGCTGCCGTGAAAAATTTACCCGGGAAGCCATGCTTTATTCATTTAATCTGGACGATGCTCCGGAAAAGGCTCAGGAAATTAATCTTGGTGATGATGCCCTGCTTCCACAAGGCTTTGACTGCTTCTTTGGCTATGGCTTTGAATCCAACGGTAAAATTGTCCTTCCTGCGAGTATTAACAATGAAATAAACTTTGTATGCTATGATTACGCTGCGGGCAAAATTACAAAAGTGGTTTCTGATGCCGTAGGCTGCTTTACCGCTCTTGCCAACAGCCCGGATGGCTTTTACTATATAGCCCGCGACCCGACAATTGAAGATTCCTGGTACGGAATTTCCCTTTTTGATGGCCAGGAATGCAAAAAAATCACAAAATTTTTCTAAATTCTGTTGACGATTACACGCATAAATCATTAATTTTAAAGTAAGAATAAAATTTTACTTTGTGGGTAGTGTAATGTCAGACAAAGAAAACGAAAATTTGGAAGAAGAAAAGGTTCAGAACGAAGGTGCAGCTGAAGCTGGAACAGACGCTGGATCAGAAGGTGGCCCTTCGAGTGCCTCAGGGACCACAGATGGTGCTTCAGGGACCACAGACGGTGCCTCAGGAACCACAGATGGCACAGACGGTGCAGATGCTGCCGCTTCTGAAAAGGAGCTTACTCCCGAAGAAAAAATTGCTGCTCTGGAAAAAGAGATTGCAGATCTTAAGACTCAGGCACTTTACAAGGCTGCTGAAAATGACAACTGGCGCAAGCGCATGATGCAGCAGAAGGATGAAGCTGTAGCTTATGCAAATGCTTCGCTGCTTGGTGACTTGCTCGACAGTCTGGACAACTTTGACCGCACTCTTGATGCCGCAAAGGATGCAAAGGACGCAAAATCTATTGCAGACGGAATCAAGATGATAAACAAATCGCTGGTTAAACTGCTCGAAGACAAATATGGTCTTGTAAGCTACGGAAAAGAAGGCGACGAGTTTAATCCGGAAGAGCACGAAGCCATTGGCCGTCAGGAAGACGAAAAAGCCAAAAAAGAAACACTGGCTCAGGTTTATCTTAAGGGCTACAAGCTTAAAGATAAGGTTATAAGACATGCTAAGGTAATGGTTAAGGTACCAAAACAATAGCCCGTCATTGCGAGCACAAAGTGCGAAGCAATCCAGGTAAGTAGATTGCCACGTCGCTGCGCTCCTCGCAATGACGATGGTGATAAATAAGTAAATAATATTGAGAGGTATAAATTATGGGTAAGATTATTGGTATTGACTTGGGAACAACAAACTCTTGTGTCGCTGTAATGGAAAACGGCGAACCAGTCGTAATTCAGAATGCAGAAGGCGGAAGAACAACACCTTCTATTGTAGGATTTACATCTAAGGGAGACCGCATTGTTGGTGCTCCTGCTAAAAACCAGATGGTAACAAACCCTAAGAACACAATTTATTCTGTAAAACGTCTTATCGGACACAGATTCAGTGAGCTTCAGGGTGAAGCAACAAAGCTTCCATATAAAGTAATTGATAACGGCTCAGACTGCCGTGTAGAAGTAGAAGAGGGCGGAGCTGCAAAGCAGTATTCACCACAGGAAATCTCTGCTTTCATCCTTCAGAAAATGAAGAAAACTGCAGAAGACTATCTTGGAGAAGCTGTAACAGAAGCTGTTATTACAGTACCTGCTTACTTCAACGACTCTCAGCGCCAGGCAACAAAGGATGCCGGTAAGATTGCAGGCCTTGATGTAAAGCGTATTATCAACGAGCCTACAGCTGCTTCTCTTGCATTCGGATTCAATAAGGATCAGGACAAGGAAAAGACAATTGCTGTATACGACCTTGGTGGTGGTACCTTTGATATTTCTATTCTTGAGCTTGGTGACGGTGTATTCGAAGTTAAGTCTACAAACGGTGATACTCACCTTGGTGGCGATGACTGGGACCGTGTAATCATCAACTGGCTCGTAGATCAGTTTAAGGCAGATACAGGCATTGACCTTTCTAAGGATCCAATGGCTATGCAGCGTCTGCGTGAAGCTGCTGAAAATGCAAAGATCAGCCTTTCAAGCCAGACAACTACAGATATCAACCTTCCATTCATCACTGCTGATGCAACAGGTCCAAAGCACTTGCAGAAGTCTTTGACACGTGCTCAGTTTGAACAGATGACTGATGGCCTTTATGAACGCACAAAGGAACCTTGCCGCAAGGCTCTTGCCGATGCAGGTATTTCTGCTGCCGACATTGATGAGGTTCTCCTTGTTGGTGGTTCTTCTCGTATGCCAAAGGTTCAGGAAGTTGTTAAACAGATTTTTGGTAAAGAGGGTAGCCGTGCTGTAAACCCAGATGAAGCAGTTGCAGTAGGGGCAGCAATCCAGGGTGGTGTACTTGGCGGTGACGTAAAGGATGTTCTCCTTCTTGATGTTACTCCTCTTTCACTTGGTATTGAAACAATGGGTGGCGTATTCACAAAGCTTATCCCTCGCAATACAACTATTCCTACAAAGAAGAGCCAGATCTTCTCTACTGCTGCCGACGGACAGACTGCTGTATCAATTCACGTACTTCAGGGTGAACGCGAAATGGCAGACCAGAACAGAACTCTCGGACGCTTTGACCTGGTAGGTATTCCGGCTGCTCCACGTGGTGTTCCACAGATTGAAGTAACCTTCGATATCGATGCCAACGGTATTGTTCACGTATCTGCTAAGGATCTTGGTACAGGTAAGGAACAGCACATCCAGATTACATCTTCTTCCGGACTTTCTGATGAAGAAATTGAAAAGATGGTTAAGGATGCCGAAGCAAATGCTGCAGCAGATAAGGCTAAGCGCGAAGGCGTAGATGCCCGCAACGAAGCCGACAGCCTCATTTATGCAACCGAAAAATCTATCAAGGATCTTGGAGACAAGATTAACGGTGCAGAAAAAGAAAAGGTAGAAGCTGCAATTGCTGCCCTTAAGCAGGCTCTCCAGGGTGACAACGTAGAAGACATCAAGGCTAAGACAGAAGAGCTTAAGCAGTCTTCTTACAAGATTGCCGAAGAGCTTTACAAGCAGCAGGGTGCAGCTGGAGCTCAAGGTGGTGCAGAAGGCGCTGCCGGTGCAGACGCCGGTGCAGAAGGTGCCGCAGACGCTGGTGCAGAAGGCGAAAAGAAGTCCGGCTTTGACAAAGGCTCTGCAGACGATGTAGAGTACGAAGTCAAGGATGATGAAAAATAAAAAAATGGATTGCCACGTCGCTGCGCTCCTGACGCAAAGCTTACCGACGTTTTGCTGCGCAAAAGTCGCGCAATGACGTCATTGCGAGCGTAGCGAAGCAATCCACTAATCAGGATAAACCAAAATGGCAAAACGCGACTATTATGAAGTATTAGGTGTTGAAAAATCGGCAGACCAGGATACCATCAAAAAGGCATACCGTAAGCTTGCCGTAAAATATCATCCGGACCGAAATCCAGGCGACAAAGAGGCCGAGGAAAAATTCAAGGAGGCTACAGAAGCCTACGAGATTTTGTCCGATGAAGAAAAACGCCCTATTTATGATCAGTACGGTTTTGCCGGCCTTGAAGGAATGGGAGGCGGCGGTGGCGGCGGAGCCCAGTATTCACACGCTTTCCATGACTTTAGCGACCTGTTTGGTGGAGCCGGTGGCGGCTTCTCCGATATTTTCGAAAGCATATTTGGCGGTGGCTTTGGAGGCGGTTCCCGCGGAGGAAGCAGACGCAGTGGTCCTGCAGCCGGTTCTTCGCTCCGATACGACCTTCACATCCTGTTTAAGGATGCCGTTTACGGAACCTCTGCCGACATTCATTTTAAACACAACGAAGCCTGTTCTGCCTGTCACGGAACGGGTGGAGCCGCAGGCTCAAGCAAAAAGACCTGTCCAACCTGTAATGGAATGGGCCAGGTTCGTCAGGGCAACGGCTTTTTTACAATTCAGCAGACCTGTCCTACCTGCCGTGGTAAGGGCGTAACAATAGACAAGCCTTGTCCAAGCTGCCGCGGAACCGGTATTACCGAAAAGAGCAAGATGATGTCGCTCAAGATTCCAGCCGGTTCAGACAACGGAAAACGCATTGTAATTCCGGGCCAGGGTGACGCAGGAGAAAACGGTGGACCAGCAGGAGACTTGGTAGTAGTACTCCACGTAGATTCTCATCCACTTTTCGAACGCGACGGTCAGGATTTGTACTGTGCAGTGCCGGTTTCTATGGCTCAGGCTGCACTTGGCGCCGATATTACCATAAATTCCCTTGACGGAAAGAAGGTTACCATAAAAATCCCTTCTGGAACCACCAACGGAAAGCTTTTGCGCATAAAAGGCGAGGGTGTTCCTATGGCTGGAAGCACTCGCAAGGGCGATCTTTACGTTAAACTCATGGTTCAGATTCCTCAGAAGCTCAGCAGTAAGCAAAAAGAGCTTCTTCAGGCCTATATGGAGCTTGAAAACCCACCAAGCAACCCGGACTTAATGCCGCTGTCTAAGCTGGAGCAATAGCAATCAAATGGATTGCCGCGCTGCGCTCGCAATGACGACTTGGATTGCCGCGCTGCGCTCGCAATGACGGAGTGTTTGCCCTTCAATGACGAAAAAAAGTACGAATTTTCCCCAAATTTGCCGATAATGTGATAGAATAGTAGTATCATAAATTTGAGGTGAGTATGTATAAGACGCGGAGAAAAATCGTAACAATTTTCGTATATATTTTTGCGGTTGTTTTATTTATAGGCTTTTCATTATTTCTTATTCCGGCAAAGGCAGATGCAAAACCTTCTGTTTATTCGCTGCTTGCCGTTGCTGTTTTCTTTTGGGCAGTAATTTTTCTTGCACTCAAGCTCAAGGATGCTCTTATTTCCAAGGTTCGCCACGATACACTGGAAAAGGGTGAGACTGTAATCATCAAAAAATTTATTGACAGACTCCGTTTCTGTTATACTCTTGATGATTTTTATGTTGCAATCGGAGACTTTCTGGAAAGAAGGGGAGACTGTGCTGTCCTTCTTATTGATCGTGAAAAAAACTATACCTTATACAACAGTCCAAACAGAATCACTGCTTCTGAAAATATCCGCGAAAAAATGTGTCAGAACTTTGAAGTAAACTGGAAGGACGGCTACTACTACTTTGACCGCCACTTTGGTGTTACCTCACGCCTTAAAAAGTCACGCGGCTTCTTCTTGTGTTCAGAAAAGCAGCATATGTTTGTTTTCTGTACTTATACAAGACTTTTTGACCAGAGTATTTATGAGCAGCTCTTTGAAGAATACAAGCGCTTTATCAAACGAACAGGTACTATTTCTCAGCTTTCTGAAATTGCGGCTACAACAAAGGAATGGCAGCAGCTTGCCGAAACACAGCAGTCCTTCCTTCCGCAGAAGATTCCAAATATTCCAAACCTCAAGATTGCTACTTACTTCCGTCCGCTTGTAAACGTATCGGGCGACTACTTTTCAATTCTTCCTATTGATAAGAGCAAAACCCTGCTCATGCTTGGAGACGTTTCGGGTAAGGGACTTCCTGCCGCGCTCATCATGGGTTTGGTAATGAACACTGTAAAGATTATCGAAGACAAGGAAGACCTGGTTGGCGTAATCAAGGCTATTGATAAATCAATTAAGGGCATGCACCTTCAGGATAAATATACTGTATTGTTCCTTAGTATTATCGATACCGAAAAAATGAAGATCCGCTACATCAATGCTTCCATGTCGGATCCTATTATTCTTTCACCTTCTCCGGACGGCTACCGAATCAAGCCGCTTACTTCTAATGCTTCGCTTGTCGGAATTCTTGATATGGGTGATGTTACCGTTGCCGAAAAACGCCTGTTCCGAGGAGATACCATCCTTATGGCAACTGACGGTGTTTCCGAAGTAATGGATGATTCTGGCGTTGAGCTTGGTGATACAGATATTTATAAAAAGACACTCATTGCGGGTGCCTCTAAATCTCCAAAAGAATTTGTTGATGATATTGTAGATCTTATCTGGAAATATAACGGCGATAAAAAACTTCATGATGACGTTACAATGATGATTGCCAAGGTAGGTTACTAATATGGTTTTTATTCTATTAAATTGTCTTCTTCTAGCATGCTTTATATTCATTACTTACTATATAGATAAACACGGTAACGAGCTTTCCAATTCCGGTAACTCGCTGCTGGTTCCTCTGCTTTTTGCCAGCCTTGAGGTTTTCCTTTATATTCTTGTAATGCTTTTCAAGGGCAAGTGGCTGGAATCTCTTACCATAAACTTTATCCGCATCATATTCTGTCTTGATGGTATATTCCTGGTTTCGTTCAGCTTTGGACTTATCGGGCTTTCTGTAAAAATCAACAAGGCCTTACCAAGAATTGTTCAGTGGCTGCTTTATATTTTTGCGGTTTACGTTGTATTCTTCCAGTTCCAGGACATTTCTATTGACGAAACCCTTAACATGAATATTGGTTCTGAACCGTTCTTTAGCGGCGAGGCTCAAAAGTTTTTCCCATGGGACTGGGTATTTGTTTATAATACACTTTACAAGCTGCTTGTTCCGGGAACCGCCTTCCTCTTCCTTATGGTTTTTGAAGAAAGAAAGGGCAGCCAGCTTCAGAAATATCAGAGTATTGTAATTTTTGAAGGTGTCGTACTTATGTGGGCACTTTCTTACCTGTTCAGATTCCTTGCTTCTGTAAATGCTTCGTTTGCTTCGCTTTATATGTATTCATACCTTGCAATGTATGTTCTTATTGTTCTGGCCCTGCAGAAAAAATCTGTTCCGTCAAGACGAGCCTATGTTGCAACTCTGTTTAAGAATTTGATCAGCTATATTATTCCGGGTGCTGCTATTGGTCTTGCAGTAATGTTCCTTCAGCCTTCCGGAAACTTTTATACATCAAACTTTATTGTTCTGTTTATTGTAGTTTCTATTATTGCAATTTTGTTTGCGCTGTTCATTTCGGATGTAATGTCAAATAACTCAAGACTTTATTCTTCGGATTATGGTCCGGCTCTTGAGCGTCAGCTTGGTTCAATTGACTATTCCGGCGAAATGGATGATATCATCAACCGAATGTACGCAATCTTCCATAAGCACGTAGAAGCCAGCTCTATGAACGTATACATTTTGAACAACAAGAACGTTCTGGAAACTGCCTATACTTCAAACGGCTTTACAACTACAATTCCTGTAAACAATGTAATGTTCGAAACCCTGCTTAATATTAACCGTTCGGTTGTATGTTATTCGCAGGTTGGAAACGTTCATGACCTTTCTACAATCGAAGAACAGCTTACAAAATTCTTTGAGGAAACTAAGTCTGATGCAATGTTCATTTTGAACGAAGGTCACAATATTCTTGGTCTTATTACAATCGGTAAAAAGGTCAGCGGCGACCACTACAAGGATTACGACTACAACACCTTCTTAAAGCTGTATTCATACTTCTTTGTATTCGGTTACTACATGCGTAACATTTCCAACAAGGAAATCATTTCGGTAGTAAACCGCGAAATTAAGATGTCTTCTCAGATCATTACTTCTATTCAGGAAAACATTGACCACGTTAAAAATGATAAGGTAGATACCGGTTACCTGATGGTTCCTGCCCGAAACATTGGTGGTGAATTTATTGATATGATTCGTCTTACCGAAACCCGCCACCTGTTTGTAGTAGGCGATATGTCCGGTAAAGGTATTGCGGCTTCCATGAACATGGTAATTTTAAAGTCCATCATCCGAACCTACCTTGCCGAAACTCACGACTTTAAAGAGCTTGTAATTAAGATTAACAGCTTTATCCGTGACTCGCTGAACAAGGGTACAATCTTTGCCGGTCTGTTTGCTTTGATTGATTTTGAAACCGATACAATGTACTACATCAACTGTGGTATTCCGGCCTTGATGCTCTATACTCAGGTTTATAACAACGTAATTGAGATTCAGGGTAGTGGACACATTCTTGGCTTTGTTAAGGATATTTCTCCGTATATCAGCGTTAAGACAACCAAGCTTAATCGTGGTGATATTATTCTTGCCTGTACCGACGGTCTTGTTCAGTCACACTCGCTTCGTGGTGAACAGTTTGGTAAGGAAAGAATCCAGCAGTGCGTACTTGATAACTCAACTTATCCGGCACAGCGTATGGCCCAGTTTACCTTTGACAGCCTCATGAAGTTTATGTCAAAGGAAATGGAAGACGACGTTTCTATCCTTGTATTGAAGTACGAAACTGCCCGCCAGTTCAACGAAGAAGAAGGTGCAGAAGCTGCTGAGGGTGAAGAAGAGCCAGTTACAGAAGAAGGCAATGCCGAAGAGTTTGCAGACATCTCGGCCCCAGAGGTTACAGAAGAGCCTGCAGAAACCACTTCAGAAGAAGTTGCCGCTGTGCAAGTTTCCGAAGGAAACTTGGAGAGTTCGCGAAGCGAACGACTCCCTGAGGCTCTCGAAGGGCCCGCAGAAGCTCCAACTTCTTCAGAAACACCCGCCGCTCCCGAAGACGACTTCTTCATAAACGATAACGTCCTTCCAGACGACCCGGACATTCCGGATTTGAGTAATCTTGACGAGATGATCAAGAACGCTGGCCTTTAATTTTACAGGAGGAGTGAATTATGGAACAGATTGCAATTACAGAAAAAGATGGTGCAAACTATCACTTATATGAACTTGACGGCGCTTTGAATGCCTATACCCTTGGTGAATTCCAGGATACCCTGTACGATGCAGTTCAGAAAAACAACGTTGTACTTGATATGTCTCGTCTTGTAGAACTTGACGCTTCGGGCATTGGCCTTTTGATGTCTGCCTACAACGATTCCGAAGACGCCGGCAACAAGCTCTACTTTATGACCATGTCGAATGAAGCAGATAAGGCAATTGCAGCGACGGGATTTAAGTATGTATTTAATCTTATAAATTCCGTCACTGAGGTTAAGTAAAAGACCCCGAAACAAGTTCGGGGTGACTATGTGTCATTGCGAGGAACGTAGTGACGTGGCAATCCACATATAAGTATGCATTCTAATACGTGGATTGCTTCGCTTCGCTCGCAATGACGTTTCTATTTAACAACAATATTTACCAGCTTATTCGGCACAACAATCGTCTTTACAACTTCATGTCCGTCGGTAAACTTCTTTACACCTTCAAGAGTAAATGCTGTTGCTTTGAGTTCTTCCTGGTCGGTATTTGGGGCTGCCATGAACTTGTCGCGGAGCTTTCCGTTTACCATTACTACAATCTGAACTTCATCATCCTTTGTAAACTCTGCATTTACTGTTGGCCATGCTTCGTAAGCAATTGTCTTTTTGTTGCCAAGCTTTTCCCAGAGCTCTTCGCCAAGGTGTGGTGCGTATGGAGACAAGATCTTTACAAAGTCGGCCCACATGCTCTTTGGAACTTCATTAAGCTTACTAACTTCGTTAATGAAAATCATCATCTGGCTTATAGCTGTATTAAAGTTTAATGTTGCTGTGTCGTCAGTTACCTTCTTTACAGTCTGAGCAAAGGTTTTGCGTGCGCTGACCAGGGCTTTGTCTTCGAGCTTACATGTTATGTCAATGTCAGCCATTGGCTTTTCGCTAACGGCCCAAACTTTTTCAAGGAAGCGGTGGATTCCGACAATTCCCTGTGTTGACCAAGGCTTAGACATTGTAAGAGGTCCCATGAACATTTCGTACATACGAACACTGTCGGCACCGTAGGCTTTAATTTCGTCATCAGGGTTTACAACGTTTTTGAGCGACTTACTCATCTTTGCAACAATCTGTTCAAGCTCTTCACCGGTTGCTTTTTCTATAAACTTGCCGTCGTCCTTCTGTTCAACTTCGTCAACTGGAACAAGAGTCTTGTTCTTGCGCTGGAAGGCAAAAGAAGTAATCATACCCTGGTTTACAAGGCGCTGGAACGGCTCTTTTGTCGAAACAACTCCAATATCATAAAGGACTTTGTGCCAGAAGCGTGCATAAAGCAGGTGAAGAACGGCATGTTCAGCACCACCAATATACAAGTCTACAGGCATCCAGTATTTTTCTTTATCCTTTGCACAGAATTCCTTATCGTTGTGAGGGTCAAGGTAGCGCAGGTAGTACCAGCAGCTTCCGCCCCACTGAGGCATTGTGTTTGTTTCGCGCTTTGCAGCTCCGCCACACTTAGGACAATTGCAGTTTACCCAGGAATCAATTGCAGCAAGAGGAGACTCGCCGGTACCAGTTGGCTGGTAAGTTTTTACTTCAGGCAGGGTGAGTGGGAGTTCTTCTTCCGGAACCGGCACTGTACCACAAGTCGGGCAGTGTACCAGAGGAATTGGTTCACCCCAGTAGCGCTGACGGCTGTAGATCCAGTCGCGGAGCTTGTAGTTGATAGCCTTTTTACCAACGCCCTTTTCTGCAAGCCATTCAAGCATTTTGTTAATGGCATCCTGCTTGTTCAGTCCGTCAAGGAATTCAGAGTTTACATGGATTCCGTCTTCTGTCCAAGCCTGAGTCTGTACGTCAACTTCGCTCTTCAAAACTTCGATAATCGGCAGGTTGAACTTTTTGGCAAAGTCCCAGTCGCGGTCATCGTGAGCAGGTACAGCCATAATTGCACCGGTTCCGTATGAAATAAGAACATAGTCTGCAATCCAGATTGGGATGAGCTTTCCGTTTACAGGGTTGATTGCATAGCTTCCGCTGAATACACCGGTTTTATCCTTTGCAAGGTCTGTACGTTCAAGATCAGACTTCTTTGCGGCTTCTTCCTGATATTTCTTTACGGCGTCTGCCTGTTCTGCAGTTGTAATTGCCGGGATAATCTTGTGCTCTGGGCTAACTACCATATAAGTTGCACCAAACAAAGTATCGCAGCGGGTTGTATAAACTGTAAGCTTGTTGTCGGTTGGCTTTCCGTCCTTGTCGGCAACTGTAAAGGTAACTTCGGCACCTGTTGATTTTCCAATCCAGTTGTGCTGCATTGCCTTTACGCTTTCAGGCCAGTCAAGACCTTCAAGATCGTTGTCCAGACGGTCTGCATATTCTGTAATTTTTAAAATCCACTGGCGGATTGTTTTATGAGTTACAATTGCACCACAGCGTTCACATTTGCCTTCTTTAACTTCCTCGTTGGCAAGACCTGTCAAACAGCTTGGACACCAGTTGATTGGAGTTTCTGCTTCGTAAGCAAGGCCTTTTTTGTAAAGCTGCAGGAAAATCCACTGAGTCCATTTGTAATAATCTGGCTCACAAGTCGATACGCAGCGGTCCCAGTCATAGCTGAATCCGAGCGACTTAATCTGCTGAGTGAATTTTTCGATATTTGCATTTGTAGTTACTTTTGGATGAGTTCCGGTTTTAATAGCATAGTTTTCTGCAGGAAGACCAAAGGCATCATAGCCCATAGGGTGAAGAACGTTGTATCCGTTCATACGTAGGTAGCGGCAGTAAATATCAGTTGCGGTATAACCTTCCGGATGTCCAACATGAAGGCCGGCTGCACTTGGATACGGGAACATGTCCAGTACATACATGCGTTTTTCAGCCGGAACAGATTCATCCTCGGTTACCTTAAAAGTCTTGTTGTCGTCCCAATACTTCTGCCATTTAGGCTCGATTGTTTCAAATGGATACTTACTCAATTTGTGCCACCTTAAATATAAAATATTTCACCTATTATAGTAAAAATCTTTTTTTTGTGGAAGTGACCCGTCATCCTGAACTTGTTTCAGAATCTCTTGAAAATAAATAGCCACAACATTGACAAATAGCTATATTGCATTCATAATTAAAGCGTCAGGAGGATTACCACATGGCAAACACTAATAATGCAATTCCAATTTTCGAAGCTAAAAATCGCCTGCCGTTTTATATTCATCAGGCAGAAAACGGGTCACCGGTTCAGATAATGCGTCATAATAAGGTTGTAGCTTATCTGGTTTCTAAAGAAGATTTTGAAAAGGCAGCTGCGCCAAAAGAAAAGAGTCTTGTAGAAAAAATTCAGGAGAGCCGCAAAGAGTATGGGCTGGAGTATGATGATTTTGATTACACTTCTTATTTTGATAGTTTAAGAGAAACCAGCTGTTACGGTCGTGAAGATTCTGAACATATTTTTGATGAGGTGTAATTATGATAAGACCTTATTATTTGCTGGATTCAAATTTGATTTCTGAAATACTTAAGCCATCACCTGATAAGGTTGTCTGCAAAAAAATGATTGAGTATCAGAATCTGTGTGCTTTACCTTCTACTGTGTGGAATGAACTTATTTATGGTGTAAACATACTGGAGCAGGGTAAAAGAAAGGATTTTCTTTTTTCAAAAATAATAAAAGATGTGCAATCAACTTTTGAAATCATTCAATATGATAATCACGCTGCCTGGATTCAAGCCGATATTCGTGCACGATTAAAGCAGGTTGGAACTCCTGTTGATTTTCCCGACACCCAGATTGCCTCCATTGCCGTTGCCAACAACATGATTTTAGTAACCCGCAATATCAAACACTTTGAGCCTATCCAGCAGGTTTGCCCGCTCATGCTCGAAAACTGGTTTGAGGAATGAAGAGTGAAGAAAGAAAACTAGTTTTTTATTCATATATCCTGTAAAATAAAAGCAGGAGACTCTTTATGAACAACAAGTATCTGACTTTTTTTAGAAGCCTGTTATTTTCCGGACTTATTATTGTTTTGCTTACTTTTCTTACAGGCTGCGAAAACTTTCTTAAGGGCAATGATGTTAAATCACAATTAGAAGAATTAATTGCCTACGAAAACGCCCTTACACATCAGCTTATAGTAAGGTCTGACCCTGCAATGGGTTCCTTCCTTTCTGAAGGCGAAAAAGACTGCAAGCTTGGCTTTACAACCACGCTGCAGTTTACAATGAATACCGAAGACTACGTTTTCCACGGCTTTGAAGCAGTCTGCGTAAATGACCCGTCCCAAAGCCGCGCCGACTGTGTAGACTTTACAATAAACCAGGCCGAAAGCGACCCCTCCAAAGGCATTTACAAGGTTACCGTAAAGTTGCTCAAGGCTGCCGATGACATTTTAATCAGACCGGTGTGCGTGCTTATTCCTGCAGTGGTGTACTATGAGCCGGAGTCTAAGTCACCGAATTATTTGAATACTCCAATAGTTATTCATTTTAATATGCCTATGGATCCTCTTAATGTATTGGAAAAAGATAATCAGGGAAATTATAAAAACATTTTTATTGAATACTTAGGAGAAAATCTTTTAGGAAAGTTTGAAAAACCAAGTTTTGATTCTTCAAATACTAATCTTTTTCTTTATCCAAAAGGTGGAGAGTTAAAAGAATTTTTTAAAGATAAAGAAACTGCATATTATGAAATAGATATTACACTGAAGAATATTTTTGTTTTGCAGAATGTAGATGGAAAAGATTATAATCTTTCTCTCAAAGGTAATAATAATTCTGATTATTCATTTATTGTAAGGTACAGATATGCCACAGAAGATAGTAAACCAGTTCAATATATATTTAAAGCAACAAGACACGAAATTTCTATAGATTCAATAGATGAGCTGGAAGAAGATGATGAATTTAAATATGGTAGCCTCAATCTTTCTATGTCATTAAATGCAGACGAAGTTATTATTGCAAGAGAAGATCAGTTGCATAACAGAGCAGGAGAAGTAATCTATCTTTATGGAGTATTTTATGATGCAGATAGTGGAATAAGAGCTGTAAGAATAAACGAGCATCATACAAAAGAACCATTTTATGCAGAAGATGTAAATATTAACGGAAAGGATGATAAAACAACTTACTATTACATAAATGATAAGAATCAAGCAGTACAATGGGTTGATTATGGAGATGGCTATGTAACATTCTGCATAAAACATTATATGAAATCACAAAATGGAGCCGTTAATATAACAGTTGATGTTTTAGATGGAGCCGGTAATACTCCTGAAGAAAAAGATGCTTATGATCATTCAATTAATAATGCATTTACAGTAATAAAACGAGATTACAAAAACTTCTTCAAACCAGATACATTTTATTACAGGCTTTATAATGGTGGTTTTGATAGAAATAATGAGTGGTCTGACTACATAAGTAATAAATATACTGAAAATGAAATTACGTTTGATAGTACTGAATACAATAATCATTTAAAGAAACTTTATTTGAATAGTTTAAATGATGTATGGGGGCTTTGTTCACTATATGGGTGGACAACAATTCCTATTGAAAGCATGACTATTCAATGTAGATATATAAATAAATATAATAAGGAAATTACCGCGAATTTTGTGCCTGTTGATATAGAAAGCGAAGAACATTATTATTGGGAGCTCGATCTTGATGTAGAAAAGATAGGCGGAACTGAACTTACTTTAATTGTTGCAGATGATATGGGAAACAGAGCAGAAGTTAAATACACAATTCCAGAATCAAGTTCTATATCCTATAAAAAAGATGGTAACAATGTAAGTTTCTTTTCTTCGAGCGGATATCCTATTAATGGTTTACTTCAGGTTCGCGATGAGGCTTATGCAAAGACGATTTTTTCTGATAATATAGATATTGCTCAAAATAATAATTACAAGATATGTCCGAGATTTAATCTTTATAACGGATGTTTTTATACAGAAATATCAGATTTAGAGATTAATTCAAATTCGGTGTCGGATTCTTTAGAATATTCAATTCAAAACTGTCAGGTACATATTTCTGAATCGCCAAGAGATGGTTCTCGTGTACTTGATGTAACCGTAACTATTGATGAAGATGCATGGAAAAAATTTGATGCAATATATGCAGATTTTTCGAATTATTATTATATTCCAGAAGTTGATGGAGAGTATAGCAGAAAACATTTTGTCAAAGGAGATAATTCTATAAAAGTTAAAATTTTTGATAATTATCTATATGCAGAAGAATATACCTGTACTGTTTATGGTATAAAAAATAACCGTGTTTCACCAGGCAAAGAAGTAAAATTTGGTCCTGTTACCGGTATTCAATATGATAATACACCACCAGATATGGATTTTACACTTCCATTTTATTCTAAACCATATGTTGAAATTACTATTACTGATGAACAATCTGGTCCTGACCATGGAATAATTTCAATAAATGGATATGAACATTATTTTGAAGGGGATTCCATAAAGATTTATGACTGGGATATAAACTTGGATTCTGATTCTCGGTTACATATTATTGCAGAAACTTATGACAAAGCCGGTAATAAGGGAAAAGGCAGTGCTGCTACAGGTATCCAATGGTTTCCGGTAACTTCTATAGAAAAACAGAGTACTTTGTGGAATTTGTTTATAACTTCAAAAACAACTGCAGGTTTTACAAAACAATATCTCTCTAATGGAACAATTACAAGTTATTATCTAAACACAGATGGTACATGGACTAAATGTGATGATCAAAAATTGGGTACTAAAATTTCAGAAAGAGAAATAATTAATGGACTTTATACAATAAAAGCAAGCAATCTGACACTTCCTGCAGATAAATTTGTCAAGATTATACACCATGTTCCTACCGGAAACTATTCATACCCAACATATTTTTACACAGGCACAATAGATCCACAGGTGAATACTGGTGCGTATGATATGGTTTTACCGTATAGTACGTCTACATCAAAGGTAATTATTTCAAGTGATGGTCCTGTTTTTGTTCATACTGCTGTAACTGACAGAGGTTATGAGGTATGTAAAAACTGGGATGTTAAAGAATGGGAATTTTATAAAAAATCTATAGGCGATAAATATATTGATTTTACAACTAACAATGCCCAGCAAAAATACGAAATTCCAATCTCTGAAATTACCAGCGGTCAGTGCTATGTTGTAATCGCTCACTTTACCAACGGTAAAACAGAAATGAGCGATGTTTTCCAGATGCCGTAATTATGGAACAGACAGACACACTCTTAAACGGTAATAAAATTATTCAGGACTCTGCGGCTTTTATGTTTGGCATAGATGCGGTGCAGCTTGCGGAGTTTGCCTGTCGTGGGGTGCGCGAGGGCGACACTGTAATTGACCTTGGAACCGGCAACGGCATTCTGCCTCTGCTTATGGAAAAGGCCTGCAAAGCATCACACTTTACGGGACTTGAGATTCAAAAAAAATCTGCGGACCTGGCAAAGCGCAGTGTGGAACTCAACGGGCTTGGGGACAAAATTGACATAGTGCAGGGCGACCTTAAAAATGCAGCCGAACTTTTCCCCAAACACAGTTTTAATGTAGTGGTGTCAAATCCGCCTTATGCACTTGTCAGTCAGGGAAAGCAGAATGCACGCGATGAAAAAACAATTGCGCGGCACGAGGTTTTGTGCACCATAGAAGATGTAGTGGCTGCTGCAGATTTTCTGCTTCATACGCATGGGCGCTTTTTTATGATACACAGGCCGGAGCGACTGGCTCAGATTTTTGAAGCGCTGGGACGACACGCACTGGAACCAAAACAGCTGGAATTAATCCAGCCGTTTCCTGATGAGGCAGCAAATCTTGTTTTGATTGAGGCACGCAAAAATGCACAGCCGGGAATAAAGCTGCTCCCGACTGTGAACGTGCGTAATTCTAGAACAGACTCTTGAGCTTAGACTTGGCAGCGTCGGTTGCCTTGTCCTTGGCAGAATTAACTGCATCGGTTGCGGCAGATTTTGCCTTTCCTACAGTTGCATCTTCAAGCTCTTTGCGTTTTGCATCAACCTTTGCGTAAAGGTCATCAATATTCTTTTTGTAGCCGTTGAGCTTTTCTGTAATATCATTAAAGCTGTTGATTTCGCCAAATGCTCCGTTAGAGAACTCATTTATCTTGGCAAACATTTCCTGTTCAACCTTTTCCTTAATTACTCCAAGCTGATTTGTCATTTCGGCGGTAAACGCATTCATAAACTGACGGTCTACATCGGTCATGAGCTTAAGGTCTATACCCGAAGACTGAGTAAAGCCTGCTTCAACTCCAAGCTTCATAGAACGGATTTTTTGAAGTGTATTTGCATAAATTGTAGAAACAAATTCCGGTTCAAAGCTTGGGGCAGAAAGTGCAAGCTCTGTAAAGAAGCTTGTTCCGCTTAAGCTAAAGCCGTCGTTTTCAAAAATCTTGAGGATAAAATCAAGCTGAGTTTTAGAAGAATCAATTCCAGGAACTCCCGGAATGTTTCCGATTTTTTCTGCAGGGTAGGCTAGAGCAAGCTTGTCGCAGTTGTAGTTAGCAAGAACTAACGGCTCTTTAGAGGACTCGCGGGTATCAACTGTAATTTTTGCCTTGTGGTCAATATTCAGGAAGGTTGCAGTAATATTTGCTACGGCAGGCTTTCCTGTAAGATCCATGTTGTTTGTCAAATCAGAAGCATCAAAGGCAAAGGCAGGACCGGAACCGGCAGCCTTTTTAATCCAGAACTTTGGTGCGGAGTCGGACTTATAGTAAACTGTGCGTCCGTCGGCTCGTGCTACAGTGTAGGTTTTCTTTTCCTTCTTTGGCTTATTCTTTTTGTTGTTCTTGGCATCCATGAGCATGTCTACAGCCTTGGTGTAATATGGATAGTATTTTCCAAGCAGCTGATAAATGATTGAATCAAAGGTGCCCGAAATAAAGTTTTTGCCGGTATCAAGATTAATTGAAGTAAACTTGTTTACCTGCTTCTGGACAATTGCCTTGTCGTTGTTGATTGCATTTTGAAGCTGTGTTGCAAGACCACCAACTCCGTTTACATCTGACTGAACTTCCTTAAGAACTGTGTCTGCATCATTTTTGAGGGAATCAAGATTTGTCTTAAGGTCGTTTACAGCATCAAGCGCTTCCTTGATTTTTGTAGGATTTGACTGAAGTGAATTTACATCAATGCTCATTACTGTGTCAGAAGAAGTCTTTACTGTTTCAAGCTTAGCTTTAATTTCATCTGGCTTGGCCTTATATTTTTCGGTAAGTGCCTTGGCCTGTGCCTGAATATCCTTAGAAACCTGAGGAGTCTGCATCTGGTCCTGGCATTCCTTTAAGATGGTTTCCGGATTGTACTGATCAAAAAGTCCCGAGATAGAATCCTTTAAGGTGCCCATTGCTGCATCCTTTTTTGATTCCAGCGAAACCATAAAGGCAGACTTTTCATTCTGCTTGGCCTTTTTCTTTGCTTCCTTTTCCTTTTTCTTCTGGATTTTGGCAAGGCGCTTTGCAGAAATATCACCAGAATATTTGCGGTCGGTGTTTGTCTCTACGCCAAGAATGGAAAGCTCGTTGGCAACAAAGCGCGACTTGAGCAGCTGGTTCATATCAAAATCAAAGGTAAGCGATTCTATCGAGAACAGATTTTTCATCGGTTCTTTTTTGTTGGCAACCTGCCAGCCCTTCATTCTGAATGAGGATTTTATAAAGCTTATGTTTAAGTAATCAATGTCGCACTTGGCTTCAAAAATGCTTTCGCAGGAAGAGGTAATTACCTTGCGGGCAATGATGTTCTTTGTAAGGGTAAGTGTAATAATCACAGCGGCAACAACAGCAACAGTTGCAATAAGCGGCAGAAGCTTGATGCGTCCCTTGTTCTGTTTGATTTCGGCTGCCATTGTTTCAAGACGGCCAAGCTCCTTTTTTTCAAAAAGCTGGTCCTTTGGAATTGCAAGGAGTTCTACGCCTTTTTTATTCTGTCCTGCCGGTTTGAAAAATGAAGAAACAAATTTCTGGTCCTCGGGAATAAACAGCTTGCCGAGAATCTGCTTATCAAACTGCTTTTGTGTAAAGGTCTTTTTAAAAAGCTTAGGCAGTTTTTTTGCAGGATATTTTTTGATTTCCTTTGGAGGCTTTGGTTCCTTCTTTGCCTTTGGAGTTTTTTCTTCTTTTTTCATGACATTTCTCCTATTTTAACAATGAGAGGCAGTTTTGAAAGATAAACAACAAGCTTTGTCTTGCGAACTGCCGGTGCAAGGAAGGCGCGCCAGTATTTGAGGAAGAGGCGTACCAGCCAGTAAACAGGAATGTAAAGCACTAAAGATACTAAAAGTGAGCCCATTACAATTGTGTTGTTGAATTTTGTAAAGCCCACGAACGGAATATCAAGCAGCCAGGAGAAGAAAGGTCTTAGCTTTTCAATGTTTAGGAACCACCAGCCGATTGTGTCGAAAAAGTTGTCCAAGGTAGGGGCCAGCAGCGAAAACAGGAAGGTAAACAGAATAAAAGAACCTTTATTAATCCTTACAAATAGGAAGAATATTGTAAGAATGTACCACAGGGCATTGGTTTTTGGCATAAAACCAAGAATCATTCCCAGACAAACGGCATGAGCAATTGCACCGGGATGCACATTGCTGTTCAGCGCCTTAAAAAAACGTATGAGAGCCTTGAGCATAAAATCTCCTTTTTTTTCTATATATATTCTATTCCAACACTGCGCAAAATGCAATATTATGATAACAACGTCATTGCGAGCGCAGCGCTGCAATCC
>JAFZYR010000029.1 GCA_017616165.1 Treponema sp.
CCATCGTGCCTTGTGGTAAGAAAAGAAAGCGCCAGAAGATGGCGACACATAAGCGAAAGAAGATGCTTAGAAGAAATCGACATAAGAGCAAGTAGTTTTTTTGTCGACAGCTTGTGTTTCAGATAAGGGGTTTTGTCTTTGTGGACATCCCCTTTTTTTTTAAATGTCATCCCGAACTTGTTTCGGGATCTCATATAAAGATTCTGAAACAAGTTCAGAATGACGAATTTTCATAATAAAATGCTGGAAACTATAAATTCACCGTCAGATATAAAGAATCTTTCTCAATCAGAACTCAAACAACTTGCAGCAGAAATCCGTCAAAAAATCATAACAACAGTTGGACACAACGGCGGGCATCTTGCCAGTAATCTTGGGGTAGTGGAGCTTACCATTGCACTTCACAGGGTTTTTGATTCTCCAAACGATGCAATTATTTTTGATGTAAGCCACCAGTGTTATGCTCACAAGCTTTTGACAGGACGTTACCGCGAGTTTGAAACCCTGCGTCAGAAGAATGGACTTAGCGGCTTTACCAATACAGACGAAAGTGACCACGACTTTTTTACAAGCGGACACAGTTCAACTTCTATAAGTGCGGCCCTTGGGCTTTTGACTTCCTGGAATCTTGAAAAAAAAGACGGAAAGGTTATTGCAGTTTTGGGAGACGGAGCGCTCACCGGCGGCATGGCTTTTGAAGGACTTTCCAACGCAGGTCAGATGCGTAAAAACCTGATCGTAATTCTAAACGATAACCAGATGTCCATTGACCATAATACCGGTGCAGTATCACGCTACCTTAGCCGACTTACAATGTCCCGCGGATACCAGTCGTTCCGTTACCGAGTAGATAAGGTTGTAGAACGCATGGTAGAAAAAATGCCGAGCTTTGGTCGTTCGATAGATAAGTTCATTTTCCGTTTTAAGCGGTCTCTCAAGGGGCTTCTCCTTGCAAATAATCTTTTTACAGATCTTGGCTTTGAATATGTTGGTCCGTTAAACGGTCACAATGAAAAAGCTCTGGAAAATGTTTTGCGCAAGGTTCGTAATCTTTCGCGCCCGGTTGTAGTTCATGTTGTTACAAAAAAGGGCAAGGGCTATGAACCTGCAGAAACTACGCCTGAAAATTTCCACGGTGTTGGTCCGTTCAATGTAGAAGACGGAACATTTGAAACAGCCGCAGCCTCCGACTCAATGACATTTACACAGGCTTTTGGAAACATCATGGTAGACGCCGCATCCAAGGATAATAAAATTACTGCAATTACCGCTGCCATGGCTCAGGGAACAGGCCTTACAGAATTCAGCAAAAAATACCGCGAACGCTTTTTTGATGTTGGTATTGCCGAAGAACATGCCGTTACCTTTGCGGGTGGTCAGGCAAAAGGCGGACTTGTTCCTGTTGTCTGCATTTATTCAACCTTTATTCAGCGTGCCGTAGACCAGATGATTCATGACATAACGCTGCAAAAGGCTCACTGCGTTTTTGTTCTGGACAGGGCGGGTGTAGTTCCTGGAGACGGAGTTACACATCAGGGATTGTTTGATATAGCCCTGTTCCGTCCGGTCCCAGGCATTAAGATTATGAGTCCTGTAAGTGCTGCAGACTTAAAGGTTTGTTTTGATTATGCGCTTGTAACAGACGGTGCTGTTGTCATAAGAATACCAAAGGCTGTCTGTCCTGCAGAACTCCCGGAATTTTCACAGAAGGTTCACGAAGGAAAAGGAATCCTGCTTCAGAGCGAAGGAAAAGCACAGCGCAACAAATATCTTATTGTTACAACAGGAAGCATGTACAGCGAAGTAAGTGCAGCAGTAAAGGACAGCACTGTAAGCAAACTCAAAGCCGACATTTACATCCTGCGTTTTATTAAGCCGTTTAACGAAGAATATTTTATAGATCTTGCAAGTCAGTATAAGGGTGTACTTTTTGTAGAAGACGGTGTAGTAACTGGCGGTATTGGAGAGTATCTTTGCGGTGAACTTGCCCGTCACAAATATCTGCATACAAAGCTTCTTGCCTTTGAAGATAAATTTTATTCTCATGCAAACCGTGCACAGATTCTGGAAGATGCCGGTATGTCACCGGCAAAAATTGCCCGTGCTTTAAAGGAGCTTGCAAATGCTTGAGATGACCTTTGGCCGTAAACGCATAAGCACCGAACGCCCTGCCTTTGTAATGGGCATTGTAAATGCAACACCCGATTCCTTTTACGAAAACAGCCGCGGAGACTTTGACCTTGCCATGAAGCTTGTAGAAGATGGGGCCGATATCATTGACATAGGCGGAGAATCTACACGCCCGGGCTTTACTCCCGTAGACGAGCAGGAAGAACTTGACCGCGTAATTCCACTTATTGAAAAGCTTCGTAAAAATACAGATGTTGTAATTTCCATAGATACAACAAAGCCTGCTGTAATAACCCAATCCCTTGAAAGCGGCGCAGACATAATAAACAATGTACTTTCTTTTGATAACGACGACTCTACGCTCCAGGAAATAGCAGATGCAGATGCAAGTGTAATTCTTATGCATCACGAAGGGCAGGGAATTGACGGAATATGCAGTTATCTTAAAAAAAAGGCAGAGCTTTGTGAGCGAAAATTCATAGACCATAAAAAAATAATCCTTGACCCCGGCATTGGCTTTGGAAAAAGCTTTGAGCAGAATGTAGAGGCAATTAAATATACCGACCGCCTGTGCCAGCTTGGATATCCTGTTTTAATGGCCTTGTCGCGTAAATCAAGCATAGGTATGATGACAGGCCGACCTGTAGAACAAAGGCTGAGCGGAACCCTTGCCGCAGACCTTATTTCCGTTCAAAAGGGAGCAAAAATTATCCGCGTCCACGACGTTTTAGATGCAATTGACACGTTAAATGTAATGAAATTTTTTGAATAGTATGTTATAATCTAATAATGCAGATTGCCACGTCGCTAAGCTCCTCGCAATGACGTCATTGCGAGCCCGTAGGGCGAAGCAATCCACTTTTTAAAATGGAAATATTCAATAAACTTTTATACATTTACGATTTTATCCGCCCTGTATTAGATATTGCTGTTCTTACGTTCCTTTTGTATAAGGCCTACGACTTTATGACAAAATCGAACAGCATTCAGCTTTTAAAATCGGGTATAATTGTTCTTATTGCTTATGGCGTTGCTGAGCTTTTAAAATTAAATACAATCCTTTGGATTTTACGAATACTCGCTCCGGGACTTGTTATTGCCTTTGCGGTAATCTTTCAGCCCGAAATCCGCAAGCTTTTCCTTAAAATTGGTCAGAGCAAATGGTTTGCCTTTGGTTCACGCTCCAAGCACACTTATGTAGATGCAGTTCTTACTGCCGCCGAAATGCTTTCTAAGGAACGCCGCGGTATGCTTGCAGTATTCTTGCGCCACACCAAGCTCGATAACTTTATGCAGTCCGGAACAAGACTCAATGCAGACCTTTCTTCGAGCCTGCTTGTTACAATTTTTGGAAAGGATACTCCGCTTCATGACGGTGCCTGCTTTATTCAGGGTGGAAAGCTCCTTGCTGCAGGCTGTTTTCTTCCGTTGAGCGAAGATTACAATATCAAAAAGACCTTTGGTACACGCCATCGTGCAGCCCTTGGACTTTCCGAAGCGTCTGATGCTGTTGTACTTGTTGTTTCCGAAGAAACCGGAGCAATTAGCCTTGCCTACGATTCTAAATTAAATTATGACCTTGATATGAACGAACTTACAAAGATTCTTGAAAAGCTTCTTGAATTACCACCAGATGCCAAAAATATAGAGGATACGATCGATGAAAGCAAACCAGTTCTTTAATAAAATCCTCGATAAATGGCCTGTAAAGGTATGCTGTCTCATTCTTGCAATCAGTATGTATCTGTTTCATCAGGCAAGCCTTACAGAAAAAAGGTCCTTTGTGCTTCCGCTGCAGCTGGTAGAAGAAGGCGCTGTAATGCATAACGGTGACTATACCTCTAACGTCACGGTAACGGTAAGGGCAAATACAGAACAGATTTCTTCAGTTCATTCAAATCAGATCAGCGCTTATGTAAGCCTCAACGGTATTTCAAAGGGCGGTGAATATAATCTGCCTGTAAAGGTAAAGGTTTCCGATGAAATAATGGCCTTTGATCCTTTTGAAATTAAGGTAAAGCCTGAGTTTATAAAAATTCAAGTTGAAAACAAGGATATCAAATACGTAACTATTGAACCTATGGTTGTAGGCGAGCCGGAATACGGTTATGAAGTAAAGGCAGTTACTGTAAATCCTCCTGTTGCCGAAATTACCGGCCCTCACACAATGATAGAAAATACAAAGATGATATATACCGAAAAGGTAGACATCACCGATCTTGCAAAAAAAGAAAGCTTTGATGTAAATTTCCGTCCGCTTAACAAGCTGCTTACAATTTCGCAAAAGGAGCCTGTAGAGGTTACTGTTTTGATTGAGCCTATGCAGATGGAAAAGATTTTTGAAAACATCGAAGTAAATGTTACAGGACTTGATCCGCTTTTTGTTATAAGCGAAGAGCTTCCTGGCATTTCTTTTGTGCTTGAAGGAACAGTTCCTGTACTGGAAAATTATACTCCGACAAAGCGTTTTGTAAATGCAGACCTTTCTAAGCTTACAGAACCGGGAGAATATGAGGTTCCGCTTACTTATTCTGTTCCTTCTTATTTGACCCTTAAGGATGACGCTCCACAAAGCATATGGATAAAAATAGAACATAAGGTAAACGAGCCTCTGGAACCACTTGACGAGGTAACAGAATGATTTGTGGAGTTGGCATAGACATGACAACGGTAGAAAGGTTTGATTCCTGGTTACAAAAGCCTGCCATTCTGGACAGATACTTTAATGACCGGGAAAAATGTCCTGACAAAAGCGTTGACTTTCAAAAGCAGCACTATGCGGCCCGTTTTGCTGCAAAGGAGGCCTTTGGAAAAGCGCTTGGGACAGGAATAACAGGCTTTAACCTTTGCGAGGTTTATGTCTGCAATGATTCTGCGGGAAAACCGGAGCTGATTGTAACCGGTTCTGCAGAAAAAAAGCTCAGTGAATTATTCGGCGACTGTAAGCTGTTTGTTTCCTTAAGTCATGAAAAAAACAATGCGGTTGCAGTTGTGATTATAGAAAAGTAGAGAGGTATAAAATGGCATATTCATCTTCCAAAAGTAAAAGTGCAGCACCAGAGAAAAAAGCATCAATCTCTTATTGGTCTAAAGATAAATGTAATTGTCCGGTTTGTAAAAAGGCCTTTGACCGCGAAATTATGCGCAGCGGTAACGGACGTATGAATGCCGGTAATCTTAGTGATGAGCTTCACCGCGACTACATTCCTTCTGCTAAATACGGAAAGGTATATCCTCTTATTTATGAAGTAGGCTGCTGTCCAAACTGCTATGCAGCTTTTTTGTGGAATGATTTTACAACAATCAAAAATCAGGAAACTGCCGACCGCATTTACGATAATTACGAAAAACGAAAAAAAGCAACCGAAGTAATTTTCCCATATTTTAATTTGAAAAAGGAACGCACGCTTTATGATGGAGCTGCCATGTATTATATGGCTTTGCAGACCTATGATGTTTGTGATACCGACATGCTTCCAACTTTAAAAAAGGCAATTATCAGTCTGCGTCTTGCCTGGCTTTGTAAGGAAATTGATGATGCCTGTGCAGATCACAACTACGATTATGTTTCGCAGGTATTTTACAGAAAGGCTCTGTTCTTTTACCAGCAGGCTCTTGTAAACGAGCAGGCACGTACCGAAAAATGTTCTACGCTTAATAATTTTGGTCCCGACATGGATAAAAACTACGGTTGGGATGGTGTTGTATATCTTAGCGGTCTTCTGGAATTTAAATACGGACAGCAGGAGGATATTCAGCTGCGTCTTAAAAAGCTAAGCGAAGCCAAAACCTCCATTGCACGAATCTTTGGTCTTGGTAAATCTTCAAAGAACAAGCCGGGACCTCTTCTGGAGCATGCCAGAGAGCTTTACGATAATCTTTCCAAAGAATTGAAGGATGACGATCTGTAGGATTTAAATGAAAAATATTTTACTTACAGTTTCTTACGACGGAACAGATTTTTGCGGCTGGCAAAGACAGGATGATAAGGATGGTGGTCAGGCAAGCCGTACTGTTCAGGGAGAAATAGAAGCTGCTTTAGAAAAGCTTTGTAAGCAGAAAATTACTCTTTATGGATCAGGCAGAACCGACAGTGGTGTTCATGCTTTGGGACAGGCTGCCAATTTTTATTCTCCTATTGATTCCATGCCGGCTACAAATTACATACGCGCACTCAATTCCTTTTTGCCACAGGATGTGCGCATACTGCAGGCAAAGGAAGTAGACCAGGATTTTAATTCAAGAAAATCTGCAACTAGCCGTACCTATAGATATTTTATCGGGCTTGGAGAAAGTGTCAGCGCAGATAATGAGCGATTTTGCTGGCATGTTCCAAACTATACTCCAGATTTGCGCCAACTTAATGCCTTGTGCGAATGCCTGCACGGTGAAATTGACTGTGCCTCCTTTGCCGCAAGCGGAGATGAAAGTGTTTCTACTAACCGCTATATTGACGGTGCACGCTTTTTTATGCAAAAGGACAGGTGGGGTACAGACCAGCTTGTTTTTGAAATAGAAGCAAATGCCTTTTTGTGGAAGATGGTGCGCACGCTCACCGGAACAATTGTAAACTTAGATAAGGATGGGGCAGGTGATGATGCCCTCAAAAATATTTTAGCTGCCCGTGACCGTACCCAGGCCGGAGTTACCGCACCGCCGACAGGCCTGTTTTTGTATAAGATCGATTTTGACGGCATACGTCGTCATGTGTAAGACCGTGGTCCCTGAGGCTCTCGAAGGGCTATAATAATGAAACCGGGTCCACATCATATTCAATGTAAACATTCTGGCTGTGGGTGTAATCCATAAGAAGGCTTCGTGCCATTGCTTGAAGCGGAACTATTGACTTGCCTTTTAGCAGCAGCTGGTATCTCCAGGAAGAATTAATCTTTTCCAGTGGACATTCTGCAGGTCCAAGTATTTCTACGCCCTTTGCCTTTTTTTCTTTAAGGATGCGCGCAGCATCATTTGCAGTATCATAGGCTTCCTTTTTGTTATAGCTTCTGAATACAAGACGCAAAAGCCTGCTGAACGGAGGAAAATCCATAAACTGCCGCTGCTGAATTTCAAAATCATAAAAATCGGGCACCTTGTTCTGACAGGCATAAAGTACAGGTTCAAGCTCAGGGCTGTAGGTTTGAACGACAACCTTGCCGTTTGCAAAATAGCGGCCTGCACGACCTGCAACCTGTGTAATAAGAGAAAAGGTTCTTTCTCCTGCACGAAAGTCGGGCATATGTAAGCCTGCGTCTGCAAGAATAACGCCTACAAGCTCAAGATTTGGAAAGTTAAGGCCCTTGGCAACCATCTGGGTTCCAAGCATTATGTCATATTTGCCCTTGCGGAAGGCATCCAGCGTTGTAAGCAGCTGTTCCTTGTTTTTAAGGACATCTGTATCTACACGAACGATTCTTGCGCCGGGGAACTTTGCCTTTGTTTCGGCTTCTATGTATTCTGTGCCAAAGCCTGTTGAACCAATGTCTACAGAGCCGCATTGAGGACAGCTGTCGGGAGTTGTAACGGACCAGCCGCAGTAATGGCATTTAAGACGGTTTTCGGCCTTGTGGTAGGTTAGCGGAACAGAACAGTTTTTACACACAAGCTCATAGCCGCAGCTGTTGCAGCTAAAGTAATGGGTAAAGCCACGCCTGTTTAAAAATAAGATTGCCTGATGCTTATTGTTAAGTGCTTCCTTTATTTTTTGTTCCAGAGGAGGCGAGATCGCTCCTTCCATTTTATAATTGCGAAGATTAATCGGCCAGATATGGGGCATTTCTCCGCCCGAAAGCCGCCTTGAAAGCACATGACGAACAATTGCACCGGATTGCATGCCATACCAGGCTTCTACACTTGGAGTTGCGCTTCCCATAACCAGAGGGATTTTAAGATTTGAACAGCGGTGCATTGCAACCTGTCTTGCATGATAGCGCGGATTATTTCCCGATTTATAAGAGCCGTCGTGCTCTTCGTCTATGATTATAAGTCCTAGCTCCGGAACAGGCGCAAATACTGCAGAACGCGCACCAATAACAACTCGTGCTTCCTTGTGCATTATGCGGTTCCATTCCTTGAGCCTCTGAGAGGGAGTGAGCCCTGAATGAAGAACTGCAGCTGTTTTACCAAAGCGTCTGGTTACTGCTTCTACAACCTGTCCTGTAAGTCCAATTTCGGGAACAAGATAGATTACGCCTTTTCCCTGTTCCAGAATACGCTCTGCAAGCGAAAGGAATACCTCTGTCTTACCGCTGCCGGTCGGGCCGTAGATGTAATGGTATAAATTTGGAGTTTGGATTGCCACGTCGCTGCGCTCCTCGCAATGACTGTCATTGCGAGCGAAGCGCGGCAATCCAGCTTTTAAAATATCCTCCACACACTTCTTCTGCTCATCCGAAAGCTCGTTTTTAGAGGTTGCTGCAATTTCATCTTCAAAGGCAAAGCCACCGGCACTGGTTTCGCGGCGGCCGCTTGGTATCATGGAAAAAACTGCTTCGCCAAGAGTACAAAGGTAATAACGACTAAGCCAGCGTGCAATTTCAATAAGCTCTGAACCAAAAAGCGGCTCTTTATCAATTATTCGTTTAATCGGGCGTATTTTGGCAGGATCAAAGCCAAGGTCTGCGGGCAACTCCTGCGATATTCCAATAATAAAGCCTTCTGTTTTTTTATTGCCAAACATTATTTCTGCACGCTTACCAATCTGGGGAACAAGCTCAGGCTTTTCGTCCTCCGGAGGAGTATATGAGTATGTAAAGCCCTGATTTATTGGAAGGTTCAGAATAATTTCTAAATACATTATTGTCCTGTAATTTCGTTGAGCTTGCGGCGGAAGGCTTTAAGGTCTTCCCAGGCAGGAGCCTTTAAAGCAGAATCCCTCAAAAGTGCGCTAGGATGATAGGTTACCATAAGCGGTATTCCGTTATAATCTTGAAATTGTCCGCGCATCTGATTAAGCGGTGCCTGGGTATCAAGCATCTTGTGACCTGCGATGCGGCCCATACATAAAATCATTTTTGGTTTTAAAATATGTATCTGTGCTTCTAAAAATCCATTGCAGGCAGCCTGTTCTTCAGGTTCTGGGTCACGATTATTTGGCGGACGACATTTTACAACATTTGCAATGTAGCAGTTTTTGTTGCGGTCAAGTCCTATTGCTGCAAGCATTTTATCAAGCAGAACACCGGCCTTTCCTACAAACGGACGACCTGACATATCCTCGTCGTAGCCTGGTCCTTCGCCAATTACAAGAACATCAGGCTGTTCAACGCCTTCTCCCGGAACAACGTTGTTTCGTGTACGTGCAAGCTGGCATTTGGTACAGCGCATTATTTTTGCGTTTAGGTCGGTTAGGGTAAGACCATCTGTAGTCCCTGTGGTTCCTGTTGTTCCTGTGGTCCCTGTGGTCCCTGAGGCACTCGAAGGGCAATTTTCAATTTGCTCTTCAACAGGCTCAACCACCGCTGAGTCTTCAAAAACAACTTCCTCTTTAAATGCCTCACTTGTATATCCTGTGATATGCGCATCAACCTTTTTGAGTAAATCGTATATAAGCTCTTTATCTTCTTTTTTCATAACAATCCTCAATCATTGCGAGCCGCAGGCGTGGCAATCCATACAGGAGCATCTCCAAAAGTCAATTTTACTATTTCCCTTTCGTTATAGGCTTTTTCTATAAGGTCATCAACTTCAAGACTATTATAAATATCTTCTGCTTCATCCTGTGTTCCACGCAAAACAGGATGGCGCGGACTAAACAGAACGCAGCAGTCTTCATAAGGCAAGATAGAGGTTTCGTAGGTGTCTATATCCTCTGCAGTGCGGATAATTTCTTCCTTGTCCAGACCACAGCAGGGTCTCATCATAGGAAACTCAGAAAAATGCTCGGTTACAGTCATGTTTTCAATAGTCTGGCTTGCTACCTGACCAACGCTTTCTCCGGTAATAATACATTTTGCATTACAGCGGCGTGCCAGCATATTTGCAATCTTCATCATACACACACGTAGTATCAAAGTAGACCACGCTTCGGGAGCCTTTTCCTTTATGCGCATCTGTACATCTGTAAAAGGGATTATGTTCAAATAGGTTGTAATTCCATAATATGCAAGCTTTTGTGCAAGAGTTACGACCTTCTGCTTTGCTTCTTCCGAGGTATACGGATAGGAGTGAAAATAACAGCATTCAATTTTCATACCACGGCGAAGCATTCTGTAGCCAGCAACAGGGGAGTCGAGTCCACCCGACAGTAACAAAAGTCCTTTTCCGCTGCAGCCTACAGGAAGTCCGCGGCAGCCTGTTTCGCTGTCTGTATATACATAAACCTTTTCGCGTACCTCTATGTAAATGATGCAGTCCGGCTTATGCACATCTACCTTCATAAGTGCTTCTATGTCTCCGGCAGCTTCGCAGTTTATTTCATAAGAATTGAGCGGAAAGCTTTTGTCTGCACGACGCGAATCAATCTTAAAGGTTTTGCAGCCTTTTTCTGCCATAAGCTTTGCAAGCTCGTAAGCAGTTGCCTTAATCTGTTCAAGATCTTTTTCACAGGTGCGGCACTTTGCCCAGCCGGTAATTCCTATAAGATGATTGAGTAAAAATTCAACCTTAGAAGCGCTTTCTTCCGGGCAGTCTATATAAAGTCGTCCTGCACGTAAGGTTATGCGGCAGCCGTTTCCTTCAAGGCATTTTGCCGTATTATGTTTAAGAAGATTTTCGAATTCCTGAATATTTGAACCCTTTAAGGTAAGTTCACCAAGCTTTGCAAGATAAGTCATGCATTAAGTATAAACTAAATTTCACCGATAATCTATATACATGAAAAAAGGATTTTTAGTCGTTCTGTTATTTGCATTAATCAGTTCACTTCCTTCCCAGGAAAACCTAAAAAAACTGAATGGAATTTGGGAAGGCAGGGACCGGTTTGTTTTCTTTGAAAATGCTGCAGACGATGAAAATCCTTTTTTAATTGTTGTCCTCAAAACCTACTACGGCTGGTATTACGACAGGGCAGCAGAACCACTGAACCTTTCTGATGTACAGGCCCGTACACCAAATGCAGCCACCCATAAGGATCCCGAGGTTATTCCTTATAAGCTCAATGAGCTTGGGGAAGCCTTTCAGATTACAATAAATTATTCCAAGCACAACAGCGACACAACAACCTTTGCGATTGTTGATGATAAGATTTATTTAAATGCGTTGACGTTAATTTCGTTTGACAACGATGTTTATTTATATCGTGGGTACCAGTATTCGGATGGGTTTTTGATGTATGAGCAGCCGACGGACCAGAACATTACGCTCTTAATTGTGGATGGAGATAAATACTACGATGTGCGTTACTGGCTCACAGATATGGATTATGACCCGTCTTATGTGACATTTAAATATAAGAACGACACCTACAGCGTACCAAAGCACCTCGAGGCAGACGGAACTAATTATTCTTGTGTAAACGGCCGCAGCAAAAAGGTCAGAAACACCATGCCGTCCTTTTTAATAAGCGAAGCAAACATTTTTTACAACGAAGATAAAACTGTAATGATAAAGGACACAGAGCCTTATCTTACAAAGCTAACCGATAAACAAACTATTGAAGATTTAATGCAGATAATAAATGAAGCCAACGCCCGCCGTAAGCCTGACCCAGAGCCTATTTTTCCTGTGAAGCTTCCGAAGTTTCCTGGCGACTAGCATAAAGCTTTTCTTTTTTTTCAATAACAGCCAAAAGTCTTCTCAAGCGTGGAATGTTATATCTTAAAACCATAATCGGCAGAATACTCAAAAAGGCATTTATACAGGCAGCCGGTAAAACAAAATACATAGAAAAATTATGCGGGAAGCACAAAAGAATAGGAAAGGCCTGAATAAGATTTACAAGATGCACCATGGAGCCGACATTGCATTCCTGAATAAAAAGCTTTATGTATTCAGGATCATTAGGCTTATCAATTTTCTTTTTGCTGAAATTTCCAAGAAAACCTAGCTCAAGAACATGATCCTTCCATTTTTTTATACCAAGTATTTCATAAAAGCGGCATTCCTTCTGGCCAACACCAATAAAGTTTGAATCTGCCGAAAACCATTTTCCAGGAATTACCCAGTGAACAATCCAGGCGCCAAGTCCATCCCAGGCAATCATAATTACTGGCTGAAGAATAGAAAAAATTATGATTTTAACAAGACCAAAATCGCAGAGATTTACAAAAAAATTATAAAGGAATATCCCGATTACACCTAAAAGAATTGTACCAATATAAAGAACCATAGCTTCCCCCGTTAAATGGTTTTATTCAAGATTTACAGGCCCGCAGGAATAGGTTAGTGGAATACCATAAAATTCTTCGTATTTTTCCTTCCATTCCTCGTAGTTTTTTTTCTGCATATAATCCATATTCTGCTTTGGATTTTTTGACGGATCAGGTATAACAGGCTTTAAAAAATTAATTGTATATTCCTGAATTGCAAAGCCATCCGGTCCAATATCTGCTGTATCCTCCATAGTGATGAGCACCGGAAGAACAGGAACATTACTGTAAGCTGCAAAACGATAAGCGCCTTTTTCTGTTGGACGAGGCTTGCGGTAATTCCACCACATTTCCTGTTCTGGATAGATAAGGACTGTTTCACCACGCTTTAAAAGCACCTTGAGTGAATCCATAAATTTTTTCATTGTAGAAAAATTAGCACTTAGAGGCAGGGTATTACAGTGACGGAAGAAAAAGCCGTAAAGTCCAGGAAAGTTTGTAAAGTTACCTTCGCGTATTATCTTGTATAAAACCTTACCCGAACGGTTATACAAATAAGGAAATAAAGCATAGTGAATGGCAAAATTATCAAAGGGATTAAAGTGATTGCAGGTTATAATAACACCGCCATCCTTTACAGCCTCGTAGTTTTCCAGCCCGTTAATGGCTTTTATGCGCATCTGACCTGATTTTACAAGCTTTAATATAAAGCGCTTGGCAATTTTATTTACAAACCAGGTTGCAATTTTGTTTGAAAGCTTTTTATTAAGATAATCAACCTTATCCGGAGTAAGAGGAATTGTCGGAGGGTCATCTTCTACAGTTTTAGAAAACCATCCGTTTTTTTCGTTTTCTTCTATGCGTTCAAGAACCTTAAGTCTGCCGGGATCTTTTTCCATTTATAGCTTTTTCCTGAATATTCTCAAATTGATGAGCTTTCTGAACTTAATGAATTTAAGTATAGAATCGCCGACTTTTCTGCTTATTGTCTGCTTACCGATTGTCTTGATGTAGTTGTTTGGATCTTCTGCATCTTCCTTTGCCATAACCATAAGGTTATCGAACATTTTAGAGTCCTGTTCCTTAAGCTCATTGCTGCGTGTGTCGCGCATTTGAATAAGCTGGTCATAAAAATCGGTCATTTTGGCATATTTCCAGAAATGCTCCTCGTAAAGAACATCCTTATATTTCCATGGACGCCAGTTTATCTTCCAGTGAATGAGATTTAAATCATACTCATCAAAGGAAGGATTTTTATAGGCAGTTTTATTCCAGCCAAGATCAATCCACTTAACATTGTTCTTACACAAAACATTAAGATAGTCTTCATCCTGAACCAGACGGAACTTATATTTATGTAAAAGGTCTACAAATTTTTCTGCAATAATCTTTAATCGCCAGCGGTGACAGTTAATAAGCATAACACCTGAGTTAAAATATTTATTGCGGTTTAGACCGTCACACTGTTCAACATATTTACCAAAAACATCATAGGTGAGCATTACTTCTTCTACAATTGCACCGACATAATAGCCGTGAATTTCTGTATTATAAAGCTTGCTTACATCACCAAGCACAGTTATATCACAGTCAAGATAAAGAACCTTAGCATATTCAGGGAAAATATTTGGAATAAAAATGCGGTAATAAGATTCCTTTGAATAATAGTCTCTAAGGTGGAACATATCCTTGATTTTGTCCATTTCCTTAGCCAGAGAAATAAATTCAATTTTTGAATTTGGGGTTCTGAGCTTAAGAATACGATCCATGTTTTCCTGCTTGAGCTCGGTTGTAAGAACATAGATTTTATAAAAATTCTTCTTGTTAGCATTATCCAAAAGAGAAGCAATTGCAACAGCAAGAAAAGGAATATAATTGTCGTCCGAAGCGAAACAGATAGGAATAATTTGTTTATACTTAATATAATTAGTCATTTGTCTCAATTATAAGTTAGAAAATTATACTTGTCAATCAAAAATGACAAAAATTAAAAAAGTGTCATACTGATGCTGTTGGTAAGCATTTTTATATAGAATATTTTCTTATTTTATGGCATAATATTTTAACTAAAAATTATATTAAAAGGACTTTTTATGAGTTTCAAACCGGTTGATCCAAAAGTTGATTTTCCTAAACAGGAAGAAGAAGTATTAAAATTCTGGCAGGATAACGATATTTTCAAAAAATCTGTAAGCCAGAGAGAAGGGGCAGAGGACTTTGTTTTTTATGATGGCCCTCCGTTTGCTACAGGACTCCCACACTTTGGTCATTTTATTCCATCAACAATTAAAGATATTATTCCACGCTACCAGACAATGAAGGGCAAGCGTGTAGAACGCCGCTTTGGCTGGGACTGTCATGGTCTTCCAATCGAAAACTTAATAGAAAAAGAACTCAACATCAACTCAAAGCACGAAATTGAGGCTATGGGTATTGATAAATTTAACGATGCCTGTCGTGCTTCAGTTCTCCGCTACACAAGTGAATGGAGACAGACAATTACTCGTATGGGCCGATGGGTAGACTTTGATAACGACTACAAGACTATGAATCCTGAATATATGGAATCTATCTGGTGGGTTGCAAAATCACTTTGGGACAAGGGACTTATTTACGAAGGAAAATATATTCTTCCATACTGTCCTCGCTGTTCTACAGTTTTGTCTACGCACGAGCTTGCACAGGGCTATAAGGATGTTCAGGATCAGACTGTAACAGTACGCTTTAAGGTTACAAAGGCTCCTGAGGGTGTAAATGACCCTGATATGGCAAACGGAAAAACCTACTTCCTTGCATGGACAACAACTCCATGGACCTTGCCATCAAACCTCGGCTTGTGTATGGGACCGGACATTGACTATGTAAAAATCCTTGATAAGGAAAGCGGTGACTACTACATTTTTGCAGAAGCACGCCTTAGCGCTTACTATAAAAACGAAACAGACTACGAAATCATCTATCGTCACAAGGGTAGCGAATTTGTAGGTGCAGAATACGAACCGCTCTTCCCGTATTTTGCAGAGCTCAAGGATGCCGCAAAGTGTGCAGAAATATCTGGTCAAAAGTGCGAAAAGGGTGCCTTCCGCATGTTCAACGCACTTTATGTTTCTACAGAAGACGGTACAGGTATTGTTCATATTGCTCCAGCTTTTGGTGAAGAAGACCATAAAGTTTTTGCAGGCAGCGGGGTTCCTGAAGTAGAACCAATTGATGCAGAATGTAAGTTTACAAAAGAAGTTTCTGACTACCAGGGACTTTTTGTAAAGGATGCAGATAAAGAAATTATGAAGCGCCTTAAGGACGAAGGAAAGCTTGTAAAGCGTGATTCTATCGTTCACTCATATCCACACTGCTGGCGCTGTAATTCTCCATTGATTTACCGCGGTATCGGCAGCTGGTTTGTAAAGGTTGCAAATTACCATGACGTATTGCTCCGTGCAAACAGCAAGATTAACTGGCAGCCGTCACACATTAAGGAAGGCCGCTTTGGTAAATGGCTTGCAGGTGCACGTGACTGGGCAGTAAGCCGTAACCGCTACTGGGGTAACCCGATCCCTATCTGGCGTTGTGATGACCCTGACTGTAAGCATACACTTTGTGTAGGAAGCCGCCAGGAGCTTAAGGACCTTAGCGGAACTTACCCAGATGATCTTCACAAGCAGTTTGTAGATAAGATTACATTTAAATGTCCTAAGTGCGGTAAAGGAACTATGCGCCGTATTCCGGAAGTATTTGACTGCTGGTTTGAATCGGGCTCTATGCCTTATGCACAGGTTCACTATCCGTTTGAAAATAAAGAAAAGTTTGAAGCTAATTTCCCTGCAAACTTTATTTCTGAAGGTCTGGATCAGACACGCGGCTGGTTCTATACACTTACAGTTCTTGCAGCCCAGCTTTTTGATAAGCCTGCTTTTGAAAACTGTATTGTAAACGGAATTGTACTTGCAAGCGACGGACGCAAAATGTCTAAGTCTTTGCGTAACTATACAGACCCTGTAGAAGCTATCAACAAGTTTGGTGCAGATGCAATCCGTCTTTTCCTGATGCATTCGGCAGTTGTAAAGGCAGATGAAATCCGCTACAGCGATGAAGGTGTACGAGATGTTCTTAAGTCAATTATCATTCCTTGGTGGAACTCTTATTCCTTCTTTGTAACTTATGCAAACATTGATAAGGCTGCTCCAACAGGACATTTGTTTGATGACAAGACTCCTTCAAATCCACTGGACGCATGGCTTTTGTCTATTACTCAAAATCTTGTAAGCGAGGTTTCTGCTGCTTTGGATTCTTATGATTTGTCCGGAGCAATTGATCCTATCGTTACCTTTATTGATGAGCTTAATAACTGGTATATCCGCCGCAGCCGCCGCCGCTTCTGGAAGAGTGAAAACGACAGCGATAAGGCAGAGGCATACGAGTCACTTTATATAGCACTTAAAACTCTTGCAAAGGTTGCAGCTCCATTTGTTCCATTCATTACAGAAGAAATGTATCAGAACTTAAAGAGTGCTGATGACCCTGAGTCAGTTCACCTTTGTGATTATCCGGCTCCAAATAAGGCATGGATAAACGAAGAGCTTGAGTTTAAGATGGCAACTGTTCAGAAGGCAGTTTCTATGGGACACAGCCTGCGCAATCAGTTTAATCTTAAAAACCGCCAGCCATTGGCAAGCGTTGCACTTGTTACACGTAATCCTGATGAAAAGCGTGTTCTTGCAGAGATGGAGGATTCTATCCGCGAAGAGCTCAACGTAAAGAAGGTTGAATTCCACGACCGCGAGGATGAGCTTGTAGAATATAAAGCTAAGGCAAACTTTAAAGTTCTTGGTAAAGAGCTTGGTGGTCTTATGAAGCAGGCAGCCGGCATTATTGCAGAGCTTACCAGCGAACAGATTCAGTCTATTCTTGACGGAACAAAGCTTAGTATTGATGTTGCCGGAACTACCGTAGAGCTTGACGCAGAAAAGGTAATTGTTGACCGCTTTGAAAAGGATGACCTTAAGGTTTTGAACGACGGAACTTTAACAGTTGGTCTTGATTCAAAGATTACAGACGAGCTTAAGAAGGAAGGTTATGTTCGTGACCTTATCCGTGGTATTCAAAACCAGCGTAAGGAAAACGGCTACAATGTAACAGACCGCATTACACTTACACTTGGCGGAGACGACGAGCTTAAGGCAGCCTACGAAATGTTTACCGACTTTATTGCAAACGAAACTCTTGCAAGCAAAATAGATTGGGATTCCTCTCTTAAAGGAAATCAGATTGAAGCTGATGACAAAACATGGAGTATGAGCATTGAAAAGGCATAATCATTTGTGGTCCCTGAGACGAGAATCGTGGTCCCTGAGGCTCTCGAAGGGCCTGCTCCTGATATCACTCTTATTAATTGTCTCCTGTAAAACCCTTCCAAACCTTACAGTAGTAAAGGCACCGGAGCTTCTGAATAACAAAAAGAATTTCTATATTTCCGTGCCTTCTGCAACCGACCCTGAGCTAATCAAATTTCTGATTAAAAACAATATTCAGAATATTTCTGATTCGGATGTAGATGAAATTGTAAGCCGCATTGACCGTGCCTATGCAGGACTTAATGCAGACAATAAAAATCCAAGACTCCAGCTTGCAATTGATTCCAACATTCCGGTTAAGTATATCCCAAAAATCATGACCAAAAAAAACGGCTGGGAAGTAAAGGAATTGACAGGACCTGTAAGCCAGTCTAAATACGGAATCTTTACACAAAATCAGATTACCATGGCTTTTCCTTCTGACAAGCTTACGCTCATTGGCGAAGATGTAGAAGGAATGGTAAATAAATATGATGAGGTTCATTCAATCCCTGCGGAGGATTCAGTTGGCGTATATTATGGAACCTTGGATGAGCTTACCTACAGCTGGATCACAGAATCTGCTTCAGAAATCCGTTTTATTACCAATAAGCCGGAAACCTTCCTGCTCATGCTTACAGGCCAGAAGCTCACACTTCAGCTAAATACTGTTCGCGGCTCTTTTGTGTGTGACCCTAAAAATGACAACCAGTATATTCTTGATTTTATTTTTGATTTTAAGAACGAAAAGGCTGCAAAAGCCGGCAAGGTTATGCTTGGTTTTGCCTTTGGACTTGCAGACGGCTCTGATAATTCTCTCAAGCCGACAGAAGTAAAAATTGAAGGAATTAAGCTGAGTAAAAAGCAGCTGTACGATATATTATCATTGTAATTTACAAGGAGGCACCAGATGGCAGACAACAAAATAATTCTTAAGGCAGAAGACCTGGACGGTTATCTTACACAGGAGGATATGGCCGATTTGAACAACCTTGAAGTAATGTTCAAAGAAACAATGAAGTCGTTTGATCCTGTAAACGAAGAAAAGATTATCGAAGGCTACGACAAGCTTGGACACGAAATGCAGAAAATCTGTTCTAAGCATCCTGCAATTAAGGTTTATTCGTTTGTAACAGAGGAGGGCGCTCATGCCGAATGCTCCCGCGTTATTTCAAAGCTCCGTGATGAAAAAACTGACCATCAGGAATTTATGTATTACAGTCAGCGTGCCTACGAAATGCTTTTCCGCATGGCCTACACAGACCAGCATTCAGATAAAAAAGGTCACATCATCGTAAAAACACCTGTAAACTTTCCTGTACAAAATTACGCCGTTCATAAAATCCCTGACATTGATCACAAAATTGAAAACAGTGCCATCTGTGTAATGCTTCGCGGTGCGCTGCTTCCAAGTATGATTATGTCAAAGGAAATCCAGGAATATTCAAGCCACGGCTACAAGACACCGTTTGCACTTTTCAAAATCAGCCGCAACGACACAAAGAACGAAGCCGACATGGAATACATAATGGACCTGAACAAATCGTTCTTTAATCTTGAACAGCTGGACGGTAAGGATTTGATTTTTGCAGACCCAATGAACGCAACCGGTGGTTCTCTTGTAACTGTTGTAAAATATCTTCAGAGCCAGGGCATAAAGCCAAAGTCAATTGCCTTCTTCAATACAATTTCTACACTCAAAGGTTCTATCCGTGTAACACGCGCTTTGGAAAACTGTACCTGCTACACTCTGTGGATGGACCCTGTAATGAATGAAAAGGCTTACATCATGCCAGGTCTTGGAGATGCAGGCGACCGCTTGAACGGCTGCGACACAAAGGATGCACCTCGCAATATGATTCAGCTTATTGCAGACTACGGTCACAATATTTCTGGTCTTTATAAATCTCAGCTTTATGAAATTGAAAAGATTGTACTGGGCTAGGGCAGTTATAGCGGCAGTATTTTTTATTGCCGCTCCCTTGCTTACAACCTCCTGTTCCTCAAGCAAAATTGCTTTTCCAATTCCGGGTCAAAAGGAATCTGCAGCAAAAAATATTTACATAGAATATATGAACCTTGCCGATGCCTATTATGAGCTTGGAAAATATGACAAAGCCGTGTCATATTATAAGGCTGCTATGGAAAACAAGGATATTTACTGGACTGCCTATTATAAGCTTGCACGCTGTTATGTGTACCAGTCTAAATGGGATCTTGCCCAGACCTCTTATGAAACTCTTTTAAAACGCGATGAAGAAAACAAATCTCTGCAATCTTCTCTTGCCTATATTTATGCAATGAACGGAAATGCAGAAAAGTCTGCTCAGATGTATCAGACACTTATAGAAAATAATCCCGAACAAAGTGAATATCTGGAAAATTATATTTGTGTTCTTTTAGCGCAGGGAAAAAAAGAGGATGCTAAGGAACAGTTTGAAATACTGAACCAGAAGCATCCTACCTCATCAAAAATTACTGAGCTGGCCAAGCAGTTTGAAGAGAGTGCAGCCGCAGAAGAAGCCGAAGCTACTTTGTCTCAATAAATTTTCTGTATTTTACTGCATCGGCTCTAAAGCCAACTACAGGACAATCATCATCTTCCATAGCATGAATTACAGCCTCGTCTGCTTCCTTAAGAAGACGCTCGCCAGAAACAATTCTTATGCTGCGTGTAGAAATACCGATGTAAACCTTTGCAGAATCATTCTCAAACATTTTCTTGATGTCCTCTGCTAACTTTTCGCCAAGGCTTATTGCGTCATCAATGTTCATGCTAATTTTGAGAGCACAAACTGAATCATCCTTGTATTCAAAAAGCAGATCCTTGAACTGGAATTCTACTGTAAGATATTCACAGATTTTTTTCATTACGTCAGCTGTTCTTGAAACACCCTTGAGCTTAATTACAAAAAGGGCAAGGTCAAGCTCGCTTGCAGTTGCACGCTTGAGCTCGTTGTCCATTCTTGTCATAAGATAAGATTCCCAGCCAAAGCCTGTATCCGGAGAGAAAAGTCCCTTATCTGTCTGTGCTTCTTCAAGCTCAACAGGTTCAATATCATGAGAAGGAAGCTCTTCTTTTTCGTGCTTTACTTCTTCAACCTGGGCCGGAGCTTCAACTTCCTCTTCCTCAGGTTCTTCCCAAGTTTCTTCTTCCTCATCTTCTTCGGTTTCTTCTTCAACCTCATCCTCTTCTTCAAGAGCTTCTTCGTCTGTATGAGGTCTTACCTTTTGAACCTTATGAACCTTTTTTACCTTGTAGTATTTTTTCTTTTCTGAAAGGTTAGTGTAGAGAATAAGAATAATTGTAAGCAGGGCTACAAATAAAATTATAAAGAAAGCAATTTTTGTATACTGAAAAATTGTTGCAGGGCGCAGGCTGTATAAACCTGCGCTTATTGTATTCTGGGACTGACTTTTATTTCTGTAAATAACAAGCTTTGATTTTTCCTGAGTCTCATCATAGTCCTCCGGGAAAAGATAAAGTGTTTTTCCGGACATTGTAATTTTTATATAGGCAAAATCCTTTTTGTCGCCGATTGCATTTTCAATCTGTCTTATAAGCTCATCGTGCGAAATATTTGTTTTTGACATGGAGGTAAAAATGGATGAGGTCATTTTGTCAAAACGAAGCTGTGTGCGTAAATCTCCGTGAGACTGCTCCTGATATAAATTATAACCAAGAAAGCTTAATGCAAAAATAAGTACCAGTGCTGCAATGATTGAATAAATTAAAGTAAATGCCTTTTTCATTTATTAATTCCTCCCAAGATATTTTTCATAATAATCTGCGGCTTTTTCAAGATAAAAACCAAAAGCCTCTTTCTTTTTATTATCGTAAAATCTAAGCCAGGATATTAATGGTAATAAACATATTTGTTCTGCAGATAAATCAGAACAGATTGCAGGAACCGGAGCGTTTTTAATTGAATTATACATTTTGTCGGCTAGCTTTTGATCCAATTCAAAAATCCTGGTTTGATCGTGTTTTGCAAAGTTTTTGTCAGCCTGATTTTTAGAATTATCAAGAATATATGAGTCGTCTTTTTGAATAAAGCCAATACCCTTTGTCTCAAGATATTTTTCCAGAGATGTTCTGTAGGAATCTAAAACGCTCGTAGTAAAGCTTTTTTCATTTAGCTTTACCAGCGGAGTTCGGAACAAAAGGCGGTCAAATTGTTTTTCCAAAGTAAAAAGACGGCTGGCTTGGCTGTTGTAAAGTGTATCAAGGTAAGTTCCTTTTGCATAAGACTTACCGTTTACGTATGCAAAGTCAGCGCCAAAAATGAGAATATTTTTAAAACCACTTTTAGCAGCAAAGTCCAGCGCACTAATTGTTACAGTCCCTGAACCAGAAAAAAGCTCCGGAAGTCCTGTCGTAAAATTACTGTTTATATAACTGCACAAAGGGTGGCCCGAAATAAAAAACAAAAGCCTTCCGCCAAAAGCCAGGGCTTTTCGTACAGCGGCAGGATTTGAAGTTAAATCAAAAAGAAAAAGCGTATCCTTAAACTGTGCTTCTTTTGAATGAATAAAATGTGTCCCAGAAATATTCTGACCGTCCAGTGAAACCACACAGTCGGGTGTCATGTCATTGTTGCACATAATCGAAAAGGCTGTGTCTGTTGCAATTATATAATAATTATTTCGGTTGGCTTTGAGCTCATTAATTTTAGCTTCGAGGGTAGGGCCTGCACCAAGAATGACGGCGGTTTTATTGCTGTCAATTTTTATTTCAGCAGGCGAAGCAGCCTTATCCAGCTGTTTAAGGTTGCACATAATATTGTGCAGCCAAAGCTTTCCAAAATGTGACTGAACAGAAAAGTCGGCAGAAACTACAGCCAGTGCTTCCTGAATACATTCCTGTAGCTTTGGAACAAGCTCCTTGTTTTCTTCTGTCCACCCGCGCTGTTCAATAACTTCAAGGCTTCCATAAAAGGCCGGAACATAAAGCTCAAGAATGCTATCTTTAAGCTGTTCAACAGTGCACAGTCTTACTCTTTTGTTACCACCAAGCTCTTGAATTAATTCCAGCTGCTGTAAAAACTCAAGCTCTGCCTTAGATTTTTCTACAGCAAGAATAAAAATATCCTCGCGGTTTTGAAGTATAGTCTGAATTAAAATACCGCTTGCAATTCCGGTAAGAATTATAAAATGAGTTTCTGCCTTTATGCTCTGACAGCTTCTAAGGCTGTCTCTTTGAGGATCATATCTGGAATCTACAGTCCTGTTGTTTGCAAGCAAGGGAATCTTACAGCCGGTTTTTGATTCAATGATTTGTGTATAAATTGACTGTTCACCCATTCTGCAGCTTCCTTATTTTATCCTTGAGTCTTTCAATCTTTTTTGAAAGCTGTTGTTTAATTTCTTCATTTCCCGAATTCTGCAAAGCTACAAAGTCTGCCGGAAAAATCTGATTCTGCCATTTGGGGCTGTCCAGCTGTTCTAATATTAAATCAAAAACTTCTTTTTTAAGTTCACCGCTAAGCTCAGCCTGGCCGTAACTGAACAAGGATTTTTTATCGAGGTCATGTACAGCTGCTTTTTTTAATTCGTCTGCAAAGCCCCTGCTGTCAATCTCACAAATCTTTCCAAGCGTATTGTTTTTATATTCCTCATCAATTACACGCACAGTTTTTGCAAGAATAGCTTTATCCGTAATACCTGCAAACCATTCTTCATAAATCTTAAGCGAAGCAGAATTAAATCTTGAACGGCTGTTTCTTGTCTCTTTATTTGCAAAATGAGTTTCTGCTGCACAATTGTTTTTTTCAATTTCGTTAGGCTTAGAATGCTGCAGACCCGGTTGACCGTGTAAATCTAATCCGCAAAAATATATTTTATTGTCTGTAATGCTGTCCGCAAAATAAAGTGCCGTTCCGCTAACCGTAGGATTACGCAGAGCCTTGTGACAAGGAATACCGGCCTTGCCAAGAAGCTGTGTGGAAATAAAAGAGCTTGTATCATTATACTCCAGCGGCAGCACAGGATTTGATTTTAAGATTTTTTTTGGGATATAAGCTTCTGCAGGGCAGGCAAGCGGGATATCACTGTTTTTTGCAAGAAGCTTAAGATGCTCTCCTGCCCAAAAGCCGCCGTCTGTAGAAAGCACAAGGTCTGGTTTTATGTTGTTGTAAATAAGAACACTAAGGGCAGAAGAAAGCGCAATAATAAAAAGCTTGTCCTCATTTTCTTTTATAGCCTCAAGACAAGGATAAAGGCTTGGCCCGGACGCACAAACAACAACCGGCGCATCAATTTTATCATTTAAAGAAATTTGCTTTCCAATATTCAAAACAAAATTACAGCAGTTGGTAAGCCATTTTTTTTCAAAGAATTGTCTTGTTACTAAAAGAGTTTTACATTCTTCAAGGGTTTGTCTGTAATCCTCTATAATGCTATGCACTTGCTCGGCAAAAACATTCTGTGCTGCCGGCCAGATAAAAATACCGGAAGACAAAAGCGCTTCTTCGCCAAAGGTATGAAGCAATTCATTTTTAAAATTGCGCGTTGAATCATATTTAATTACATTATCAAAAATTTCTTTGCCCGGAAAATCGTAATCAATAAGCCTTATAATAACAATTTTACTGGAAGGAAATTTATCTTTTAAAAACGGATAGCAGTAGGTTAATCCTGGTTCAACTAAAAAAATGAGCTTTGGATTGTAGGGAAGTGTAATGCCCTGGACAAAGCGTTCGGCTTCCTTGAGCGGTGCGTACTTAGAATGAAAAAAAACATTATCCAGAGAAAATGTTTTAAATCCATCCTTGGTATCGCAGAATTGAATATTCAATTTAATCCGCCTTTTTTTCTTCTACAGTCAAAAGCTGTGAATGCTCATCCAGAATATAAGAACAGTCCAATCTTAAGTGATTAGAAATAAGTTCATAAGGAATAAAATCCTTTGAATCAATCAAAATTGTAAAGCGTCCGTCTGCAACAGCTTTAACGCAGGCTTCTTCCTCAAAGGCAAGGCAAAGTCGTGCTTTAATGGCATTAGAAAGTGCAGTAAAAATCTGATCCTTGTATTCGGTTTTATGATTTGAAATTATAAATGAATCAATAGCCTCTGTAAAATCTGCTTCAAAAATCTGGGTAGGCTTAGTAATCTGAGTCTGCTTAAAAAGTACATCAACAAAGCCAATGCTTTCCAGGTCTCCGCCTTGTGCATTGCACAAAACAAAAATTGAATCGTCCTTTGTTTTATAAATGCTTACAGTATCTATTTTGTCTTTGATTTTATCTGAAAAAAACTGATAAAGCGGACCTATTGAATTATCCTTTGAGCTAAAGGTGTAGAGCTTGTACTTTTGTAAAATAAGACCGTCCCAAAAGTCTGCAGTAGAAATCGAAGAACAGATTGAACGTCCGTCCAACTCAAAAGAATAATTAGAATAATATATACCGTTTTCTTTTGTAAAAAGCTGTGCGAAGGTAATTGAATGTTCTTTTATAAATTCAAAAAAATCCAACCTGTCTTTTGGTTCAACCGCTGGCGGTTCAACACTCACCGTTGAAGTCTGTGAAACATTCAACGATTTTTTTAATAATCCGACAGTATTGGATTTCTTTTGAATAGTCTTTTTATCTGGAACGGGCTGGGGCTTTTGTGGAGCCTCAACCACAGTGTCAGATAATTTTTGTAACAGTCCCATTAAGAAAGTCCTAATTCAGAGAAAAGTTTTTTATATGTAGTAAATTCGTCAGATTTAGCAAACTCAACAATCTTTTCTTCCGGAAGATTTTCAAGGAGCTGATCCATGTAAAGCAGAACTGATTTAATGTCCTTTTTAAGCTCGGCATTTTCATCTGCTTCCGGCTCAATATCCTTGTCTTCGGTAGTCAGATAGTCTATATTGCTGTCTGTAAGATTGTTGTTGTCATCTTCGTGAGAAACAAAGTCGTTCTCAAGTGCAGGCTCTGGAATTACAGTTTCATCAGAACCTTCCATAACCTCTTCTTCAGGAACAAAGGTTTCTTCTTCGATGGTTGGTTCTTCTTCCTCAATTACATCAAAGTCTGTATCTTCAACCTGTGGTTCCGGTTCTGCTTCAGCTTCAGGTTCAGCGGTTTCTTCAACATCCGGCTCAAAGCTTTCTTCAATTACAGGCTCTTCTTCAACCGGAGCACTGTCATCTGCAATGTCTGCAAAGCCGTTTGATTCATCAAAAAGGTTATCTACAGTAGAGAACTCTGGTTCTGCTGCAGGCTCTTCAACAGGAACCTCTACCGGAGCTTCTTCTACGGCATGCTCTTCTGTTGTATCCTGAACAGATTCCATAAAGTCAGAAGAAGAAGATTCAACAAGAATGTTATCATCCTTAGGAATTGAGATTTCATCAGGAAGATCATCTTCAAGTGTATCTTCATCTATTTCAATATCATCAAGATTTGGCTCGTTAAGATTTTCATCTGTAAAGTCATAGGTAAGGTCAGAAGCCTTCTGCTCTGGAACCTGGAAATTATCTGCTGCAATTTCGTCTGCAATAATTCCTTCATCAAGAGGGCCTTCGCTGCTCATGATATTTTCTTCTATAGAAAAATCCTGCTCAGGTGTTTCTTCTACAAAGCTTTCTTCTACAGCAGGTTCTTCTTCAACAGTTTCCTCTACAACAGGCTCGTCAACCGCAGTTTCTTCTACGGCTTCATCAGCGCTTTCTTCAGCAACAACCTCTTCTTCGCTGTTAAAGTCTGCTGTATTCAGAATATTAGAAAGCTCATCGGTAGAAAGTGCGATGGTGTCATCACCGTCATCGCCAGAGAAGAAGCCTGTATCTGCATTGTCAGCAGAATCATCAATGATGTCATCTTCTACGGCAATTTCTTCACTTATAACTCCGCTTGATTCAGCAGGGGAGGCAACCGGTGCACTCTTCATTTCTTCAAGATTTGTCTTAAGACTGTTGATTTCTGCCTTAAGGTTAGAAAGATCTTCTACAATCTGCTGTAAAAGTCCTGAATCTGCCTTAGACATCGAAACCTCTTCTGCATCGGCAATTTCTTCCAGGTCTGCTTCAGACTGAGCATTTGCATTAGATTTAATTTCATTTACGATTGGTGCAGCGCTCATGTGGTCATTGTCTACAGAAAGATCGTAGTCAACAACTGTATCCTTGAGCTTAGAGCCCTCGATGTCCTGAGTAACAGGTGTTTCTTCGGCATCTGCATCAATACCAAAGTCCGAAAGATCAACTTCTTCGGCTTCTATATCATTTGAACCAGAGCTTGCAGCAACATCCTCCTCTTCAAAGGCAGGTGCCTGTTCTTCCGGCTCTTCAGTATCATCAAAGTCATCTGAAAGAATGCCGTTGTCTTCGATATTTTCTTCTGTCTGAATTGCATCTGCAGAAGAATCAAAGCTTATATCCATATCAAGAGGCTTTTCATCAACAATAGCTTCTTCCTTTTTAGGAGCATCTTCGCTTACTCCAAATTCGCTCATGTCTACAAAGTCATCAAGCGAAACTTCTTCGGAATCAGAAGAGGCAGGAGCAGCATCGGCAGCAAAGCCGTTGTTTCCGGATGCAACAGATTCGTCAGAAAAGCCTTCGTCCATAAAGTCGTCCAAAGATATTTCCTGTTCGCTGTCATCAGAAGCTTCGTCTACGCCAAAGTCTTCTACAGAAACCTCTTCGCTGAGTGAATCTGTCATGCCAAATTCTTCGGTAACTTCTTCTTCTGTAGTTTCTGGTTCTGTATTTGCAGCAGGATCTGTTATTTCATCAAAGCTAAAATCATCAAGAGTTGTTTCTTCTGCAGGGGCTTCGTCTGTTTCTGAAGGATCTTCTATTGAAACCTCAGGTATATTAAGCTCAGACATGTCATCAGGCGATTCGGAAGCAGGTTCTTCTGTTACAAAATCTGAGAGGTCGGCATCTGAAACAGAATTTTCTTCAAGTGAATCAAAGGAAATGTCATCAAGTGACTCTTCCTGCTCTGTAAAAGGCTCCTCAGCAATTTCTATGCCGTCGCCGTTTGTTATATTTAAAAGTTCATCGTCTGTAAGGGTAGTGTCATCTGCCGATGAGTCAAGGTTGAGGGTATCATCCTCCTTGAACATATCAGAAAAGTCCGCTTCATCAAGATCTGTAGATTCTTCAAAATCTGGCAAATCAAGAGAGTCGGTAAAGTTCAAATCATCAGCTGGTTCTTCCTGTTTAGAATTTTTTACCCAAACTCCGTAACTGTCAAGTTCGTTTGTGTTTTCTGTAGAATCGCTCATTTAATTCCTCTCAATGATAATTATACTATTATTATCGGTATAATTATATAATAAAAATAGAACTTTTCAAACTATATTTTTTTACATTTTCCATTATAACACAACTTTTTAATTCAGAAAACTAAAATAATCGTCCGATAATTAAAATATATTATGAAACGTGCTAAGTATTTAACGGTTTTGTTTGCTGGTACTCTGGTTTATGTAGTTATGTCTCTTTGTTTTGGACAGAATAGTCTTAAATGCTATTCTCAGATGGAAGAACAGAAAAGAATTGTAAGCAAACAGAAGGCTGAAATCCAGAATATTAATACAGAACTCACTCTGGAGCTTAATGCCCTTAAAAATGATAAGGCTGTAATTGCCGCTTATGCACGTAAAATGGATTATGTAACTGATGATGAAAAGCTTGTAAAGATTACAGGCCTTAAGCCATATCAGAACACACTTTATGATACAGGCACGGTTATCCGCCATGTAGAACCTGAATATGTAAGCGAAAAGCTTTGTAAGCTGTGTGGAATTGTTGCCGCTCTGGCCGTTCTTCTTATTCTGCTTATAACTGATATCAAAAAGGGTGAAATTGTTTTATCAAAAAATAAAAGAGTTCCTGTAACAGGCATTCCTGTTTACAATATTCCTTTGAACTAAGCGCTTTTATTTACGATTTTCTTTTCCAGGTAACACTAACAGTTCCGCTTTTAGCAGCTCCATTGTTCAAAATGAGAGTGCTTTTTATGCCTTTTAAGGTGTTATCATCCGAAGCTTCCAAAACCCATCTGATTGGATCTGCATTTACAGCCTCTTTAAGAGCAAGCTCGCGGGGTAAATCTGTAAAGAAGGAGGCATTTGCCTTGCCGTTCTGGGTGATTACAATGCTTTGAGAAGAGCCCGAAGCCTTTATTTCTACCGTAATGTTCATGGAAGCGCCGTTTTTAAAGATTACAAAGCCGCGTCCACCTCGCATAATTACGATTTTGTCTATAGAATCTTCGCCCGACCAGGTTCCTGAAAGGAATTCTGTTGACTGAACAACCTTTGTGCTTGTAGAAGTGGACTGTGCGCTGGAGGAGCTTGCCGTGCTGCTCAAAAGTGCTGTGATTGTCTGCTGTAATGAGGATTTTGGCTCCATCAGGATTTTATAGAATGAATCGTATTCCTTTGATTCTGAATAGGTTGATTTTTTTACGCCGTCATAAATGCTTATTGTAGAAATCCACTTGCTGGAATCCTCTGCCTTAGTGATGATTGCATAGAACGAAAGCTTGTCTGTATTGAGTTTACTTGAGTCCGGAATGGAAGAAAGCTTGATGCCCTCACGCTTGTCGGTTATTGAATAATTATTGATTTCGCAAAGCTGTGTGTAGTAAAGGTCGCTAGTCATCTTGGACATATTGTCGTCTACACCGTCTGCTAAGATTCCATAATAATCTATTGAATATTTTGACTGGGCAAAAAGAGCAGTGCAGAACAGCAGGGCATATGCAAGTATAAGTGTTGTTTTTTTAGAGAAGCTTAAACTGTTTTTTAATGCAGTTTTAAATATCTTCAAATCTTCCTCACTTAGCCCCTGAGCTTTGCAGAAAACTCTCTTTGAATATCGCGGTTTATATCGCGGCTCTTAATAGTTTCGCGTTTATCAAACTGCTTTTTACCCTTGCAGACTCCAAGCGAAACCTTTACACGTCCGTCCTTTAAATAAACATCTAAAGGTATGAGAGTGTAACCCTTCTGATCGATTTTTCTTGAAATTTTTTTGATTTCTTCACGGTGGAGCAGAAGCTTTTTGGGTCTGTCGGGATTATGATTAAAAATAGAAGAAAAAGCATATTCAGAAATGTGAAAGTTCTTGAGGAATATTTCGCCGTTGACAACCTCTGCAAAGCCGTCGGGATAAGAGATGTTGCCGTTCTTAACAGATTTTACCTCAGTCCCCTCGAGTGCAATTCCGCATTCATAAGAGTCTTCAATAAAGTAATCAAAACGAGCTTTTCTGTTTTCTGATATAACTTTTCGTCCTTCTGACATAATCATAATATTATAAACTATACTTATATAGTTTATCAAGTTATAGTTCTGATTACACTTTTATAAAAGATTTATATTAATTGGCGCGAGGGAACAAAACGGAGGACAAAATGACTCTGTTTGTTGAATGCCGCGGGAGCGGCATGTCAATAGTTCCATTGCAACAAACAGCGTCAAGCAGGCTAGCCGGCGGTTTTGGCCTTCGGTTTGTGACTGGGAGCCAATTCTTATAAATGTATTTTAATAATAGATAATGAACTTCAACTTGATAAATACTGTATGTATGGTTTATAATATTATGATATAAAAAGATATATGGGTGGAAAATGAATCGTCAGTTATATGAATATTCTTATGAATTACGAAAACAGCGCAAACGAAAATTTCTGTTTTTTATTATATATTTCCTTGTAATTTATTTTTTGATTAACATTATTTTTGCTTTTCTTATTTTTCCGGTAAAGCAGGCTTCTACTTCAATGGTGCCGGATTTTCCTGAAAATTCAATTTCTTTTGTTACACCCTTGAACGTTATGGTGAACAGGGGAGACGTAGTTTTATTAAAGAACAAGGTAATTGACCCAAAAAATGTGTTCGAAAAAATATGGCATAATATAAGCATCTTTTTTACAGCCCAGCAGTACGATTCCTATGCAAACAAGGATTATCCGGATACAAATAATCAGATAAGGCGTGTAGTAGGGCTTCCAGGGGACGAAATATACATGACAGATTATGTTTTGTATATAAAGCCTCAGGGCGAAAAGCACTTTCTTACAGAATTTGAGCTAAGTAAAAAAGCCTATAACCTTACCTTTGTAACTCCGCCTGTGGGCTGGAACGGTTCAGTTGGTGTAAAGGGATCTTTCGAACCAATAACGCTTGGAAGCGATGAATACTTTGTGCTTGGAGATAACCGCATTGCAGTTTCTGATTCAAGACTCTGGGGAAGCGTTTCCAGAAAAGACATAAAGGGAAAAATCCTTTTAAAGTATTTCCCGTTTAACAGCATTAAGTTTTATTAATGGCAAAACAAATATCCTTATACTTTCACATTCCGTTCTGTCTTTCCAAGTGTGATTACTGCGATTTTTTCAGTATTAAATGCAGCGGCAGCATTGCGATCGAATATGTAGACGCACTTTGCGTAGAGCTTGACTATCGCATCAAGGCTCTGGAACAGCAAAGCAACGAGCCTGTGCAAATCAACACGATTTATATTGGCGGCGGTACTCCAAGCCTTTTAAACGCCATCCAGCTTAAAAAACTAAGCAGTAAGATTTTCAAATACAATGTAAACCCGGACTATGAGTTTACCGTAGAAGTAAACCCAGATGACGTTACACCCCACCTTTTGCAGGTCCTGGAAGAGTGCAAGGTAAACAGAATATCCTGTGGAGTTCAGTCTTTTTCGCAGACTGTATTAAAAAGTGTACACCGAAGGGCAGATTCGGCCCAGGTTATTGCCGCTTTGGACTGTATGACAACGCTTTGGAAGGGAAAAATCTCTGTAGACCTTATCTGCGGACTCCCCGGAGAAACAGAACAAAGCCTGCTTGAAGGCCTTAAAAAGCTTTGTGATTACAAAGGCTTTGATAATCAACCCATTCCTCATATATCCTTTTATTCTTTGAGCCTCGAAGAAAATACTCCGCTTTATAACAGAATCTCAACCGGTCAGACCGATTACGACAGTGATTTTAGTGACAGCCTTTGGCTAAAAGGCCGCGATTTTCTGCTTTCCCAGGGCTATGAACAGTATGAGGTTTCTAACTTCTGCCTTAAAGGTAATGAATGCCGCCATAATATGGTTTACTGGCAGTCAAAGGATTATTTAGGAATTGGAAGCGGAGCAACCGGAACCCTGCACAATAAGGACGGTTCAGCCATAAGATATACAGGTACATCAGACATAGCTTCCTATATCAAAGAAAGTGTAAACACCTGCACAAAAGAAATAATTTCCGCACAGACCGCACAGTTTGAATATTTTATGATGGGACTACGCACTTCAAATGGAATAGACCGTCATTGCTTTAAAAGCATTTTTGGCACGGATTTTCCTCAAAAAACACAAAAAATCATAGCGCAATGGCAGGAAAAAGGGCTCATGACAATAAAAAAAGACCCTGATTGCGAGCTATATTCACTCACAAAAGAGGGCCTTTTATTTTTGAATACCTTTCTTGAGCAGATTATTTAAACGGGATTGTGATTGTAAAGCAGGTGCCCTTGCCCTTAACCGAATCTACCGAAATATTCCAGCAGTGAGTTTCTATAATATTCTTTACAACGCTAAGTCCTATGCCCATTCCTTCTTCCAGGCGGGAATCGGTACCCCTGTAGAACAGTTCAAATATGTTTTTAAGATCCTTCTGGTCAATTCCAATTCCGGTATCCTTGATGTTGTAAATTACGGCACGCTTTTCTTCATCAATGTAAGATTCAAGGGTGATTGTGTCGTTATCCCTTGTGTATCGTAGCGCATTATTAAACAGATTTTCAAACACGCGGGTAACCAGCTGCTTATCAAAAGGAACCAGAACCTCTTTATCAAAATTTACGTTCAGGACAATTGTACGGTTAAATACGTTGCCTATTGTCTGTTCTTCGCGGGTAATTTCGCTTATAAACTCTGTAATTGACTGAGTTTTCATGGTTTCGCGTATTTCTGTCGAATTAAGCTTTGTAAAGTTGATGAGGGTGTCAATCATGTTTTCAAGCTGCTTTGCCTTGGTGGTTATGAGCTCTGTAGCGTTTTTAACATCCTCTTTTTCGCTTATTACGCCGTCTGTAATTGCTTCGGTATAGCCCTTGATTACCGCAACCGGAGTACGCAGGTCATGGCTTATTCCCATAATGAATTTAGTCTTTTGATTTTGTGCCTCTACCAGCGAAATACGCATTTTTTCAAGGCTTTCAAGAATAGAAGTAATTTCGTTAGGCTTTTTGGTAACTGCAGGTATTTTATTTCCAAGATTTCCGTTTGCCAGCTCCTGGGTAGTGTCTTCTATCATTTTGATTGATCTATTTATGGTTCCCGAAAGGATTATGATGATTGCAATACAAATTAATACAATGAGGGTAACGACAGTATACAAAATTGGCAGATAATACTGATTTCGCGAGGTGGCACTCTTTTTGCGCGGAACCCGGGTAATCATCATGGAATTAAGCGTAAAGGTATTCAGCGTTGTAAACTGATAAAAATACTTGTTTGAGGTGCCCTCCATAATCATCCAGAGCTCAAACTGGCTCAAATAAGTGTTTATAGGGATTTCCTTGATGGAAGAAATGATTACAAGCCCTGTAGTGTTGTCTATAAGTGCAGTTTCTACATCCTTTGGCAAAAGACGTACGTTTTTAAGGAACAGATTATAGTCTTCCTTTGTCATGTTTGATGAATCAAGCGCGCGGACCTCATCGGAGCCAGTAAGCAGAAGGTTTTTTTGTGAGCGCAGGTACATGTTTATGCAGACAAACAAAAGGCAGGCAAGAGGAATTGCCGTAATGAATATAGCCAGCAGATTAAACTGTTTTTTAAGTTTCATATATCCTTATTTTATAAAATCTTTGTTAAAAATATAACCCTTTCCAAACTCAGTTTTGATATATTGTGCATTGGATGGATCTGCTTCAAGCTTTTTGCGCAGTCTTTGTACATAAACTGCAACAGCGGTAATGTCGCCGTACTGAACCTTCCATACATCATTAAAGATTTTTTCTGGAGAAAGCACTGTGCCGGCATTTTTTATAAGATATTCCAGAACATCATATTCCTTTGTAGAAAGCGGGATTTTTTTGCCGTCCTTTTTAAGAACACAGCTGTTAAGGAGCAGGGTATAGTCACCAAATTCAATAACATCCTCGGAGGTGGTCTTTGAAAGATTTTTGCGTCGCAGGTTTGCCTGAACTCTTGCAACAAGAACGCTTGGCGAAAAAGGCTTGGTAACAAATTCGTCTGCACCGTATTGAAGCCCGTTGATAATATCTTCATCTGCATCGCGGGCACTTACAATCATTACAGGAATCTCTGCCTTGAACATTTCGCGGAATTCCTTAAGAAAATCAAAGCCGCTCATTCCCGGAAGATTCAGATCAAGAATAAGCAGATCAAGCTTTTGTCCTGTACTCAAGGCTTTAAGCGCATCCTCTGCATTATAAAAGGGATAAGGTTTGATCTGGCTTTTTTCCAGATACATGCAGACAAGCTTTGAAATAGACTCTTCATCTTCAATAACAAAAACCTCAGGCATTTTTTCGTCCATAAAAACCTCCGCAAGTGTTTTACTTAATTCAATTATAATAACAAAATCGGAAAATGGAATATTTTTAATTCGATTATAACGGTTTATTAATTATCTATAACAAGTTTTTTATATATAATCATAAGAAAAAATAATATGCTCCCAGTCGCAAAACGGAAGCCAAAACCGCTGGCTAGCCTGCTTGACGCTGTTTGTTGCAATGGAACTATTGACATGACGCTCCAGCGGCATTCAACAAACAGAGTCATTTTGTCTTCCGTTTTGCTCCCTCGCGCATATTATTTTTTAAATGACTTTTTTTAAAAAAAAATTCTTGAAATATAAATAAAATGGTTTATAATTGTATTAACTTTATATATTCTGTGAATATTTTAAAGAAAATACTTGACTTATTGTCAGTATATATGGAAAATTAAAAATGATAGATTTATTGCGGTTAGATGGGAAAATTTATTGGGTGAATCCGCACATGATCGAAGCTATGGAAACGACTCCTGATGTAACATTAACTATGTTATCGGGCCGTAAAATCATTGTTCGAAATTCCCCCCAAGAAATAATCCAGAAAATCATTGAATATCGCAAAAAGATCGGCATTGATAAGCAAGAGGTCTTGTAATGGATATAGCTACAATAATTGGTATTGTTGGTGGTGCAGCCATGATCGTCATGTCTGTAATTACATCCGGTGGTTCCCTCATGGGTATCATCGATGTTCCGTCTATGGCGATGACTATTGGTGGTTCTTACTTTGCCATGTTCATTGCTGCTCCAATTAAAAAGGCACTTGGTCTTTTTAAGATTATGGGACGAGCTTTTAAGGTGCCGGACTTTGGTGAAAAAAATATTGTAGTAAATATGCAGGCGTTATCCGAAAAAGCCCGACGCGAAGGTATTCTTGCCCTTGAAGATGGACTTGACGACCTGGATGACCCATTTATGAAAACAGGCCTTCGTCTCGTAGTAGACGGTACAGACGGAAATATCATCCGAGCAATCATGGAAAACGAAATGAACCAGACAGAAGCCCGCCATATGGAGTGGATCGGCGTTATTAACGTATGGGCCGGTTTTGCTCCTGGTTTTGGTATGATGGGTACTGTAGTAGGTCTTATTGGTATGCTTCGTAACTTGGAAGATAAGTCTTCTCTTGGTCCTAACATGGCCGTTGCTTTGATTACAACACTTTACGGTTCCATGATGGCCAACTGGCTTATTTCTCCGTTCGCAAGTAAGCTTCTTGCTCATAACCAGCAGGAAATGCGTACAAAAGAAATGATTATAGAAGGTGTTCTTGCCATTCAGGCTGGTGAAAACCCGCGTATTATGGCACAGAAGCTTCTTACATATCTGGATCCTGCAACAAGAAAGGCTATCGAAGCCGATGTTCTTAAGGATTAGTTAGGAAAGTTAGATGGGAAAGAAAGCAAAGGAACCTGAAAAACCGTCGACCGCGTGGCAAGGTACTTACGGTGACATGATTACGTTAATGCTCTGCTTCTTCGTAATGCTTTACAATCCATCAGAGGTGGATGTAACGCAGCTGGCGACTATCACTCAGAGTCTCCAGATGCAGGAAACAGAATCAACCTCTGGCGGTCTTTCACTGTCTGCAGGTCAGCTTTCGGATCTTGGAAACAACATAAACTCACTTCCATCCCTTGAAAAAGGAAAATCTCTTGGTCTTGCAAAGAAAAAGGCAGTAAGTCTTTTTGCACCGGACGTAAAAACAAATAAAATTACCATTACAAGTGATGAGCGCGGACTTGTAATAACCCTGCTTTCCGACAACTTTTTTGAAGAGGGAAGTGCAGAGCTTAATATAAACGAAACCCGCGAAACCCTGCTGCGCCTTGCAGAATTCTTCCGTTCGGCAGAGGTTCAGGACAGGCGCTATAGAATAGAAGGACATACCGACAATACTCCGGTAGCCTCAGATTCAATTTTTCCAAGCAATTGGGAACTTTCTGCTACAAGAGCAGTAAATGTTTTGCACTATCTTGCCGATTATGGAGTAGATGAGAATAAGTTTTCTGTAGCGGGCTATTCCGATACAAGACCTAAGTTCTCAAACGATACGGCCGAAGGTCGTGCTTATAACAGACGTGTAGATATTATAATTCTAGACGAAGGACATTTTTAATGTTAGTATCATTATTTAATAATGGAGGGGAACATGGCAGATGATGAAGATTTGAACCTTGATGACGGCGGTGCTGCAGCAGCTCCTGCTAAAAAGAAGGGTTTGGGTAATCTTTTTTCCGGTCTCTTAAAATGGATTATTATTGGAATTGCTGCAATAATTGTAATCATTGTAGTTGTATTCGTTACAGTAAAAATCGTAAGCAAGAACAGTGCTAAAAATGCCTACAACCCTAATGTAAGTGCAGAAGAATATCAGGGACAGCGTGAGCTTTACGACTGGTACAAATCAATCGGTGTAATTCAGACCTTTACATGCGATGAAAATGCCGCAACAGTTCGTGTAAATGTTTTCCTTGGTTATAAAAAAGACGATAAGGCAACTTCTACAGAAATTACAGCCCGCTCAGTTGAATTAAAAGACTTTTTGCGCCGCTATTTCCGTGGAAAAACCGCTGCAGAGCTTAAAAACTCAAATAACGAAGAGAAATTAAAGATGGAAATACGAAATGGAATTAACGATAAGGTTCTTTCCAGTTCAAAAATCCGTGATATAAGTTTTGATCAATTAGATGTAATTGAGCAGAATTAAAAAAAGGTGGAGTGTGAATGAACGAGGTTCTGTCACAGGACGAGATTGACCAGCTCTTAAACGCAATCAGCTCGGGCGATACCGATACCGATGAGTTTAAGCCGGTCAATAGTACCCGCAAAATAAAGATTTACGACTTTAAGCGTCCTTCAAAATTCTCTAAGGAACAGCTGCGTACGGTCTCAAACATGCATGAGACCTTTGCTCGTTTAACGACAACAAGTCTTTCTGCACAGCTGCGTTCGCTTGTTCATGTACACGTTGCTTCGGTAGATGAATTGACCTACGAGGAATTTATTCGTTCCATTCCAACTCCTACCACTCTTGCAATTATTAATATGGATCCGCTCAAGGGTAGTGCGGTTCTTGAAATTGACCCGGCAATTACCTTCTGTATGATTGACCGTCTGTTTGGTGGACGCGGTGCTACTTCAAGCAATAAAAACCGTGACCTTACAGATATTGAGCAGGAAGTAATGGAAGGTGTAATTGTACGTATCCTTGCAAATATGCGTGAAGCCTGGACCCAGGTAATTGATTTGCGTCCTCGCTTTGCTCAGATAGAGACCAATCCTCAGTTTGCACAGATTGTTCCGCCAACTGAAATGGTCGTTCTCGTTACTCTTGATACCAAGGTAGGTGACGAGGAAGGAATGATGAACTTCTGTATCCCATATCTTACAATTGAACCTATTGTATCTAAGCTTTCTACACAGTTCTGGTTCTCTTCTGTAAGAAGAAGCTCTACAACACAGTATCTTGGAACAATCAAGGGACAGATTTCTTCTGTAGACATGGATATTGTGGCAGAAATAGGAACTATAAATATTCCTATCAGGGATGTTCTTGCCCTGCGCACAGGAGACATTGTACGTCTTTCGAGCATAAAGGTAGGAGATCCGCTTACATTAAATATTGGAAACAAGAAAAAGTTTTACTGTCAGCCTGGTGTTGTCGGTAAAAAAATGGCTGTACAGATAACAGGAAAGATCGAAGAAACCGATGCGGAAGAATTCGAAGAGCTTTCCGTAGAAGGAGACGAATCGTATGAGTGATGGTGCTATCTCACAAGATGAAATTGATGCTTTGCTTTCGGGAGTTGCCGTTGACGGCCTGAATTCTTCGGGTCATGTTGGAAACGGTCCGAGTTATCATATTGATATACCGACTCTTCAGCAGCTTGCAGAAGATCTCAAGCCAAAACTGGAAGAAAATGTCAATAAATATACCGGTGCCTCTTTTACAGTAGAAAACCCTGTTGTTGAGCTTAGCGACAGAGACAAGGTTCTTGCTCGTCTTCCTGAGGTTGTAGTAGGAATTAATGCCGATTACAACGAAGGTATTAAGGGAAGTCACCTGTACATTCTTTCTTCAGACTTTTCTCTTAAGCTTTTTACACTTGTAAATAACGAAGAAGCTACAGAAGTAGATGACATGGTTCTTTCTGTAGTTTCCGAAATTGTGGCAACACATGTTAGTGCCCAGATAAATCAGCTTGATTCAAAGCTTCCTGGAATTACTTATGCAACTCCGGAAAGTGTAAACGAATCTAAGGCAATGATCATGTTCCCTCAGGGAGAATTTGTGCTTACAAGCTATCCGCTTACTCTGGATGGCAAGGCCTATACTCTTTGGGAATGTCTGAGCGGCGATGCTGCAGAAAAGATTTCCAATGCTCTTGGTGGTGGTGCAGCTGCTGCCGAAGACGATTCAATGGCAAGCCTTGGTATGGATGCCTTGAACGGCATGGGCATGGGAGCCGACGCTGGTGCCCAGATGGGAATGGGTGCACCAATGGGCGGTGCAATGCCTAATATGGGAATGCAGCAGGGCATGGGTATGCCTAATATGGGAATGGCAGGTATGGGCGGAATGCAACAGAATATGGGTATGCCTAATATGGGCGCAATGGGCGGCATGCAGATGCCAAATATGGGCGTTAATATGGGAATGAATGTCCCGAACGTACAGTCTTTGCAGTTCCCGAACCTTGCTGCCGGAGTAGGAAACGGCGAACAGGGCAACATCGGTCTTATCATGGATGTATTCATGGAAATGACCGTAGAGCTTGGTCGTACAAAGCGTTCTATCAAGGATATCCTTGGTATGGGTGAAGGTACAATCATCGAGCTTGATAAGCTTGCCGGTGAGCCTGTAGATATCCTTGTAAATCATAAGCAGATTGCCAAGGGAGAGGTAGTAGTTATCGACGAAAACTTTGGTGTTCGTGTAACTGAAATTCTTTCTCCTATGGAAAGGGTAAGCGACTTGAACTAAAACCGATTTTTTAGGGTGGGGAAATTGGTAAAAAATATAAAATCTCTTTTTTGTATCTCATTATTATTTGCATTAACCTTTAATTTTGTTTTTGCTCAAAGCACCTCAAGCTCAACAGCTTCGACTGATACAGTTGTGTCCGGTTACCAGCCGTCTGCCTTTGAAACAAACACAGACTATTTTGCCGAGCCTTCTGGAGAAGCAAATACAACTGCAATAACAACAAAAACCGGAACTGCAAAAATGATCATAAAAATGATTGTAGCTCTGGTTTTAGTAGTTGCCGCTCTTTACGGTATAATGCTTTTCTTTAAGAAAAAAAATAATCCTACTCAGAGTGATGACGACTTTATGCGTCGTGTATCCTCACTCAATTTTGCTCCCGGAAAATCTATAGAGGTTGTTACTCTTGTGGACCGCTGCTTTATGCTTGGAGTTACCGACAGCAACATAAACCTCATTGCCGAAATTACAGACAAAGAAATGATTTCGGCCTTAAACTTAAATTTTGACAAAAAACAGAACACAAAAAAGCCAATGAACTTTTCTGATGTTCTTGAAATATTCATGCCTAATGGACCAAGAAACAGAACGAATGTTTATCAGAATACAGAGCAGGCTGTAGAAAATCTAAGCACAGCAGGAAACGAGGAAGATGAAAACAAGTAAACGACTTGCCTTAGCTTTGATTCTCTTTTTCCTCTCGCTTGGTGCAGTTTTTGCTCAGTCAACCTTTCCGTCAGGCTCTACCCAGGGAACTACAGAGCAGAATGAAACCATGCGTCCTGTTCAGATTCCTAACGTAGCAATTCAGATTACAGAGCCTCAGAGCGGCCAAGAGGTTGCCTTTAGCGTAAGACTTCTTTTACTGCTTACAGTGCTTACTCTTGCACCTAGCATCCTCATTCTGGTTACCTGTTTTCTTCGTTTTTCAATTGTACTGGACTTTATCAAGCGAGCGCTTTCGCTGCAGCAGGTTCCGCCAACCTCGGTATTAAACGGAATCGCTTTTTTTATGACGCTCTTTATTATGTGGCCAACGTTTACAACCATGTACAATAATTCCTTTAAGCCGCTTTCTGACGGACAGATTGGAATTGAACAGGCCTATAAAGAAGCCGAAGCACCAATCCGCGAATTTATGTTTACACAGATGTCTGATGACACCACCTATATCAAGCTTTTTATGAACATGTCAAACCTTGATAAACCGGAAACTCCTGCAGACGTTCCAACCTATGTACTGGTTCCATCTTATATCCTGCACGAGCTTACCGTAGCCTTTAAAATAGGTGTGCTGCTGTATATTCCATTTATAGTCATAGACATGGTTGTCGCAAGTATTCTTATGGCAATGGGTATGATGATGCTTCCGCCTGTACAAATTTCCATGCCATTTAAATTAATACTTTTTGTTCTGGTTGACGGCTGGGGACTTTTGACCAATCAGCTGTTTATTTCCGTTATAAGGTAGGTGCAGTATGACAATTGGAGAAGTCATTTCTATCATGCGCGGTGCAGTAACGGAAATAATTTCTATTATTGGACCGGTTCTTGGTCTTGCACTTATAGTAGGTCTCGTTGTTGCAATTTTACAGGCAGTTACCTCAATTCAGGAACAGACCCTTACATTCCTGCCTAAGCTTTTAGTAATACTTTTAGCAATTGCCCTGCTTGGTGGTATGATGTTCACCTCTCTAGGTGATTATACCGTAGCCCTGTTTAACCGCATACCAGATTTTGCAAAGTAAAAGGAATTGAGCCATGCTGGATACCATTCTTTTACAGGCTCCTTTATATCTCCTCGTTTTTGCAAGATGTCTGGCTCTTATAATGACGCTCCCGCTTTTTTCTACAAGAGCTGTTTCAAGAATTGCCAAAATTGCCTTTGCCGGATACATGGCCTTTTTTATGATGGGCGTTGCAGACCTTAGCATTTACAATTCTTACATAGGTGAAGACGGTGCCTTTTCAATCGTCTATATTTTTCTTGTGCTTGGCGAAGCCTTTATCGGAGTAATAATAGGCTTTTACATTACAATCATTTTTGCAGCCTTTAGTACAGCCGGTCAGTTCACAGCCTTTCAGATGGGCTTTAGTGCCGCCAGTACCTACGATGCCATGGCTCAGGTAGAAAACCCTCTTATGGGTCAGTTCTTTAACTTTATTGCCATGCTTGTGTTTATGCAGAACCAGTGGTTCCAGCGGCTTTTTCTTGGAGGACTTACCTCAAGCTTTAAAACGCTCACCGCCATTGGAATTGCACAGTCGAGTCAGACTCTGGTTTCCTTTATGCTCAAGGGACTTACCAAGCTTTTTGCCGATGCGCTCATAATTGCACTTCCCATAATGGGAACCCTGCTTTTAATAACAATCTGTACTGGTCTTCTTTCCAAGGCCGCACCACAGATGAACCTTCTGTCAGAAGGTTTCCCAATAATGATTTTAACGGCATTCTTTTTAATCATGCTGCTTTTGCCTTCAATGTCCGACTTCTTTGTACGCTCGTTTGCAGGAGGATTTAAGGCGCTTGAGGATTTGTTTGCAGGAATAGGAAGAGGTATACAGTAAGTGGCTGCAGAAGATGAAGGCAGAACCGAAGAACCTTCGGAGTACAAGCTTGAGCAGGCACGAAAGGAAGGTCGTGTCGCAAAAAGCCAGGAAATTTCAAGTTCCCTCGTTTTGCTTTTTGGAGTTATTGTAATGATAATTCTGGGACGCTGGCTTTTAGTTCAATGCATTAATGTATTCAATTATTATTTCAGCCGCTGCAGTAATCCCGACGTAACAGACGCAAATCTTTTTTCTGCCTTCCTCATTAATTTTTTAAGGATGATCGCACCAATTGCAGCAGTAGCAGTTGTTGCCGCCTTTGCAGGAAACCTTATTCAGACAAGGGGCTTTCTTTTCAGCTGGAAGCCGATTGAACCAAACCTCAGTAAAATTGTACCAAAGTTCGGCGAATATTTCCGTAAGACAATTTTTTCGGGAATGGGCCTTTTTAATATTGCAAAATCAATAGGAAAGGTAGTGCTCATTGTTGTAGTAGGCTTTCTTGTAATACGAAGCAATATTTATACAATTGTCGAGGTTGTAAGCAATGGACAGATACTTTCGGCAGTTGGAAAAATTGCTTCTACCGCAGCAACCATCCTTGTAACCGTTGCAGTTTTGTTTCTTATAATTTCCATTCCTGATTATTTTGTTCACCGTCACGAGCACCGCGAAACTTTAAAAATGACCAAGCAGGAAGTAAAGCAGGAATACAAGGAACTCGAAGGAGACCCTGAGGTAAAGGGACGCCTTCAGCAGATGCAAAGACAGCTTTTGGCACAGAATATTCCAAAGGCTGTAAAAGAAGCAGATGTTGTAATTACAAACCCTACGCATTTTGCTGTTGTATTAAAATATGAGCAGAAGTCGCAATACGATGCACCGCGTGTTACGGCAAAGGGAGAAGATCAGACAGCGCTGTATATTAGGCGTCTGGCCGCAGAGAACAATATTCCTATCGAAGAAAACAAACCTCTTGCGCGCGGACTATATACAGATGTTCAAATTGGTGCTATAATACCTAGAGATTACTGGAAAGCAATTTCTGTAATCTATTCACATATACTACAAAACTCTGATACAAACGAGTAATAAGTTGCTGGGTGGGGACTAATGGCAAACGAAGGTCGTGGAAAAGTAGCAGGATTTATACAACACAATTATGTTGCAGTTGCTGTTGTACTTGTAATTTTTCTCCTCTTTATTCCAATTCCTAAAATTCTCATAGATTTGACAATGGTTTTAAACCTTGCCTTTGCCATTATAATTATGCTTGCGGTTCTTTCTACACCGCGTGCCTCTGATTTCCAGACCTTCCCGCGAATAATTCTTATACAGACCCTGTTTGGACTTGGTATAAACATTGCTTCAACACGTCTTATCCTTAGTGCAAAAACTGTTGCCAACGGAGTAAGCAGTGAACAGAGTGCCATGGTTCAGGCCTTTGCAAACATTGTTGCAGGAAACAACATTGTAATAGGCTTTGTAATCTTTATAATCCTTATTGTTGTTCAGGTGCTCGTAGTTACAAAGGGTGCCGGCCGTGTTTCTGAAGTAGCAGCACGCTTTTCTTTGGATTCCATGAGCCAGAAATTCTTTGATGTAGATAACCGTCTTAATTCTGGAATCATAGATGACCAGGAAGCCTTAAGACTCAAGGATGCAATCCGTAAGGAAATTGACTTTTACTCTAACATGGACGGTTCTTCCAAGTTCGTTTCGGGCAACGTAAAGGCCGGCATATTTATTACAGTCGTAAACCTTGTAGGCGGTATCGTAGTCGGAATGATTATGAACAATATGGATTTTTCTGATGCCATAAAAACCTATTCCATACTTACAATTGGTGACGGTCTTATGTCACAGCTGCCTTCAATCATCATATCTTTTGCAACCGGTTTGCTCGTAACTGGTACTAAGTCTGACGAAGACCTTGGCGATCAGATTAAGCACGACTTTACAAGAGACGGCTATACCTACCAGATTGTCGGTGCAATCCTTATTGTTACGGGAATTGCCCTGCGTTCGGGAACCCAATTCCTGCTCATACCAGTTGGTGTATTCTTTATCTTTATTGGAATTAGGCTTGCAAGAAACAATGCCAAAGAAATCGAAAAGGCAAAGAAGGAAGAAGAACAGCAGAAGGCTACAAATCAGTCTGGCTCTTCTCCTGGTGATGAAAAAATTGAACCTCCAGAAAAGCTTTCTCTCGAGCTTGGCTACGCCCTTATTCCTCTGGTTAACAAGGAAAAGGGTGCAGAGCTTTTGGAACGCATTACGCGTATCCGTAACGAAGCCAAGCTGGACATGGGATTTATTATTCCAAAAATCCGCATTCAGGATAATATGACTCTTAATCCTAATGACTACAGCTTTAAGATTAAGGGCATAGAAGCAGGTCATGCAAATATAAGGCTTGACTATTATATGTGTATGGACACGGGTTCTGTTATTCGTCCGCTCAAGGGCGAAAAAACCAAGGACCCTGCCTTTGGAATGGATGCCATCTGGCTGCCGGAAGATCAGCGCACCGAAGCCGAAGAAGCGGGCTATGTAGTTGTTGACCCACCCACAATTATTGCGACCCACATCACCGAGCTTATACGTGCCAATGCCGCCAGATTACTTGGCCGTGAGGAAGTTGCTTCCATCATGAAAACAGTCAAGGAAAAGAACGAAGTCCTTGTGGAAGAGGTTATGGATACAGCCAAATTCACCTACGGACAAATCGAAAAGGTTTTGCAGAACCTTCTGGAAGAAAACGTTTCTATCCGCGACATTGTTACCATACTGGAAACGCTTGCAAACTACGCAAACATTTCAAAGGATCCGTGGTTGCTTACCGAAAAGGTACGCGAAGCCCTTGGACTCCAGATTTGTCTGCAGTACGCAGATCCGGACAGCAAAAAAATGCATGTAATGCTTTTGTCCGAGGATCTGGCAAACCTTGTAGACCAGAATGCCTTTTATCCTGCAGACGGTTCAAAGCCGCAGGTTGCCTTTGATCCGGTTGACCGAAGAATGTGGCTCAGCTGCGTAAGCTCTTCTTTGGCCAGGGTAAGAAACAAGGGCTTCCAGCCTATTATCCTGTGTCCGGGAAAAATAAGGCAGCTTGTTAAAGCTTCTATCGACAGAGATATGCCTGGAGTTGTAGTTCTTTCCGAAGCAGAAATTCTGGCAGCAGGAAAAACAATTTCTGTAGAAGTAATAGACAATATCCAGAAAGTAGAAGAGGTTAGTTAAATGCCGGTAGACAACAGTAAATTGCAATATGTAGACGGTGATACTCTAGAAGAATGCCAGAAGAAGCTGTTTGATCTTTACGGCCGCAATTATCACACAGAAAACAGGGAAACAATCATTAAACCATGCGGCTTTCTGGGACTCAGAACAAAGGCAGTTCAGCGCGTATGGTATACCACAGTTGAAGAAAGGGAAAAGGACGAAGCTTCTAACCTGGAAAGAAACAGACAGGCAATTCTGGCATCGCAGACAGCCACAGTATTAAAATCTCTTGCCAATAAGGTTGACGAAATGAGCACCAAGCTCAACTCAATGAATACAAACATTACTTCGGCAACCAACGAGCTTCATCCGACTATCAAGCAGATCGAAGATATTCTTGAGCAGAATGAATTTACAATGTCTTATATCCGCATGATGGAAGAAAAAATCCGCGGACAATTTTCACTGGACGAGCTTGATGACTTTAATCTTGTAGAACGCTATGTAGTAGACTGGATTGGCGAGTCCATAAAAATAGCACCTGAAAAGGTTTTCCGTCCGCCTCACGTAGTAGTTGTAATTGGGCCTACGGGCGTTGGTAAGACAACAACAATTTCCAAGCTGGCTGCAAGCACTATCAAGTACGCCAAAACAAACAAGCTCAAGGAGCCTCAGCTTTGTATTTTTACAATTGACTCCATGAGGGTTGGTGCCTACGAGCAGCTCAATCGTGTTGCCGAAATTATTCACGCACCAATACGCAAGGCAGAAACAACCGAAGATGTACAGGAAATATATGACGAATACAGAGAGCATGTAGATTATATTTTTGTAGATACAGGCGGCTACAGTCCAAACGATTCTACACATATTGCAATGATGAAGGACGTACTGGACGTGAAGATGAATCCGGACGTATACATCTGCGTTACGGCTTCTACCAAGGCAAGCGACCTTCAGTCAATTTTCAGCAACTACGAGCCGCTCAATTATGATTCAGTCATAATTACAAAATGCGATGAAACTAAGGTATTCGGAAATATCATCAGTGTTTTGTGGGACAGGCACAAGTCTATTTCTTACATTACCGACGGACAGAACCTTGCACAGAATATCCGCAAGGCAAGCATTCCGGAGCTTCTTATGAACCTTAATGGTTTTAATATTGACCGTGAGCATATAGAAAATAAATTTGGAGAAAAATAGTATGGAAGAACAGGCAGATGAATTAAGGGCATTGATGCAGGGCGACTTTTCGCAGGAGGAAGGTACAAGCGATACCTCCAGAGATGATGCTGCATCAGAAGGTGTAGTAAAATCACCGCAGGGCAAGAAAAATCATAATACACGCATTATTGCAATTACCAGTGGAAAGGGTGGAGTTGGAAAAACTAACTTTGCCGTAAATATGGCCATTGCCTATGCCCAGCTTGGCAAAAAGGTTATCCTCATTGACGGTGACCTTGGAATGGCAAACGTAAACGTTCTTCTTAATATAGTTCCTCAGTACAACATGATGCACGTAATAAACAAGAAAAAGACCATGAAGGAAATTGTCATGGACACAGAATTTGGAATTAAGTTTATTGCGGGCGCAAACGGCTTTTCTAAAATTGCTAACCTTAGCGTAGACGAGCTTGATTACTTTGCAAATCAGTTTGCTTCTCTTGGAAATGCAGACATAATTATCATAGATACCGGTGCGGGTATTGCAAACAACGTACTTCAGTTTGTAGCCGCTGCCGATGAGGTTTTTGTAGTAACAACTCCGGAGCCTACTGCTATTACCGATGCTTACGGAATCATCAAAATTATTACTACAGAAATTGTAGACCATACTGTAGATATTAAGCTCATTGTAAACCGCGTTCACTCTGCCGACGAAGGCAAGCGTATTTCTGAACGCATCATTACAATTGTAGGTCAGTTCCTTGGCTACAAGGTTGAATATCTTGGCTTTGTTTACGAGGATCCTGTTGTTCAGGCAAGCGTTATCCGTCAAAAGCCGTTTATTGTGGTAAATCCAACCTCAAAGCCTGCAGTATGTCTTAAGCACATTGTTGGAAAAATTGAAAAAACCGAACCGGAATATAACGAGGGCGTAACAAGCTTTATAAAGAAGTTCCTGGGTAAAAAGAACAAGTACTAGGAGCTTGTAAAGCGGGCCCGGACGGCCGGAAAAAAAAATTACTGTATTTTTTTGGAAATATGGTGTATAATATTTAGAATAAAGTAAAATGGGAGGTAAAATGAAGAACATAAAGTTTGTCGCTATATGTGCCGCATCTGGTTTCATTTTATCTCTTATCTGCGGATTCTTTTCCAAGTCTGGTTTTGGACACATCTTCCTTATAGCACTTATATTTGCAGTAATCTTTGGTGCACTTTCCTTTGGTATTTCCGTTATTTTTGATAAATTCCTTTCAGTAGATACAGTTGCTGTAGATTCAGGAAGCTCGGATTCTGCAGAAGGCCCGGACGGCATTTCTGCAGCAGGAGCCAAGCCTGTTCTTGGACAGCACGTAGACCTTGTTATACAGGAAGAAGAGCTGGAGCATAGTGGAAACCAGAATCATTATGATGTAGGCGAAAACCACCAGATGCTCAACGAAGGAGATTACGCAACTAACGGAGAACAGACAGAAGAACAGGTGGTAGTTCCAAAGAATGAATTTGTTCCGGTGCGCAATAAAGAAACCGTAACCAATTTTTCGGGAAGCGAAGCCGTTACACCTGCAGAATCCGACAACCGCATGGAAGCCATTGCAGAGCAGAAGGAAAAAACAGGCGGCGACCTGGATGTACTGCCGGATATGTCAGAGCTTAATGTTGGCGGATCAGGCGGTTCTTCTGAGGACGGAGAAACAATTGTCCTTTCTGATGCAGATTCAGACGAAAGGGAATTTGTAAGCTCTGCCACAAACTATAAGAGTTCAGATGTTAAGGAAACAGAAATAGGGGATGCATCGCTTATGGCGAAGGCAATTAGTTCAATATTATCTGAAGAAACATAAGGGTGAGAAATTATGCCGATTAATGACGAACAGGAAGAAGACGACCTCTGGGAAGAATACAAAAAAACAAAGTCTCCAGCTATACGAGATAAATTCATAAGGCAATATATGCCTCTGGTAAAATACGTTGCCGGTAAGGTAGCAGTAGGCATGCCTAACAGCGTAGAGTTTGACGATCTTGTTGGCTACGGACAGTTTGGTCTTTTGGATGCAATCAGTAAATACGATACCTCCAAAAACGTAAAATTCAAAACCTATGCAGTTACACGTATCCGCGGTGCAATTTTTGATGAGCTTAGACAGATGGACTGGGTTCCTCGTTCTGTACGTCAAAAGAGCCGCGAAATTGAAGATGCAATTGTAACGCTTGAGTCACGCCTTGGACGTCCAGCTTCGGATTCCGAAATTGCAGACTCGCTTAATATGACCGAAGAAGAGTATCACCGCACCATTATGAAAATTTCGGGTACAAGCATACTCTCGCTCAATGATGTATGGTATGCCGGAGATGACAACGACAATATGTCAATCGGTAACAACATTGAGTCTCCTGCAAGCTTGAATCCTGATGTAATTGCAGAGCGCGAAGAAATCCGTAAGGTAATTGCACAGGCAATCAGTGAGCTTCCGGAAAAAGAAAAGATGGTCATTGTATTGTACTATCACGAGGATTTGACATTTAAAGAAATCGGTGAGGTTCTGGAGGTAAGTGAATCCAGAATATCTCAGCTTCACACAAAGGCCAATTTAAGGCTGCGTGCAAAGCTTACAAACCTAAGGAAGGGTATAATCTAACAGATGGTAACTCTTGATATAATCCGCGAAGAAATGCGAAAGCGTCTCGAAATGGACAAGGAGCTTCATATGGTAGAGGTAAATGCCGACACCATTGACGAAGCGCTTCAGGATGCTGCCGTACAGCTGGATTCAAAGATTTCTAACCTTCAATACGAAATTGTAGAAAAGGGAAGCGACGGCTTTTTGGGAATGGGTAAAAAGCCCTGGAAGCTCAAGATTTATCAGGATCCTTCTACAATCAAAAGAGTTCAAAAGCTTGCGTCCGACGGACTTTTTACAGAAGACGGCATGGACGAAGAAGCACAGATCAAAGACAGAGACGGACTTTTTTATGTACGCCACTTTGGTGCCGACATTATGCTCAAGGTTATTACACCGCTGGGCAAGGGAACCGCAGTTGAATTTAAAGACGTTCTCCAGGAAATCAACAGACCGGATACAACTCAGGTTGATGAATCCCTCGTTAAGAAATTTGTTAAGCAGGGAACCAACGATGATTACTGCATAGTTGGTTCTTACAAGCATGTTCAGGCCGGAGACGTACTCATTTCTGTAGAATGCACAAAGGACGAAATGAAGGCCTCTATCATTGTTACACCTCCTGCCATGAGTGGTGCCGAAGCCAGTGCAGATGCAATCAAGAGAGCACTTTCTTCTCAGGGTGTAATTGACCAGTGCTATGACGAAGCCAAGATTAAAGAATTTGTTGATAATCCTGTTTACAATATTCCGTTTGAAGTTGCCAGTGCCATCCTGCCTGTTGACGGTAAGGATGCCTACCTTATGTACAACTTCGAAACCGATGTTAAACGCCTTAAGGCAAAGGTCAACGAAACCGGTCAGATTAACTACAAGGAGCTCAATCAGATTCAGAACGTTATTGCCGGTCAGCCGCTTGCTACCAAAATGCAGCCTGAACGCGGACGTGGCGGTAAAACAATTTTTGGACGTTACCTGGAAGCCAAGAACGGAAAGGATATGCAGATTACTCTTGGCGAAAACGTACATCTGGACAGAGACGGCGTAACAATCAAGGCTTCTATAGACGGCGAAGTTATGCTTGTTAATGGCAAGATTACCGTTGAACCAATTAAGGTACTTGATGCAGTTAACGTTAAGACCGGTGACATTAAGTTTGTCGGTACAGTTGTTATCAAGGGCTCTGTTGAAGAAGGCTACAAGGTTGAAGCAACCAATATTGAAGTTAACGGCATCGTAGATAAATCTGTTCTGGAAGCAACCGGAAACATCATTGTACGCCAGGGTATTTTTGGAAAGGGCGAAGGTATCGTAAAAGCCGGAAAGTCACTCTGGGCAAAGTTTATCAACGATACAACCGTAGAAGTAGAAGAAAACGTAATTGTTTCGGACTCAATCGTAAACTCAAATATTACTGCCATGAAAAATATCGTGCTGCGCGGAAAGAAGGCACAGATTATTGGTGGACACCTGCTTGCTACAGAGGAAATCTGTGCGCGTAAGGTTGGTTCTCCTGGTGGTGGTACAGAAACTATCCTCGAAGTTGGTATTGACCCGCGCGCCAAAAAACGACTTCTGGAGCTGCAGAAAAATCAGACAGACAGTACAAGAGACTACGAAAACAACGAACTTGACATACAGAACCTGGAACAGCAGAAAAAGCTTCGTAAACGACTTCCTCAGGAAAAAGAGGATAAGCTTACTTCTCTTAAGCAGAAGAACAAGCTCATTGGCGAAGAGCTCCAGGAAATGACCAACGAAATAGACAAAATCCAGGCTCACCTTCGCGAGCTCAAGGCTGTTGGTAAGGTTAAGGTCGAAGAAACAGTCTATGCCGGTGTAAAGATTTATGTTCGCGATGTACTTGATGAAGTAAAAATGGATACAAAGCATGTTACATTCTACTACGACAAGAGCTTTAGCAAACGTGGAGATTATGAACCGCCTTCATTAGAGGAGGAACAGCCGGATGGGTATGCAACCGATTGACCTTCAGAACATGTATTCTCAGATGTCTAATATTGCTCGAAACGTTGCAGGCCAGCAACAGGCAGCACAGGTTTCGGAGCAGATTCAGCATCAGAATCTGGTTCAGAAAAACATTGAACAATCGCAGAGAGTTCAGCAGGCAAGCAATGATAAGGCCAATACAAACAGCGTAAATCCCGACGGACATCAGGGAAGCAGTGGCGGCGGCACTTATAAAAATCCAAAAAGACAACAGAACGATGGAACACAAAAGGACACCAGCTTTGGTAATTACGGAAACGCCAAGTCGGAATATGTTGGAACCATCGTAGATATAACAAGGTAAAAAAATGCTATTTTTTGTAATTTCGGTTCTTTTAGTAAATATAATTTTGTGGATTGTATTTTTAGTTCGTTTTAAAAATCTTTTTTCCACAGACGGCATTATCGAAAAAACAGAACAAAAGATGAATCAGTTTGTCCACGAAATTGACCTTGCCGCAGACCGAGACACTTATCTTGCAAAGGAAACCACAAACCGAATCAAATCTCTCCTGGAAGAAGCCGACAGAAAGATGGAGCTTTTTAAAGAGGCTACCTCAAGACTGCGCGACATGATTGCAGAGGCAGACCGCATAAACAAGGGAAAATCCTATATTAATCCGGCGCTTACCAAACCAAAGATTGATCCGGATTCTGCGTACGAAGTAAATATCAAAGCAGAGCAGGGCAGTCTTTTTGATCAGAGTGAGCCTGCCAAACCGGAAAAAAAGGCAGATACCTATAAGCCTCCTGTAAAGCCTATTCAAAAAAATGAAACAAATGTTACAGAGGATGGCGCTGCCTACCACGAAATACCGCTTATAATAACCAAGGTGTATGACGAAGAGCCAAAAACAATGACTCCCGAAGAAATTAAAAAGAATATGAATCACCTTGTAAGAAAGATGTTTGACGAAGGAAAATCCGTAGAAGAAATTGCAAAAAAATTAAACTGTTCAATTACAGAAATTCAGTTTATAATAGATTTATTATAGATTGTCGGGCAAGCCTGACAATGACAAGAGGTTCATTTATGGAAATAAAAAAACAAAAGTGGGGAATCCTGGCAGACGGAACTAAGGTTCACCTTTATACAGTTTCTAACGGTAATATGTCTTTTTCGTGCACAGACTACGGCTGCACAATTACAAGCATTGTATTAAACGGCAAGAACGGCAAAAAGACCGACGTAGTTCTTGGCTATTCAACCCTGGACGGCTTTATCAACGGCAATCTGTTCTTTGGAGCCCTTGTTGGACGCTTTGCAAACAGAATCGGCAAGGCTGCCTTTACAATCGGTAAAACAGAATACAAGCTGGATAAAAACGACGGTCCTAACACCCTCCACGGCGGCTTTAAAGGCTGGCACAAGGAAATCTGGAAGGCCAAGACAATCAAAGAAAAAAATAAATACGGCATTACATTTAAAAGAACTTCTCCGGACGGAGAACAGGGCTTCCCTGGCAACTGTTCTGTAGAAGTAAGCTATCTTTTGGATGATAACAATAATCTTACCTGCTATTACACAGCAACTACAGATCGCGCAACACCAATTAATATTACAAACCATGCCTACTTTAACCTTGCAGGCAGCGGAAACATAGAAAATCACCTTATGCAGATGAATTCTACAAAGCGCCTTGAGGTTAATGCAAAGCTCATTCCTACAGGAAAAATCCTTGATGTAAAGGGAACTCCGTTTGACTTTACCAAGGAAAAGGCCATCGGTAAGCAGATTAAAGAGGTTGCACCAGGCTATGACCACTGCTATGTAACAGAAATGTTTGATCCTGCAAACAAGCAGTGCGGACTTCCGCTTGATGACAAGGACCTTGTAGAATTCTGTACAGTCCGTGACCCTGAAAGCGGCAACGCAATGTCTGTTTTCACAAATATGGAAGGCTGCCAGTTCTATACAGGTAACTTTGTAACCGGCTTTGGTAAAAATGGACAGCCATACAAGGCTCACGACGCCTTCTGTCTCGAAACTCAGTGTTTCCCGGATACACCAAACAAACCGGAATGGCCAACCTGTATTTTGCAGCCAGGCCAGCTTATGAAGGCAAAGACAATATATTCTTTTGAAATTGGGTAAACCCAATCCGTCATTGCGAGGAGCGCAGTGCACAAATGATCGTCATTGCGAGGAGCGCAGTGCACAAATGACCGTCATTGCGAGGAGCGCAGTGCACAAATGACCGTCATTGCGAGGAGCGCAGCGACGTGGCAATCCATATAAGAAGTGGATTGCCGCGCTTCGCTCGCAATGACTGTTATTTTAAAAAGTTTTTCATTGTAAATTCTCAAAATTCGGAGTATTATAATATATTATACTTTGGTTATTATTATGTGAGGTATTGTAATGGATGTACAATTACAGGAACTGATTGATAAAATCAAGAAAGACGGCGTAACTGCAGCAGAAAAAGAAGCTGCAAAAATAATTGCCGATGCAAACAAAAAAGCAGAATCAATTATTAAAGACGCCGAAGCAAAGGCTGAGCAGATTAAAAAAGATGCAAAAGCCGAAACAAACCGCATGCAGAAGGCAAGCGACGAAGCCATTGTTCAGGCTGGACGCAATATGCTCCTTTCTTTTAAGGATTCGCTTGTTCAGGAGCTGGACGGACTTATTCAGGCAGAAACAGCAAAGTCTCTTTCAAAAGACACTCTTGCTAAGCTTGTACCTGAAACAGTAAAAGCCTGGGCCAAAAACTCCAATGCATCAGAGCTGTCTGTTCTTTTGAGCGAAAAAGACTTAAAGGCTCTGGAAGGCTCATTAACTTCTGCACTCAAAGCTGAAATTAAAAAAGGTCTCGAAATCAAACCGGATAAGACTCTTGCTGCCGGCTTTAGAATCGGTGTTAAAAACGGCGCTGCATTCTACGACTATTCTGCAGAAAGTCTTGCCGAAATGTTTGCCGCTTATCTTAATCCAAAGGTTGCAGGCCTCATGAAGGTTGCTGCAAAGGACGCAGAATAGTGGCATATTATTATCTGGTTTCACAGTTACCAAACATCTCTGCCGGCGAAAGCAAAGCAAATCTTCCTATGAACACAGTTCAGTTCATAGAGGTTGCAAGCCGCTTTATTACGCCAAAGGAAAAAACTGTTCTTGAAGGACTTTCACTTGTTCCTCCAATGGAGCTGGGTTCTACAGGATCAACCTTCCTTGATGTATGGTACGAAAAAGAAAGAAACCTGCGATGTGCACTTGCACAGATTCGTGCTCAAAAAATGAAAAAGGACAGCTTTCCGCTTCCAGCCGGTTGTACTGCAGATATTATTTCTGCTGCCCGAACTGCTGTTGGTATGGACAGCCCTTTAAGTGCCGAGCAGTTTCTTTATGAGTACAGGTTACGCCTGCTTGATGATCTGCGTCCGCTGGATGCATTTTCAATTGATGCGGTGTACGCCTACGGCCTCCGCCTTATGCTTGTAGAACGCATGCGCAAGTTCGAGGTTGAAAACGGTAAGACATCTTATCACGAGATTTACGATACGATTTTAAGTAATGAATGAGGTTGATTAATGACTGATACAAAAGCAAAAGTAGTCGGCATCAACGGAAACATGGTCACAATTGAATTTACAGGCTCTGTTTCCATGAACGAAGTAGGCTACGTAAATGTAGACGGAAAGAAGCTCCGTGGTGAAGTTATCCGTATTCGCGGTAACAAAGCCCAGATGCAGATTTTCGAAATGACACAGGGAATTAAGGCCGGTGACAAGGTAGATTTAGTCGGCGACCTTCTTTGTGCAGAGTTAGGACCAGGACTTCTTGGACAGACCTTTGATGGTTTGCAGAACCCGCTTCCGCTTGTTGCAGAAAAAGCAGGCTTCTTCCTTGAGCGTGGTGTATATGTAGATTCCCTCCCACGCGACAAAAAATGGGAATGGACTCCTTGCGTAAAGGAAGGAGACAAGGTACTCCGCGGTGACCCGATCGGTTCTGTTCCGGAAGGACCTTTTACACATAAAATTCTTGTTCCGTTTGATTTACTCGGAATGTACACTGTAAAAAAGGTTACCAAGCCTGGCGAATACACAATCGAAGATGTAGTTGCCGTAGTAACTGATGAAAAGGGCAAGGACCACAAGCTCAAGATGGCCTTTAAGTGGCCTGTAAAGCGTGCCGTAGACTGCTATGCAGAACGCCTTGCTCCAAGTGAGCCTATGGTAACTCAGGTTCGTCTTATCGATACCTTCTATCCTGTTTCTAAGGGTGGTACCTATTGTATTCCAGGACCTTTCGGTGCAGGTAAGACAGTTCTTCAGCATACAACCTCACGTAACGCAGACGTTGATATCGTAATCATTGCTGCCTGTGGTGAACGTGCCGGTGAAGTTGTAGAAACAATTAAAGAGTTCCCGGAATTGAAGGACCCTCGCACAGGCCGTTCTTTGATGGAACGAACAATCATCATTTGTAACACATCTTCTATGCCTGTTGCTTCTCGAGAAGCTTCGGTTTATACATCTGTTACACTTGCTGAATATTACCGCCAGATGGGCTTGCACGTACTGCTGCTTGCAGACTCAACCTCTCGTTGGGCACAGGCTTTGCGTGAAATGTCTGGTCGTCTTGAAGAGATTCCTGGAGAAGAAGCATTCCCTGCTTACCTCGAATCATACATTGCAGCCTTCTATGAACGTGCCGGTATTGTAAAGCTCCGCGACGGAAACGTTGGTTCTGTAACAATTGGTGGTACAGTATCTCCTGCCGGTGGTAACTTTGAAGAGCCTGTAACTCAGGCAACTCTTAAGGTAGTAGGTGCTTTCCACGGACTTAGCCGTGAACGTTCAGATGCTCGTAAGTATCCTGCTATTGACCCGATTATTTCCTGGTCAAAATATAAATCAGTTATCCGCGAAGACTGGGTAAGCTATGCACGCAAGGTATTCCTTAGCGGTGTAGAAGTAAACCAGATGATGAAGGTAGTTGGTGAAGAAGGTACAACAACCGAAGACTACATCGAATACCTCAAGAGCGAATTCCTTGATGCAGTTTATATGCAGCAGAACTCCTTCGATGAAATTGATGCTGCTGTTAGTCCTGAACGCCAGCGCTATGTATTTGCAAGAGTACTTAAGGTGCTTGGTGCAGACTTTGAGCTCGAAGACAAGGATACAGCCCGTAACTTCTTTAACCAGATGCGTCAGAAGTTCATCGACTGGAACTATTCTTTGTGGAACAGCGACAAGTTCAAGAAGGCAGAAAAAGATATAGAAGCTCACTTTGCTTCTGCTAACGGTAAAGTTCGCGCTGAAGTAAAAGCAATGCTTAAGGATGGTGAATAATTATGAACAAGGTTTATAGTAAAATTGAATCCATCGTCGGAAGCGTTATCACTGTAAAGGCAGACAATGTTGCTTATGGTGAGCTTGCCGAAATTGAAACACGCTTTGGTAAGTCTCTTGCCGAAGTTAATAAAATCGAAGGTGATACAGTATCGCTCCAGGTATTTGCCGGCGGACGCGGTATCAGCACAGGTGACCACATTAAGTTCCTTGGACACCAGATGGAGGTTTCTTTCTCTGATGATCTTTTGGGACGAATCTTCAACGGTTCTGCACAGCCTCGTGACAATGGTCCGGCTCTGTCAGACTGTCTTGTAACAATTGGTGGTCCTTCAGTAAACCCTTCAAAACGTATCATGGCACGCCGTATGATTCGTACCGGTATTCCAATGATTGATATGTTCAACACTCTGGTTGTTTCACAGAAGCTTCCTATTTTCTCTATTTCTGGTGAACCTTATAACCAGCTGCTTGCACGCATTGCCATGCAGGCCGAGGTTGACGTAATCGTTCTTGGTGGTATGGGTCTTAAGTACGATGATTACCTTTACTTTAAGAAAACACTGGAAGACGGTGGCGCTTTGAGCAAGACAGTAATGTTCATGCACACAGCCGCTGACCCTACAGTAGAATGTCAGAAGATTCCGGACCTTTCTCTTGCAGTTGCAGAGCAGTTCGCTCTTAAGGGAAAGGACGTTCTGGTTCTTCTTACAGATATGACAAACTTTGCAGACTCAATGAAGGAAATTGCCATTACACAGGAGCAGGTTCCTTCTAACCGTGGTTATCCTGGAGACTTGTACTCACAGCTTGCTGCACGTTACGAAAAAGCCGTTGACTTTGATAGCGCCGGTTCTGTAACAATCCTTGCTGTAACTACAATGCCTGGAGATGACGTTACTCACCCGGTTCCAGATAACACTGGTTATATTACCGAAGGTCAGTACTACCTTAAGGGTGGACGTATTGAGCCGTTCGGTTCTCTTTCACGTCTTAAGCAGAACGTAAACGGAAGCACACGTAGTGACCACCGTGCACTCATGGATGGTATGATTCGTCTTTACTCAAACTACAAGGATACCCTTGAAAAGAAATCAATGGGTTTCAATATGAGTAAGTGGGATGACAAGCTCCTTGTTTACGGAAAGATGTTCGAAGACGGAATGATGGATCTTTCAAAGAATATTTCTCTGGAGGATGCACTTGACCTTGGCTGGAAGATTCTGGCCGACTGCTTTGATCCGGAAGAAACAGGATTGAAGTCTTCTTTGATCGAAGAGTATTGGCCAAAAAAATAGGCGGTGGTTGAGCCTGTCGAAACCACATTGGAGACAATAAATGGCAAAGATTAAGCTGACAAAAAATGAGCTCAAGGTACAAAAAGATGCGCTTAAAATGTACAAGCGCTATCTTCCAACCCTTATGCTCAAAAAACAGCAGCTTCAGACAGAAATCCGCACTATAGATGCCAAGGCCAAGGAAGTACGTGCCGCCCGCGTTGCACTCGAAAAGGAGTTTGAACAGTGGATCAGCGTATTCGGTGAACGAGAAGCGTTTACTCCGGATATGGTAACTGTAAAAAACATCAAAAAGGGTGTGGGCAACATTGCCGGTGTAACAATTCCGGTATATGAAGGTGCAGACTTTGGACGAGGGGATTACGACCTTTACAAAACACCGCTTTGGATTGATATGGCAGCAGACAGAATGGAAAAGGCTCTGTCGCTCGACCTGGAAGCAGAGGTGCTTGATGAACAGGTTCGCCTGCTTAGTCAGGAGCTCCGCACAACAACCCAGCGCGTAAATCTTTTTGAAAAGGTTAAGATTCCGGAAACAAAGGCCAATATCAAAAAAATTACCGTATACTTGGGTGATGAACAGGTAGCGGCCGTTGTACGCAGTAAGATTTCTAAGAAAAAGCTGCAGGCAAAACTTGATGAAGAACAGGAGGCTGGCAAATGATTGAACCAATGAAAAAAGTCTCTGTAGTACTTCTCAATAAGGAAAAAGAAGAGGCTTTAAAGGCTCTGAGAAAAATTGGACTTGTACATCTTGAAAAGCTGGAAGGTTCAAGCGATAAACTCAATGCCTTTAAGGAATATACAAATAACGCTGTTGTTTCAGAAAGTATTCTTGGCGAAATTAAGCTTGCAAAGAGTACAAAAAAGAATGTACATGAGCTTTCGGATTCACGTGTAATCCAGCTTTGTGCAGACGTAGTTGCTAAATCAGAAAGAAAAAAGCAGCTGCTCGAAGAGATTTCTGCTGATACAACAGAGCTCGACAGATTTACCTCATGGGGTGGTGTAAGCCTTGAAGATTTTGACTATCTTAAGGAAAAAGGCATTATCATCCGCATGTACGAAATTTCTGCCGACAAATACAGTCTGATTGACCAGGAAATCGAAACAATTCTTGTAAACAACGACAAGAAAAACGTTCGTTTCCTTGTGATTGGTCACGAAACAAGACCGGAAAAGCTTTTGCCGGAGGCCTTTGAAGTACCATTCCCAAGAATGTCAACAGACGCACTTCAGACCGAAATCAGAAACGATGAAAAGGAAATACGCGACATTGAAAAGTTCTATTTTGAAAATGCCAAATACATTCCTGCCATCGTTAAGTTCCGAAAGAATCTGGAAAGCGACATTGAATTTGAAAATGTAAATGCCGGAATGGCTCACGAGCAGACAGATTCAGAAAACGAGCTTGCCTGGATAAGCGGTTATGTTCCGGTTGCAGACCTTGAAGAATTTAAGGCTGCCTGTGCTCAAAATCAGTGGGCTTTGGCTTATGCAGACCCTGAGGATGAAGACCTTGAGGTTCCAACAAAGCTCCGCAACAACAAGTTTGTAAGCCTTATTTATCCGCTCACAGACTTCTTGGGTACAGTACCGGGCTATCACGAATATGATATTAGCGGCTGGTTCCTGCTGTTCTTTACAATCTTCTTTGGAATGATTTTTGGAGACGGCGGATACGGACTTCTGGTAACAGCTATTGCAATCCTTATGATTCTTAAAAACCTGTTTACCAAAAAGAAGGTTCCGGCTCTGCTTGGGCTTGTAACGCTTGTAGGCTTTGCAACCATTGGCTGGGGTATTGTTACCTGCACCTGGTTTGGACTTAAGCCTGAACAGCTGCCTGCCTGGCTTGTTAATCTGTCAATTCCACAGATTTCGAATGCTTATACAGGACCTGACTGGACACCGTTCTGGAAGCCTGATGCAACAGAAGGTCTTACCAATGCACAGAATCTTCAGATATTCTGTTTCAGTCTTGCCTTGCTGCAGCTTAGCGTTGCACACATAAAGGCAATGATCCGTAACAGAAAGTCATTAAAGGTACTGGGCGATTTTGGTGCCTTGCTTCAGCTCATTGGTATGTACTGGGTAGTACTTTCAATGGTTGTAAGCTCATCTGTATTCAGCTTTACAGAAAAAATCTACGGATTCCCAATCGGATTATTCGAAATATGTCTGGTTGGCGTAGGCTTTGTATTAAGCTTTATATTCAGTAATTACGAAGGATCAATTGGTGCGTCTGTACTCGAAAGCTGCAAGAACATCATTTCTGTACTTTTGGGTGTAGTAAACGTATTCAGTGATATCGTATCTTATATCCGTCTTTGGGCGGTAGGTCTTGCAGGTGCTGCAATCAGTAACACTGTAAATGAAATGGCAGGTCCATTACTTGGACACTTTATAACCTTCATTTTCTTTGTAATGCTTGTAGCCTTTGGTCATGGCTTGAACATGATCTTGAACCTGCTTTCTGTAATAGTTCATGGCGTTCGTCTTAACACACTTGAATTCTCAAGTCACTTAGGCATGTCATGGTCGGGCTTAAAATATAGTCCTTTCAGTGAAAAGGTAAAGAAATAAATAAAACTATGTCATCCCGAACTTGTTTCGGGATCTATACAAGGAGAAAATTATGGATTTTGGTATGCTTGGTGCTGCTGTAGTTATGGGTATTGCTGCTCTTGGATCAGCAATTGGTATTGGAATTGCCGGACAGGGTGCAATTGGTGCTTGGAAACGCTGTTATATCAATAACAAGCCGGCTCCATTCATTCTTACAGTATTTGCCGGTGCTCCACTTACACAGACAATCTACGGATTCCTTCTTATGCAGTCTATGAATGGTTCTGACAAGAACCCTGGCTTCCTTCTTGGTCTTGGTATTGCTTCTGGTCTTGCAATGTGTTTCTCTGCTATTGCTCAGGGAAAAGCAGGTGCTGCAGGTTCAGATGCCCTTGGCGAAACAGGAAAGGGTTTTGCACAGTACATCATGGTAGTAGGTCTTTGTGAAACTGTAGCCTTGTTCGCTATGGTATTCTCAATGATCGTTTGTTAAGACTAATACATAAGAAACATAGGGGCTTACGCTGCGAAAGTCGCCTGCCAGCTGAAGAAACCTGTCAGACGACTTTCTCCGCTCCGCCTCCAAGTTTATATGTCTTTTTTAGTAACAAACATCATTGAGAATTCCTTGCTTCTGCCAGAATCGTCATTGCGAGCGAAGCGTGGCAATCCATGTATTAAAAAATTATGTTAACAAAAACAATAAAACTAGGTGGGAAGGGAAGTACTAAGACTGTCCTTATTGGGGGCGGGAATCCGGTGTCGGTCCAGACTATGTGGAAGGACGGGATTACTGACCTTGATATAAATTCCACAAAATTAGATTCAATCCTTAAACAATTAAACGAACTTAGTCTCATAGGCTGCGATATTGTGCGCTTTGCAGTTCCGGATATGGAAAGTGCCCGTTCACTAAACCTGCTGTCAGAACGTACAGTAATGCCGCTTGTTGCAGACATACACTTTGACTATAAGCTGGCTCTTGAGTGCCTTAAAGCCAATATTGCCGCAATAAGAATAAACCCCGGTAACATAGGCTCAGAAGAAAATACCCGCACAGTAATCCAAGCCTGCCGCGATAACGGGGTACCAATCCGTATTGGTATAAACAGCGGAAGCCTTCCTAAAGACCTGCAGGAACAGATTCAGGCAGAGAAGATCACCCGTGCTCAAGGCTTGTGCGAAACTGCAGTGCGCGAGGCTGCAATCTTTGAAAAATATAATTTTGACCAGTATGTAGTTAGCATGAAGTCCAGTGATGTTAACGAAACTATACAGTGTAATACTTTTTATAGCCAAAAATACAATAATCCGCTGCATCTGGGCGTAACAGAAGCAGGTCCACTCATCGGCGGAATTGTAAAATCAAGCATTGCGTTCAGCACACTGCTGGAAAAGGGCATTGGAGACACAATCCGTGTAAGCTTGTCTTCCAGTCCGGAAAATGAGGTTATTGCCGGAATAAACATTCTTAAGGAATGCGGGAAGCGTCCGCGTGGTGTAAACCTTGTTTCCTGTCCGCGCTGTGGACGCATAGGCTTTGATGTTCACGGCTTTGTAGACCGCTGGCAGAACAGGCTGCTTGCACTGGACAAAAACATAACGGTTGCAGTAATGGGCTGTGTTGTAAACGGACCTGGGGAAGGGCGTCACGCAGATCTTGGAATTGCGGGCACTGCCGATAAAGTAATTATTTTTAAAAAAGGTAAAATAGTGCAAACAATTGACCCCAAAGATGCCGATAAAGTATTTGAAGAAGAATTGAATACAATGACGTCATTGCGAGCGAAGCGAAGCAATCCATAAGGAATTAAAATGAAGCGATTTTTTTTAGTTTTAATTTTTGTATTATTAAGTATATGTCTTTGGGCCCAGAACAGCCTTAATTCACAGGAAAATATTGCCTTTAGAAACGCACAGAATGCCTACGAAAATATGGAATACGGCAAGGCGCTCAAATATGCCGAGGATGCCATTTTATTGCGCAAGGAACAGGTTGCAAAGGACTATAAAACAATTCAGACAAGCCTGGCTGCAAGAGACGTAAAAAAGGCAGGCGACAATATTTCAAACATAATTCCTGTTCTTAAAGAACGAGACGAATACGACTGTATAAGCTTAATCAATTACTATAATTCAAAGGGCGACTTTGGAGACTCAATTACAAAGGTTTTAAACTATATTCAAAGCCAGGAGCAGTTCCCAGAAGCTCAAAAGCTCATAGGTGATATTTACAAGCTCGAGGGTGAATACGATTTTGCAGAAGAATATTACTTAAAGGCCCTTGAAAATGCTGTTGTACTGGACATCCCAGACGAGCGCTACGAAATTATCTACATGCTTGCAGAGCTTAGCCGACAGAAGGGTGACTACAATACAATGGAAATTCGCCTTTTAAACATTATTGGCAAGGAACAGAACGAACAGATTAATGTTCTTGGCCGTTCAATGAAAACTACAATTTCACGCGACAATGCCAGCGCTGTAGAAAAATACTTTCAGATGTACCGCAGTGAATATTATTATTCTTTAAAAGCTTATTATGCACTTGCAGAGTACTATCTTTCAATCGGACAAAAGGACAAGGCCTTTACCTACAGTGCAATTGGCGTAATCACAGGCTTTACCAAGATTTACAATGTAATTGAAAAACGTGACATAGACTTTGAATACACCGACATAAGCTCGTTCCTGGACCTTATTCCAAATTATTCGGATATAGTTACCTGGGGCAGCAATAATGATGTATGGAAAAGCTTTAACTTATTCAGCACAATCTGCGACGAATGCGGTTATACGACCGTTGCACGCTGCCTGCTCGAAATACTTGCCGTTCATTCACCACAAAAGTTCTGGCAGCAGGATGCAGTTTTGCGGCTGGATAAGGCAGACGGTATAAAGAATCCGGAGTAATGGATTGCCGCGCTGCGCTCGCAATGACGGGCTTTTAATAATGCAGGCCAAAGCCAAGCTGGATTTCGGTTTTGGAAACGTTCTGGCGCCAGTCCATGTTTAAGTTTTTAGCAAAGAACTTGCGGCCGGCGTCTATACCAACACTTGCACGTACAGTAATTCCTGACCATTTAAGAGGATACACAATCACTTCAAGACCGGTTCCGTAAAAGCCGTCCTTAAAGCTGAATATGCTTTGTGTAATTTTGTTATAGCATAAAGCCATATCAAAGAACGGCGAAAGCTGCAGGTCAAAATTAAAGTATCGCAAAAAAGACTTCTGGAAGTTTGTTGAAAAAAGATGAATAGGAATATCAAAATTAAAAATAAGTGCACTGGTAGGGGTTAGGGCAGAATACTGAGTATCCTTAAATTCCTGTGAGTCACGCACACCGCGGATATAATGACCAATTGCCTTACCGTCATTCATAATATATTTATTCTTTTTAGGGTTAGACATAAAGGTAAAGGCACGAATGTCAGTGCAAAGTCCAAGGTTTCGCAGAATAAAGCTGTCATCAAATAAATCAATTTTTTTATAGGCGGCAGCATTCATTTCTATTACAGGATAAAATCTCTGGCGTTGAAAGTTCCAGGTATAATAATTATCTACAGAAAAATAATAGCCGTCGCGCAGGTTGCTGTTCCAGTCAGTGCGTCCAAAGGCAATTTTATGACCCGCAGTGAGGACTGGGCTTGAAAGATCTGAATTGAGCTTAGAAATGCCGTTAAAATCCCAGTTTATGCTGGTTTTGATGTATGGAGTATAAAGAACGTCTCCGCTGTATTCAAGCTCTGCAACCTTGAGCGGCATGCTTATTTTAAAATCATTTACAAAGTACATGCTGTCGTTAAATTCTTTGTAATCAAAATTGTTGTTGAACTTCTGGTTGGTTTCAAAAATAATGGAATGCTTTCCTACTGGAAGCCCAAGCCGTAAGCCTGTAGAAATTCCCCATTCAGGAAGCTTGTCGCCCATTGTAAAAGAAAAATCAAGGTCATTGAGCCAGGTTGCATCAAAAATGCCAAGCTTAAAAGGGTAGTCAAAGTTTATATCAAAGCCAAACTCAGCATGATCTGCATCCGATTCAAAGGTCGGAATCATAAAATAAATGCCCGAATTGAGTGTATTGAGTGAGCCTAAGAAGTTAGAATCCTTAATCTTAAGCTTAAAGGTAAGTCCTGTGTTGGAATCATACTTAGGGCCCGGAATTGCAAAAAGGTGGAAGGAGTCCTTTACATAAACATTCAAGGTTATATCATTATCAATTATTTCATAAGTAACTTCTATTTTTTCAAAGGCACGCAGATTATTAAGCCTTTGTGTGTAATTTTCCAAATAAAGCTTAAAGGCTTCTTCATTTTCAAAATCTGTTTTAGTATCTACAGGAACTGCTTGTGCAAGAACATAGTCTTGAGTAACACCAAAAATTTTAGCTCCACAGCCTTCTATGTTATAATTAACTTTAGTAATTTTAAGCGCAAAAACAGAGGATTGCAGCAGAAGGAAAAGAAAAAATAGCAAAAAAGGCTTTTTCATTAGTAGGCACCCCTGCCTTTAAGAACTACCCACACAGTTTTAATAAGAATCCAGATATCCAGCCAGATGGACCAGTTCTGGATGTAGTAAGAGTCAAGGGAGATTCGTTCTTCGTATTCAGTGTCTGAGCGGCCTGAAGTCTGCCACATTCCCGAAAGACCCGGAGAAACTGAAAGAACATAATCTTTATATTGACCGTATTTTTCAATTTCAGGCTGTGTAACAGGGCGTGGTCCTACAAAGCTCATCTGTCCAACCAGTATATTTATGAGCTGTGGAAGCTCGTCCAAGCTTGTTTTGCGCAGGAATTTTCCAAACTTTGTTACACGAGGATCATTTTGGAATTTGCGTTCCTTTTCCCATTCTTCGCGCATTTGTGGATTATTTGCAAGTATTTCTTCAAGCTTTTTGTCAGCATCAATGCACATAGAACGGAATTTCCAGCATTTAAATTCCTTGCCGTTTTTGCCCACTCGTTTGTGACCATAAAAAACAGGGCCCCTGGAAGTACACTTAGTAAGAATAATCAGAATAAAGAATACTGGAATAAGGATTGGCGAAAAGAAAACAATAAGTCCTACATCCATAAGACGTTTAATTAAAAGGTTTGTCTTAAAGGTTAGATTATGTGTAGAAGCAAAACCAATAATTCCTGCAATATCCTTAAGCTGCTGTGAGCTTGTAAACGATGACTGAGATTTAGAAACCGCAATTGTATAACGGTATGAGGTCATTATGGTTGAAATTTCACCACGATAGTCACAAAGAATTGCCTGCTTAATATTATAATCATGAATTATTTCGTTTACTTCGTTTTCTGGCGGAAAAGCCGGAATATCATTAATAACCTCGGGTGCTTTGAGCGAAGCGTCTATAATAACAGCCGGCTTATAACCAAGGAATTTGTTCTTATTAAGCTTTTTGATTACTTCGTCTGCGCTGTTGCCGGTACAATAAATAACTGCGGGAACTCCCCACCAGGAGCGTTTACAAAATACACGCTTTGAAAATTCACGGAAGGCTGGTAAAAGGAATATAGAAAAAATAAAGGCCAGAATAAAGGCCCAGACAATTTCCACATTACCAGAATCTTGTTTAAAAAAGGCTGCTGGATTTGACTGAGTATGGCTTGAAACAATAACAAAGGCTGTAATAATACTAAAACCAAAAAAGGTTGAAAAAGTATATTTTTTTACCTGTTCTGCAGCCGGAATCATAATGCCAGGATATAAGCCCATAAAAGCAAAAAGCAAAAGAATAAATGGAATGAAAACTGTATAATTAATAAAGGATTTAAAATTAATATTGCGGATTGAAAACAGATTTACAATAAAAAAACCCAGTGCAATGCAAAGAATAAGTACAAGAATATCAACTAAAAAAAGTGCAAAACCAGAAAAAAAAGAACTTGTTCGCGGGAAATTTTTTTTAAGATAATCTGCAAATTCCGATTTATTCATGCTATTTATTATACAGCGAATTTGTTGATTAGTCTATGTTATTAAATTATAATTGAAGTATGAAAAAGCTCATCGTATTTCTTGGATCATTACTTTTATTTTCATCGTTTTTGCATTCACAAGTTGTAAATGATACGCAAATTATAGAAGGCAGTCATTGGATTTATCAGGCCTTTGATGCACTGTCGCTTGAAGCAGCAAACATTTCTTTTACCGGTAATACACCATTAAGTGCAGGGGAATTAAAGCTTTACTTAAAGCAGTATGATAAAGAAAGTCTCTCTGCAGCAGGACAAAAGGTTTATGAAAAAATTGAAAACTATCTTTATTCACAAAAAAATTTGTTTAAAGATAAGGCTTATGAGGCAGCTCTAGGCCTAAAGCTTGCTCCGGAATTAATGTACAAAACAAATAAAGAAATACCGTGGACTTACAATTATTATTATAAAAGCTTTCCTATAACAATTGATGTAGATACCGGCTTTTCAAATTATATTTCTGCCGGCGGGGACTTTTTTATAGGTAAAAACTATAAATCGTCTAATTTACCAGACAATTTTACAAATCTTCCTACCGGTTTTGATCAGATGGAATTTTTATTTCCCAAGTTTTGTTACGGCTCTGCAGGAATGACCTTTGATAACTGGGGCTTTAACATAAATACTGGCAAGGAAGGCCTTAAAATAGGCAATACAAAAACCGGCAGCATTATCTACAACAACACTTTTGAAACAGACGGATATATTCAGCTTAGTGCCTTTACAGATGACTATAAGCTTACAATGAATATTGTTGAAATATCACAGAATAAGTTTTTATACTGGCACGAATTTGACGCACGCTTCTGGAAAAAAATCAAAATAAGCTTTATGGAAGGCGCACTCATAAACGCACCGTTTGAAATAAGATTTATAAATCCTATGATGATTTTCCATTCTTTTTCGTTCTGGCGTAATTATGCTACAGACATGGAAATGCATTTTTATAACGAAAGTCATTGTGCTTCGTACCTTGGAGTAAACCTTGAAATAAATCCGATTAAAAACCTAAGACTATATGTGTTATACGCAATGAACGAAATGCAAATGCCTAATGAAAGAAGCGGAAACAATCTTGCATACCCCGACAGCTTTGGTTTACAGGCAGGGGCAGAATTGAAAATTCCGACTACTTACGACGGATATTGGAATGCAAATCTGGAAGGAATATATTGCGCTCCATATTTAAATATAAAACAATCCCCGGACTGGTCTTTGTATAAAACACGACAGGATATGATAACCTTTAGCGACGTAAAATCGTGGATAGGAAGTCCTTTTGGACCGGACTGCTTTGCTGTAGATGCCGCCTTTGGTTATGAACAGTTTGATAAGTGGTCATGCGGCTTAGAATATCTTATGTTAATAAAAGGTGAAAATGACTTTAATCTGTTTGATAAAAAAAGTCATTATACAAAACAAAAATATAATGGCGAAGATGTTGAAGTTTGGGATTATTACCCTTATACAAAATGCATGATTGCAAAAGATAATAACGACGACCAGGCAAGAGAAGATGCTATAAAGCAGGGACGCTATATGTGGATGACAGGTATTCCTGAATATAAGCACCAGATTGCATTAAACGGAATGTATAGAATAAATAATAAAATGAAGCTTGAAGGACAGTTAATCTACAGCTTTATATTTAATGCAAATCACATAAATGGTAAGTTTGAACAGGGAGTACAAGGTTCCATTTCCTTTGCTTACAATGTTTTCTAGGCTTACCACACGTATTTAAAGCCAATACGCAGATAATGGCTGGTAATATCTTTAATACCTTTTTTCCATTCAGTTAAGGCTGCCTGTACATCGTCGGCTGTTTTATTTGCAGTTTTCCAATTACCGTTTTCATCATAAATTCCGTAGCCTTTGAAAATGTCGCGGTCTACACCATAGTTTTTAATGTACTCAAAGGTATAGCCTGCGGTAAATGAGAAGGTGCCGAATTTTGTTTTAGTAATTGCGTATTCAGCGTCAAGGTCAGTCCTAAAAATCTGCATTTTTGTAGGCTGAGTCATGAATAAAAAGTGGTTCCAGGCAGAACCAAGATATCTGCCGTTAGTTGGGTCTCCATCGCGTAAATAATGCTGATGATTATTTATTGTTCCGTCTGTTGCAAGATAATCTTCGGGCGAATTCAAATAAGAAATTGCTTCGTCGGTAGAAATTGATTCATTAACATTTGCATGACGGGTATAAGAACAGTTCAAATCAATTTTAAGATTTTTAACTGGTGTAAAGCTTGCACTAATAGAAACTCTATCGCTGTTTGGTGGAAGATTGAGTCCAAGTGCGTAACCTGCGGAGGTATATTGCTGGTAGTTTACAGCACCTTTAGTTCCAAGTGTAGATATTCCTGTTTCAATATTATTGATATTCTGATTGTGTGTGTACATATAAGGGGTAACGAGTGAATAATCAAGCTTTATAAAGTCAAACCACGAAAGTTCGGAAGGTATATATTTTATGGCCGTCTGAAAAGTTCCTCTAATTTTTGTATCAAAATTAAGTTTTACTAATTCATTAACCCCAAGATCATCGATATAAAAATCACTAATCCATACTAAATCATTTATTGGACGTATAGAAAAAGAAAGTCCCATAAAAAGATTATCATCAAAGCCCGCAAGTCCCTGAGTTACCATATAAGGAGCCGGAATAATGTAGGCAGGTTCAAATCTGTTTCCAAAAAGTACTACCTCATAAAAGGATGCAGAAAGCCAGTCAAAAAGATTTGCATTAACAGAATGCAGGGCAAGATATTTCTGTGGATAAAGATAATCGTTAATTGCATTACTTGCAGTTAAACCTATAATAGACTGAGTATATGTAAATAAATCATTTATATATACAAAATTAAAATTTGCGGTATGCTTTGCGTCCGGTGAAATAACAGCATTATCTTTGTACATAGGCCCAAAAGAACTGTTGTTTATTCCCATTTGGGCATATATATTTTTAGTTCCAACTGCAATACCTGCGTCCATTGCAAGACATGCTTTTAAATTTTTAATTTTTGCCGGGTCACGAAAAAAATAATTTTGTGCGGAAAAAACAGGAAGAGAATCAAGTGAAGTATTGTTTGTAATTGATTCATCAATCTTATAGCTTACAGAAACTAAATCCATCAGGTTAAAATCACCGTCTGCTCCAGGTAAAACAATTATCTGTTTGGAATTATTGTTCTGGGAAAATTTTAAATTTGCATCTGTCTGCAGTTTGATTTTAAGCTTTTTATCAAAAATATCTGAATATAATTCCTGAGCAAGTTGTGACTCATTTTCATTATCACATTCAATAACCTGTTCAAGAATATCTTCAATAAGATTTAATGAATAAGGTTTGAGTGGTGGCTGCTCTTCAATTAAGCCCATTATTTCCCAGCGTTCTACATTTGTATAAAAATTGTGTGATGGGTCAATGCCAGCCTGGGAAAAAAGATTAGCAGATAAAAATAAAAGAATTATAGTAATGATAAAGTGCTTTTTCATAATAACAGTATATCATTATTAAAGTTTAAGTTGCAATTCTTTTTCACATAATTTCAAGGCTTCGGCAATAACTATATGCATGTCATAATATTTGTATTGTCCAAGCCTTCCGCCAAACAAAACCTTTTTTTCCTGAGAGGCAAGCTCTGCATATTTTTGATACAGCTGATTATTCTTATCATTATTAATAGGGTAGTAAGGCTCTTTGTCTATTGTCCATTTGTCTGAATATTCACGGCTAATGACTGTTTTTGGCTGGTTTCCAAATTCAAAATGCTTATGTTCAATAATTCTGGTATAAGGAATTTCATAATCTGTATAATTTACAACAGCGTTTCCCTGAAAATTATCTGTATCAAGAATTTGTGTTTCAAAGCGGACTGAGCGGTATTCAAGCTGCCCAAACTGGTAATTATAAAATTTATCGATGGGCCCTGTAAAAATGATTTTATTTGCAAGGCCTTCAAGCTCTTTTTTGTTTTCAAAGAAATCACAGTTAAGACGAACATCGCAGCCCGCAAGCATTTTTTCAATAATCTGAGTATAACCTCCAACCGGTATTCCCTGGTAAGAATCATTAAAGTAGTTATTATCATAAGTAAAACGCACAGGAAGGCGCTTTATAATAAAAGGGGGAAGTTCTGTTGCCTTTATGCCCCATTGTTTTTCGGTATAACCCTTTATGAGCTTTTCATAAATTGTGCGGCCAACAAGTTTTATAGCCTGTTCTTCAAGATTTTTTGGTTCATCAATCTGGACATCTGCAAGTTCTTCATCAATTTTTGCCTTTGCTTCCTGTGGTGTAAAAACACCCCACAGCTTATTAAAGGTATTCATATTAAAGGGCAGGTTATAAACTTCATCCTTATAGCGTGCAACAGGACTGTTTGTATAACGGTTAAATTGTGCAAACTGATTTATATAATCCCAGATCTGTTTATCGTTTGTGTGAAAAATATGAGCTCCATATTTGTGGACATTAATGCCTTCGATATTTTCTGTATAAATATTTCCGCCAATATGAGAGCGCTTATCAATTACAAGACATTTTTTTCCTTTCTTCGTAGCTTCGTAAGCAAAAACAGAGCCAAATAAACCAGTACCAACAATCAAATAATCGTATTTCATAATATCTCCACTCACATGTCATTGTCGGGCTTGACCCGACAATCTCTTAAAAACTTTTTTCATATCGCTTGCCTGTAAACTTGGCAACAAGAAAGGATTTTATTTTATTTGCCCAGTTAATGTTCTGCATATCAATAACAGGCACTTCTTCGTAATCAAGCTTATTGGTTTTAATCCAAACATCTAACAGTCGTTCAGAAATACGGCCAAAAAAGCGTTTGTGAAAATCAGAATACTGTGACACATCAACTCTTTTTTCAACCTCGCCAAGAACATCAAAAAGCCAGGTACAGTATCGATCAAGAATATCCTTTTTCATTATAAACATATTAAACGCATGAAGCTTTGTTGTATGCTTTAAGTGTTCAAATTCGTTAACATATTCAGGATATTTCTCTTTTAAGATCTGACCTGCTATGTCTAAAGGTTCAATATACATTGTATGCTTATAGTGATTATAAATAGTTTCGATGTAATAATTACGCTGTTTAGGTAGAATTACGTCTGTTTTTGATAATAACTTTTCCACCTGGTCTGAATTCAAAACAATCTTAAACTTTTCATCCTCGGTTTTAGGAATATGTTTAGCAACAGAAAAATAACGGCGGTAATGACAGAGCCCGATATAATCAGCATTTACATTTTTCCACGCCCAGTAAAGTCCCGTAAGCTCACAATAAAAAGGATTTTTACTCGAAATATTGTCCCCGGTATTATCCGGAGTAAAGCCCTGGATTGGATCTTTGCCCTGAGCACCTACATGAAGTGGAGCATAAATACTGTCTTGTGGAATCTGGTATTGTTTATGGGCTGCTATAAAAATTGTAGTCTGCATAGTTTTTCCTATAAAAAATATTTTAGCATAATAATTCAACGTCTTCAATAAAATCTAATTTTCATGAGTTTTGTATATTTAGGATATTACCAATAGACAATTATCGTTAAAAATATTAATTTAAAATTATGAAAAGAATAAATTTCCTTACATTAATAATTTGTATTTTGTTTATGGTTCCATGCTGTAAGAGTGCAAAAACTACCAGCTCTGGTGTAATTAATATGGATAGTTCTCGTAGTATATCCTCTGAAAATATTTCGATACCTCAAAACAATAGCAATTCTTTTACACTTGTTGCTATCCCAGACACACAGGGATATTCAGATTATTTTGCACAGATAAAACACAATAAATCATACCCTTGTAATCAATACGAAATGAATGACAGACAGATGCAATTTATTGCTAGAAATTCTGTTAGAAATGGCGGTGATTTTGCCTGTGCAATTCACCTGGGTGATTTTGTAAATGAAGGCGCCTGGTATAAATACGAATGGAAATTAGCAGATCAGTCTTTGTCTTATCTTAACAATAATATTCCTTTACTTAATGTTATAGGAAATCATGATTATGATAATTTATTTATGGTAGTAGCTGGTAATGCAAAGTGGTTAAAAGGTCAAAGAATGTATAACAAATATTTTGGTCCAAAATCAAAATATTTTAAAGATAAAGATTTCTTTGGTGGTTCTACCAAAGATGGCTTGAATACCTGGATAACATTTACAGCAGCAGATAAAACATTCCTGGTAATTGGTCTTGAACTTGAGCCTTCTGACAATGCATTATTATGGTCCCAGGAAGTTATTGATTCACATCCTGATTTACCTGTAATAATTGCAACGCATTCATATATCAATTTAGGAAAAGAAAGTAATGGAAATGCAACCTTTACGGGTCATAAATATAGAGAAAATGGAAATGCTGCTTCTGATGTCTATAACAGATTGGTTCATAAAAACAAAAATATTTTTATGGTTCTTTGTGGACATGTTTCTTCTGGTGATGCAGGAGAAAACAGTCGTATTGATATAAATGAAGCAGGTTATCCGGTTTATACATTACTTTCTGACTATCAAACAAGAAAAAGTATTATAAAAGAACGATATCCGGAATACACAGGTAAAATAAGATACTGTGGCGACGGCTGGCTGCGTCTTATGAAATTTGACTTTGATGCAAATACTATTCATGTTCAGACATACTCAACAGAATATAACAGATATGAAACCGACGCTGACAGTGATTTTGTATTGCCTATTAACTGGAATTGGGAAGAACGTTTTAGCAATTAATTGTACTGATCATATAGTCAGCAACAAGCTTCCCGGCAAGACCCTCGTTCATCCAGGCTTCTTGTTTTATCTTCCGGCGTTTTTCAGATAATTCTTTATTGTCACTTATATTTTGTATTATCTCTTTAATATTTCCAAATTGTTTTTCCTGAAGCTCAATACCAATTTCCGACAATATTCTAAATGACCATATGTTTTTTCCTTCATCTGGTAAATCATATGCATCATATGGTTTTAAATCCATGTTTGCACTTACATACATAACCGGTTTTTCACACAAGAAGGTGTAATCAAAAATAATCCCTGAAAAATCAGATATCATAATATCTGCTTTTTTCATTGAATATATATTATCGCGTTCATAATCCCAGACAAGATTCTTGTAATCTTTATATTTTTCTGTAAGTCTGTTGAGCATTTCACTCTCTGATTTTTTTGATTGTGGGTGAGGGCGAACAATAATATTCCAGCCTGTTGATACAAGAGGGTCAAGCAGCTTTTCTCCATACTTTGTTAAAAGAGCACTTGCTCCCCAGCTGGGAGAAACCAGAACGGTAAAAGTATGATTTATTTCAGGCTCAATTTTATTAATTTTTTCTTTAAGAGTATCAAGATAAGGACAGCCAACAATTACAAGATCTTTTTCTTTAATTCCACGCTGTTTTTCAAGATAGCGGATATCTTCTATCTGATGGTTTCCCGATAAAAGAACAGAATCAAAAAAATCAAGACCGAATAAGCGGTATAAGGTTGCATCACTAGGGGCATGAAGAATATGAGAGTAATGCTTTACTTTTTTACTTCTTTTAAGTTGATAAACATGTAACCCCGGTGTTGTCATTAGTACAAAGCCGGCTGAAAGCATATTTAACTTTGCAAAAGCAATATTACCTTCTCCAATAAATTCTGGTTTTACAAATTCATAATTCATTTCAAAACAAGGATCATTTTTTGCAGACGTATAATAGGTCAATTCAATCTTACGTTTTTCAAATTCATCGCAAACAGGTTTAAAATTATTCCAGTATTGATTTCCTTCATTATAAATTACATAAGGTTTTGAATCTAAATCTTTTGACAGATTACCAGCTTTTTTACCGGAAAAAACAACGCGTAATTTAATCCAAAGGGCTCGTGCTCCAAATGAAATAGTAGCTACTGCTGCAATTAAAATAGAGAAAAGCATGGAGCCTGTACCAGGATCAATATATAATGGCAATAAGGTCATGTTGATTACTCCTTTTGATTTTTCAGAAATTCCTTATAACTTGTTTCTTTCCAATTTTCTGGCGAAAAAATATTATCTTTGACAGTATAACCTTTATCTAGTGTAAACTGAGTTCTGTTCCTTACAGCAGATACGCTTTCTTCTCCATTATAACCCATCCAGACTGTTACAGAATCCTTTTTTTGTTCAAACTGTTTGTTTGTAAACGGATTTGTATCTGAAAGTCCTAGATTTTCTTTTGCTAAAAATAATGTATCTGCATTTGTCATAAAAGAATTATCTGTAATAATTGGACCAGAAGCATTAAAATCTTTTACTAAAAGCAATGGATTAAAACTTGCTGGAATAGTTGGATTTTTAAAATTCTGGAAAGTTGAAATCAAATCGAAATAGCCGTGATCTGCTACAACAATAATTCGTGTATTATCATATACATCATTTTCTTTTAGATAATCAAAAAACTTACCTAATTGAAGGATTGCACCCAAGTTTGTTTGATATTCCTGACCATCCTGTGAATTGCATGGTTTATATGGACCTGTTTTACCATTTTCATATACCCCTGGTACATCGTAATCCGGATATAATAATGGAGTAGGTTCATGAGTTGTTTCATTTCCAATAAATGTATATGTTGGTTTATCACTTGTAAAATCAGTTAATTCGCTTAAATAATATAAATCTGAAAAACTGTTGATGAAAACATTTTTATCAATTGAATCATCATGTAGAAATTTTTGTAGTGTATCACGAAGCAAAGGATACATACCTTCAATTAAAATAAAATTAACAAATTGTTTCTTACAGATTAAATCCATATTACTGTCATAATCAATTTTTTTTTCATTTTTATAAATTTGTGAAAGTGTACCTTTGGTATCAATACCTTTGATATTGGAATATTTGTCAAAGAAAGAAGCCGTAGAAGTATAACCATAATCTGCATAAGTAGGATTTGCTACAGTAACTTCATAACCTGCCTGTGAAAAAAGTGTAGGCATCATTAAAAGAGCCTCGTTATGTTTGTCACGTAACAATACATCAGGACGTTCATTCATCTGGTCTTGTGTATATTCATATCCTCCTACCATACCAGGATAACCAAACATGGTATAAAGTCCATAACTTAAAGTATTTGGATAATAACGGAATCCTGAAAGCTGTTCATTAAGATTCGGGAACTGTTCAACTATGAATGGGAAAAATGATGAAATTGCTCTGTCAAGAAATAATACAATGACATTATTTTCGGTTTTCGATAAATTATACACAGGTTTTATAGCTTCTTTTGAAGGTATTTCTTTTTTTTGCTGCTGTTCATAAACTGGTTTATATGCAACGAATTCCTTTTTTATATAAGAAGATTTATATACACCTATAAATAATTCAGAAACTCCTATAGAAATAAGAATAAAAGTTATTATGAATTGTTTTTTATATTTTTCGAATAATAAGAACGTAATTATTGAAATAATAAAAATAACAACAGGTAATATAAAATAATAAAAAGGAACTCTGTCTAATCTGACTGTAATACAAAAGCGTGGATCAATAACTCCATAATCTGGTTTAAAGACATAAACGTTAAATAATGTTGTTATTAAAAGTGCAAGAAAAATCATAGCTTCATATCTTTTTACTTTATCTCCAAATAGTAAAAAGATAACCATAGGCCAGAAAACAAAAAAGCCTAAGAAAATTGATAAATTATTCCAAATGTAAGTGAATGGAGAAGGTGTGTTTCCAAGAAAGCAGAATTCAATTGGACTAGTAGCAATTGTAGAGGCTGGTAAAGTAAAACCGCAAAGTAATCCTAATGATATTGCTGATAATAAGAAAATATAAAGATTACGTTTTTTATTTTCGTTGGTAAGTGATTCAGGATTATTAAATCTATTAAAAAACTTTAATTTTTTGATAAAAAGAATACAGTAAGGAATAATGGTAAAGGATATTGCCATGGCAAAAATAAACCATTTTTTCCACAAAGAAGTGCCTGGTTTAAAAAGAAAAACGAAAAGTGAAACAGCCAGTAACAAGAAAGATAAAAATCCATGTGCAATTAAGCCCGGATGTTTCATTTTTAAAACAATGTTTTTACATAAAGAAAAAAGATTATTTAAAATCCAGTATATAACTAAACCACTTGGTGAATTATAAAGCAGAAATAAGAAAACAAGTGTAACACCATATAATTGAATTTTTTCTTTTGCAGGAGCACCCTTTGTATATATTGCACCGGAAGCAATGTTTATAAGAGTCATTATAATTGGTAAAATATTAATATAAAAAGTTTTATGTCCCAAAACAAAGGAAAATGTTTGATCAGGTAAACCTAAATTCTTAAAAAATAAAAAAGAAGCTCCAAAAAGGGCATCACAATGACTTAAATAATGGTAGGCTGCAATAAAGAATGGTATTTCTATAAGGATTGATAGTGAACTTCTGAATACATAAAGAGGATGATAGTGTTCTTCTTTATAGTATGCCTGAAGCATCATAAACTGTTCATCACCCTTAAAGGTCTGCTTAATGCGCTTTACCTGTTTTGCAAGTTTTAAAGAGATTTTTCTTTCTTTGTCCTGTATTTTTTCTGCAATATTATAAATTGGAAGAGCCATAAAATTCATTGCAAGACTAACACCGGCAACTGCAGAAATTATCCCAAGTGCACTGAATTTTTTTGAAATAAATAAAAATACCCAGTCAATAATTGTTTCAATAGGAGTAATTATAAGATTGTAAAGCATTGAATTTTTAGCCCCTCCAGAGATTTATATAATTTTAAACAGTATTATTCTTTTACAGCTTCTGTTTCTTCTGTTTTTGGTTCTTTCTTAAACAATTCCTTATAATCTGCACCGGCAAGAATAGCAAAAACAAGAACAGCAATTGTACAAAGAATTGTAACAGGATTAAGCAGACTGTAATTACGCAGGAAAATAATACTGAATATTACTGCCCAGGCAGAGTAGGTAATATTCAATGCCATAGACTTTGAAGCACCAATCTGTGAAATGGCTTTGTAGTAGAAAAGATAAGAAACTGTAGCAAAAAGAGCAGCAATAGCTATAACAGGAATAAGCCAGCCTGTTCCGTTAAACAGATTAATTGTAAAGCCCCATCCTTTCATTAATGGAATGATTACAACACCATAAACAATAGCAGATGTTGTCTGGCGAATCTGGAGAGCAAGCTCATCTGTAACAGCTTCGTCCTGAACGCTTTTTGCAATAATAACTGCTTCAATTCCCCATCCGAATGCACACATCAAGGTTCCGGCAAAACCAAGCCAGAAGTTTGTAATGTTAATATCCGGGCTGTAAGAAAGTGCATATACTCCAAGCAAAGAAAGAATTAAGAAGATCCAGCGGTACCACTGCATTTTTTCTTTAAGGAACAGGTAAGCAAGAACTGCTCCGATTGCAGGGAAGATTGCACTTGCTACTGCACCAATAGAAGCACCCATATTTGCAACAGAAAGAACATAACCTGTCATTCCAACAGGTCCACCAATAACGGCTGCAAGAATTACAAATTTACCGCTCTTTGTTTTTAATGCTCTTACAAAAGCCGGAAGTTTTCCACGTACTCCATTAAAAATACATGCCCAGATTGCAGAAAAGAAATCGTGTAAGAATGTACTTACAAACGGAGCCAAAAGTACAGCCTGTTCTGTACTAACAAAAGGTGTCATTCCCAATGCAATACCAAGAATGATTGTTTCAATTGCCCAGGTAATACCTGCTATAATACCAGCTATCATTTATTTTTTCCTCCTGATTTATTACAATGCCTTATAGGCACTAATGTTTTTCTTTAATCTTTCGTAACGGGCATCTGCATATTCCTGCATGAATGCCCCGTCAAATGGAACTCTTGTAAGTCCCCAGAGTGTCCATAGATAATCTACATAAAGCTTTGCTGCAATGAATCGTTTCTTTTCTTCAACGCCTACTGTTTTATTTTCAAAACCATAGTAAGCATTAAGCAGTTCATCATCTTCTTTTGTTCCAAACTCTGCTTCAATAGAAAGACAGGAAAGATCCCACATAGCCTGATTCATACCGGAATATTCCCAGTCTATAAGATAAAGCTTTCCATCTCCGCTGATTACCCAGTTAGCAACAAGGCTGTCATTATGACATGGAACACGTGGCGCATTGAATACATTGTCTACAGCAGCTTTAATATCCATAACAGTCTGTTTTACTTGTTCATAATCATCATAAAAGGCAACTCCTCCATCTTTGATAATCTTTTCGTAAAGCTCTGCCATTTCAAAAACTTCAAAGCGTACACCTGTATCAACGCCGCTTGTATGAAGGCGATGAAATATTTCTGCTGCCTGGTTAATAATCTTTGGCTGCTTCATAATATTTGCATCTATTGTTTGAGGGTCATGAATAAACTTCATAACCTTAGTTCCGTCATCACCAAAATATAGAAGTTCAGAATCAATACCAAGCTTGCAGGCAAGTTCTGTACTTTTACGCTCGTCCAAACGGTTAATCATTTTTTCTGTTCCTTCACCAGGAATACGGACAAGAAGTTCTTCACCATTATTCATGGTTACTTTGTATGAATGATTTGTCATTCCGCCAAGACGTTCGATCTTTGCGTATTCTTTTTCCTTACCAGCCTTAGCCAATAATTCTTTTACAATTGGAAGATCTGCCTGTTCAATCTCCCTTACCAGTTCTGCCATTTTTATTTTCCTCCTGTCAGAGATTTTTAAGTTCTTTTGAGTTATATTGATATGAATAATGACTGTCTTTGCAGTCAAATTCAAAACCTGCTGCTTCAGTTGTAGAAGTTTTTAAGGGTTTAAGATTTATAATATCCTGTTCTTTAACATTAAGTTGTATAACTAGAGATTTTATTATTTCGGATCTTGTATCTGTTATATAAGAATTGTCAAAAGTTCTTAATTCATCCAGGGTATCAAATTCGTAAATTACGTCCGGTTCATATTTTTTAATCTTCATTTTAAGAACATCAAGATGTGCCATGAATATTTTTTCCCAGAGCTTTCCTTTTGTTTCTTCCTTGTCATATTCAGCTTCAAGTATCTTTAAGAATTTATCTGCAAAATCCTGGCTCCAGAAGGTTTGTCCCAGCATATACCAGGATTTTTCTCCTCCGATTACAACAGAGTTAATATATCCGTTTTCATCTTCTGTCATGCACCATTCGTCTGTGTGAGCTTCTGAATATAATGCAGCATAGTAAGAATCTTCAACTTCCTTTTCAAAAGGATTTTCAGAAAAATAATTATCAGAAGAACATATATAACTGTCTCCAAGAATATTCCTTACAGCCCAGATGCTGCCGTTATTGTTTCTTGTAAGATATTCAGCATTATGTATAAGTGTAACTCCAAATTTTTTTACAAGGTAATCAAATTGTTCGGCTTTATAGCCTGTAACTATGTATATTTTAGTGATTCCTGCTTCTTTTAATTGTTTAATCTGGCGTTCAATAAGGATTTCACCTTTTACCTCTACCATCGCTTTATGTTTTTCGTAGGATAAAGGGGCAAATCGGCTGCTTGTGCCTGCTGCCATTATTATTGCGTTTTTAACTTTCAACTATTACTCCTTACCAAACATTAAATGTCCATATATTGTAACATGATTTTTTATTTCAGTCTTCCAGTTTTTTCTATAAGTCAATTTATGAATAAATGTATCAGCAAGAAGTTTTTCAAGTTTTTTCTTTGATTTTGTTGTAAGTTTTTTATTCATCATTAGTGCTAAATCAAATTCTCGCTGGTTATTCGCTTCCTGATTATTTAATATATCCCAGAATTGTTTATTATGCTTGCAGAAAAGTGACATCATATAATCATTCATAAAGTAGTCTGCATGAGTAGGGTATTCAGAAAAATATTTGCAGTAAAAGTGAAATAAAAAATCATAAAGAGGGAAATGCTTTTGATTAGTTCCCTGAAAGCTTACATTCCAGCCTTTTGTTCCATTGAATAAATAGCGGAAATCTTTTTTGTGTTCAGAAATAATTCCGGCAGGGCAATAATATGCTTTATCAAAATAAGAAGCAGAAATTTCTTTTGTCAGATAAATTGCTGCATCTATCCATGTCCCGCCATTTTTATATAAAAGGCCTGCTCTTGCAATATCAGAAAAAAATGTTTTTGTAATAGAACCATTGTCAACTTTTTCAAGAATATAATCGGGAATATCAGAATATTGTTGAATGTTCTGGCGAGTAATAATTATTACTTTACGATCAGGAATATTTTTACGTATGCTTTCAAGGCATTTTTGTATTACAAAAGGAAGTTCATTTTCACCTTGAAACCACATAAAGAAAATAGGAAGGTCTTTTGAATTTAATGTATGTCCGTCATAAGAGTATTCTTTATCAAGTAATTCCAGTCCGATTTTTTCCAAAAAAGGTAAGGTTCGTTTCTGGCGGAAATATCCGAGCCATCGTCCAGGTGTATACCATCCTACTTTGAAAAAACATTTAGAAAGGATAAGAGAATAATGGTTTATTTTTTTTAGTTTAAATAAATTCATATATTACCTTTTATTCAATTTTTTATATGTATAACCAATAAATATTTCTTTGACAAAGGCTCTGAATCTGATGTAATAGTTATAGAATTTAATAAGTTTTAAAAACTTAAAGATAGAAGGTTTTGCATAGTATTGTTCTCTGGTTTTAATCCACTGCCTGCCTTTATTAATAATCGATATTTTCTTTTTTTTGTCTGCGATTGAAGAATCTTTTGAAATGCAGTCCAATAATAAATTACATACATCAAAATAATAATTTGTATTTACTAAAAATCTTTTCTGACCTTTTGCTATGCTTGTATTTTCTTCGTGAATACGGCGGATTATTAAATCTTTATGAATAAAATATAAAGAATCATCTAACATTGCATTTCTAAATAGAAAAGCATCATGAGGCAGATAATCTTTCCACCAGTTTTCGATTGATTCAAAATATGATTTTCTTATTGCATAAGTACAACCTGGGCGGGTAGGCCAGAAAAACTTATTTGAAAATTTCATTTGAACAGGTGCTGCGGAATTTTCAGTATAAAAATCAAAACTGAAATTTGATTTTTCAATTTTCTGATTACAACAAAGCAGATTTATAGATGGATTTTCAAAATAAGGTGTCATAATTTCAAGCTTTTTGGGATGCCATATATCATCCTGGTCACATAAATAAATTATGTCTGTATTTGCTGCATGTAATAATTTATGAAAATTGATTTTCCACCCTTGGTTTGTTTCATTTTGAATAAATGTCCAGTTATTAAGATTAAAATCTTTAATATAGTTTTTAATTATTTTTGCGGTAGAATCTGTTGAACAGTCATCAGAAATTATAACAGAGTCCGGCTGTAAAGTTTGATTTCTGATAGAGTCCAATTGTTCTTTTAAAAAACGTTCACCATTATATGTTGATAAAATGATAGAAGTTGTCATATTTTAATATTCCCAAAATATTATATATTGAATCCTATAATTTGTATGCAATAATTTCGTGATTAATTCTTTTTTCTTCCGGAGGAAGCTGCATAAAATCTCCATATAAGGAGGAAAGATATGCTGATGGAACAGCAGGTGCATTAAATTCAATTCCTTCGAATATTACTTTTGAAGGGGGTAATAAATCGGTCTTTTTTATGATTTCTTTTATTTTATAACCCCAAACTGTGCAACCTACATAATTTGATTTTTCGTAATCATATTTGCGGCAGATTTTATCCAACTTATTGAAAAGTCGTTTTTGTCCCATAAGTTTTAGAAATGGCATTACTATCATTTTACCAAGTTTTTTCTTTTTATCAACTTTTGACAGGTCATCAGAATAAGTAAAACATAATCTTTTCCAGAATAATTTTCTGGTGCAAAAGAGTTTATTTACAAACATATTATCAGAAAATCCATCTATTGGAAAAACATCAATCCAGATTCCTGTGCATTTATCTTCTGCTTTTGTTTTTTCAATTACTTTTGTTCGGTTATCAATAACTTTTGCAAAAGGGTAGTCTGCAACAAGTTTTGTGTCTCTGTAAAAGCATGTATCATATTCAGGCGCAATTGGATTGTAGCCCGTAAACTGCACAAACTTTTCAAAATCTGGTCGAGGCATAAAAACATCAATGTCATCATCCCATGGAATAAAACCCTTGTGTCGTACAGCTCCAAGCAGGGTGCCACCGCAAAGAAAATAGGTGAGGTTGTTTTTGTCACAGTAGTCAACAAAAGCTTTTAAGATTTGAAATTCTGTATCTTTTATTTCTTGTAAAGAAAGCTTTGTCATTGATTAATTTCCTTTAATATCTTGATTGAATGTTCAAATCCTTCTTCTTTTGTAAAAGCAGGTTTCCAGCCAAGAGCTTCGAGTTTTGTACTATCAAGGCTTGAATTATTCATAGGATTAAAAGCCTTTTTTTCTTCTTCTGCAGGAAGCTCAAATCTTAAATTAACACCGCTGTATTTTGCAAAAGCCTTAGCCATATCTGCAATACTACAAATTGAATTAGGATTTGATATATTGTAAGCTTGTCCGTTTTCACCCTTTAATAAAACATAAAGAATTGCAGAAGCACAATCCAGACAATAAGTATAGGAACGAAGCTGTTCACCTTTACTTTTAAGAATTAAATCTTTTCCATCAAATGCATCATACATAAAAGAAGATGAAACTCTATTGTCAGTTCTGTTTGCTGTTGGTCCATAAATATGACCCGGTCTAACAATAACAATGTCTGAATTATATTGTGATATGTAAGAAGCACATAATGTCTCTGCAGCACGTTTTGACTGTCCATAAGATGATCTGGAATTAAGAATATCAATTGACCCGCAAGCATTTTCTTTTATTGGTTCTGTAGTTTGAATTTTTCCGTATACTTCGCTTGAAGAAATATACAAAGTTCTTGCATTACACTGTACTGCCTTATCCAGAATTTCTTTAAGACCAAAAATGTTAGAAAGCATAGTATCAACAGGTGTTTTTACAAAAAGATCAGGACTTGCAGGACTTGCACCATGAATAAAATAATCAATTTTTTCGTCAAACTTCAATGGCTTTGTTGCATCGTATTCTACAAAAAAAATTGATTTTTTATCAAACTGTTCAAAACGTCTTTTTGTTTTTTCAATGTTTCTTGTTGCAAGATAGATTTTTAAATTTAATGAATTGTTCTTATTTGCTATTAAAAGAATATCAACAATTGCAGAACAGATAAGTCCATTGCAGCCTGTAATAAAAATAGATTTATTATGTAAATTCTTAAACAATTCGTTTTGCTTTAAAATCTTTAATAAATCTGTAGTATATGTTTTAGATTCTAAAATACAATTCATTTAATATTATCCTTTATCTGAAATTTTATTTTTTATTATTTCTGCAACTCGTTGACTGGCAGTACCCGTTTCTTTTAATCCTATTGAATTAAAAAAATTATCAAGTTTAGTTTTGTAGTCAGATTGATTAAAGTTCTTTATATTATAAATTAATTCATTTTCAGTTTTTGCAATTAAGAATGGTGAATTCTCAATATCAAAATAAAAATTTCTATCTTTTCTAAAATCTTCAAGATCTTTTGCAAAAATAAAACCTGGTTTATACTGAAGAGCAAAATCAAATATACAGGAAGAATAATCAGTTACAAGAATATCAGCTAATAAAAGTAATTCCTGAATATCACTATAGGTTGATACATTAATTACATTTTCTGAATAATGAATTTTTTTTGCAAGTGACATCATTCTAGGATGTAATCTTACTAATACAATCCAATCTTCTTTCATTTCTGTAGAAAGTTTATTTCTGAAATTATCAATATCAGATAAATAATTTGACATATCAGTTTCATCTTTTCTGAAAGTAGGGGCATAAAAAAGAATTTTTTTATTGATAGGAATTCCTATTTGTGTTTTAATTTTTTGAATATCAATATCATAATTTTTAGAAACTAAGATATCATTACGTGGTGTTCCTAACGTAAGGATTTCTTTTTTATAATCAAAGGCACGTCTTATTGTATTATCAAACCAGTTATTTCCAGATAAAAACAGATCAATCATTGATGTATCATGTTTGCGAGATTTCAGATAATATCGTTTGTTGTTATAGGAATCGAGACAATCTAATTCAATCCGTTTAAAACCGATAGATCCATGCCATGTTTGAATATAATACTGTGATTTTCTTTTTCTAACAAAATATGATTTTCTTTGATTATCAATCCAAACCTTAGCTGTTGCAAGATGATAAAAACTTTTTATTGAATTAAATTTAATTTTTTTAATATAAGATGGAAACTCTGTATCAAGATTTTTTACTAACCAGATCATTTCCAAAGAGGAATCAAGTTTTTTTAATTCTAATGAGATGTATTTCAGACTATCTGTATAACCGTTATATCCCCAATAGTTGGAAAATACAATTTTTTTTGGATTAATTTTAAATAAACACATAAAAGAATAAGCTATTGTACCTAATGAATCTTTTAAAAAATGTTTAATATTCGCAAAAAAAGTCATATACATATATCCTAGAGATTAAAATATTATTTCAACCAGTTATCTTTTTTAGTATGTAAAAGTGCTTTAAAAATCATTAAATCATCCACAGTGGTAATTTTAAGGTTTTCTTCTGAACCTTTTGAAAAATAGATTTTTTCTCCAAGCTCAGACATAAGTCCACATGAGGCTGCAGTATTAGTTATATTTTTTGCTTTCGCTTGTGCATGTGCCCACAAAAGTTTCCCAAGGGAATATGTATGCGGCGTTTGAGTCCTGTAAAGATTTTCTCTTGGAAGAGATTTTTGAGAACTCATTCCTTCATCATCTGAATAATAAACAACTTCAACACAAGGAACTACAGCAACTGCACTTCCTTTTGCTTTATAAGTTGCAAGGCTGTCTGCAATTATTTCATTAGAAACATTACAACGGTTACCGTCATGAACCATTACAATATCATCTTTTGAACAATGCTTTTCCAATTCTGCAATTCCATTGTAAATAGATTCCTGACTAGAATTACCTCCGGGAACAATCCATTCAAGTTTTGTAATATTGTATTGATTTGCATAGGCTTTAAGAACTTCTATCCATGCAGGTAATGTGACAACTATTATTTTATCAATTGCTGGATTTTTTTGAAAAACTTCCATAGTATGAATTATCAAGGGTTTATCTTCAACATACATAAATTGCTTTGGAATATCTTGCCCCATTCGTGTACCAGTTCCTGCTGCTGTTAATAATGCAATAGTCATAAAAACATCTCCTGTTCAGTAAATTCTACATATCAAATTATAATTTTACAATCTTAATATTGTTTTGTAAATAATAAGCTTTTATTGTATTAGAGGTAACAAAAATAAAAAATTATCTACTTTTAGAAAATTTTTGAATAATGATATTTTTGCAATTTAAAAGAATAGAATCTTTTAAGATAAAAAGAATTAGTATATATATAATGCTTCCACCTGATATTTGAATTAACAGAATAAGGGGATTTGATATAATAACATATTTATTAATAAGAAATAAATATAAGAACATTATTAAACCAGCAAGAATTTTTTTATAGATACTAAGGAAGAATAATTTAAGGGTATAAAAACCTTTGCAGTTCGAAAAATATAGAATAGTTATTATAAATTCTGCAATTATTGAACCAATAGCAGCACCTTGAGATTTGAAATTCGGAATTAGAATGATATTTGCAATCAGATTTAATAAAGCACCAATTATAAGATAAATAGCACTCTGCATTCTTTTTCCTACGGGTGTATAATATAAAGAACCTAAACAATTACTAATTCCAATTATTAATACAATTGGAGACAATATATATATAAGCGGAATTACTTCATCATAGCCTGGACCAAAGAAAAAAGGAACAAAGTGTTTTGCAACTCCATATAATCCAAAACAACAGCCAATACCAATAAACATAACAAAATCTATAGATTTATTGATTTTATCTTTAATTTCATCAAATTTTTCTTTAGCATAAAGATAAGATATTCTTGAACCCATTACTGTATTAAGTGAGCCAAAAGTTAATACTTTTATTATTGTTATAATTTTATTTGCCTGTTCATAATATCCATTCTGGCTTTCTTCGTGTGTAATAGCACCAATTAAGGTTTTGTCTAAAACCTGATAAATAGATGTTGCAATTGTTGGAATAAAATAAATCAATGTTTCTTTAAAATGTGGGAATATTTTTAATTCCTTTGCAGGAACTTTAACAAGGAACTTTTTTAAAGGAATCCACATTGAGAGTGTTCCTAAAAAGGTACAAGCTGCATTAATTAAAATAAAAAGATATAAATCTTCTTTCTGATGAACAAAAAGAAAAATTAATATAATTCCTGTAATTTTAACAATTGCGTTTCTTGTTACAGTATACTTAAATTGTTCCATGCCGGCATAAAACCAGTTAATTTCAAGCATTCTGTTTATAATTCCAATTGTCAAAATAATATAATAAAGTCTATATTGAGTTCGTAATAAAATAAAGAAAACCCAGAAAACAAGTGAAATAACAGATGTGAAAATTGATAATAATTCTATTTCCCAAAAAATTTTACTTCTATCAAAAATATTATCTCTGTTTCTGGCAATTTCCCTGCTGCCGTAGGCAGAAGTTCCCAGCGTTGCAAACATTAAAAAATATGCCTGATGAGAACAAACCAGACTATTAACACCAATCTGATCTGCACCAAGAACGCGGGCAAGGTAGGGTGCTGTAATAAAGGGAGTAATAATACAAAGAATTTCGTACAAGGTGCTTAACAAATAATTTTTTTTGACACTTGGTGTAGAATTCTTATTTTTTTCCATAATTATTAATTATATTCTTTTTAATATAAATATTCCATTAAAAAGAATATTTTAACGCAAGATTAAAATTTATGTTATTCCAAACTTCATATTTTTGAGAGGCCTGATTATAAAGTGGGTTTACAATCCTTGAATAAGTTATTCCAAGCATACCTTCAAAAGAATTAGTGAAATAATAATTAGATTGTACGCCTATTGCTAAAATACCTTTATAATAATTCCAGGTTGTTTTATGAAGTTCGCCATTTTCACCTGTTGCAACTTTATAAATGGCTTCTTTGAATAAGAAATTATTATCCGGATTATATCTGTGAATATAAATTAATGAATTACCTTTTGGATAATATAATTTAAAACCTAGATATTGACTTTGACCACCATAACCAATTCCAGAACCAAGCCATTGACCTTTGTTAGTATAGCCTTGTGTAATAGCACTGTGGAATCCAAAATTATAGGACCAGTGCATCTGGAAATCTTGAGACATTTCGGTATTATTCCATTCAAATAAAAGTTCGCCATTAAAGGTTTCATTGATATCAATTTGTTTTTTTAAACCAAATGTATAGACAAAAGTATGCCAATAATGAGTAATGTAAGAGTCTATACTTTCTGTAGCATTAATATGGTCATCTATTCCAAGTTCCATAAAGACATCGATACCACCTTTAGGAATAATATAATCGGCACTGATCGATATTTTCTGATCTTCTACTTCATTCTGATGATACGAGCCTTTCATCCCATAAAACGGATTCAAATACTTATAATACTCATCATCATCCCATTTACTCAAACAAATTTTATTTATTCCTAAAACAAGTCCATCAAGTAAAGCTGGTGAAAAATATACAGACATACCGGTAATCTGGTTGTTGTTATTGGTTTCATCTGTGTCAAAGTATTTTGATTCGGAAAGCTTGCCAAGCCACATTCTGGCTTCCAGATAACCTAAATCATAATTCAGATATGGAATTGTTAATTTTGTTTTTCTTAAGCCTATATCAAACTTTGGATAAGAAGCAGCGTTGTTTGAATGTAAAATTGGATTGAGCCAGGCAGACCCCAGCCAGATTGATTCGGTACCAAATCCAAATGTAAAAGTATTCCAGGTCCATCTAACTTCAGAATCCCCCCAGTCATAGTTCCAGAAGGATTTATCTCCAAATCGTTGTGGTGCATCAACACCTTTATTACTGCCATATCCCCAGATATATGCATATTTATTTGAGTAATATGCATTGTTATCCATAATGTCAAACTCCAGATTCTGCATCCAGCTTATCTGCGGCTTAAACGTAAGCTCAAAACCATAACCTTCGAGGCGAAGGCCTGTTGTAAGTGCAGTGTTGTATCCTTTTCCCTGCCAGAGAGCTCCGTCATTCTGCCCATAAGGTGCCGCTGTATTATAAGAATTAAACCATTCTGGTCCAAAGATTTTGTATTTAAAGCCCTGGAATAATCCATTTGCAAACCAGTTGTCTGCAGGGGTTGCAGCCTGCCAGAGGATTTTTGTTGAACCAAGGTTGTTGTTGCCCCATACGTGTTCTGTATTATCATCAAGCTGCCATACGCTGTCGCTCAAGGTACGGTAACCAAGGGTAGGGCGTTCTACAAGTCCCTGCAGCGAAAGAAAGTCATAGTATTCTTCTTCGGTAGATTTTAAGGCTTCCTGCGCGGTGAGAAATGATATGTTTATAGTTAATAAAAAAGTTATAAATACTATTCTTTTAATTATGAATTTCAATTGTTTATCCTTGTATCAAAACATTTTAGGAATTTGTCCCATAATTGCTTTTGATTCTTTATCCTGTAAATATGCACTGTTTAGTTTTGTTTTAGAATATTCAAGGTATGTTCCATTTGTAGATTTTTTTAATAAGTCTGTAAAAAATAATTCCCAACTAAATATTTTAGGATTGTCATAAAGCTTATAAAAACTGCTATATAGTCTTTTTGTCTGCTGATATTTATTGCCGCTAATATTTTTTATTCCGTAAATTTCTGTAACGCTGTAGGGGAGATTGAATAAATTATTTCGTGTTGCAATTACATAATAATTTGAACTTGCTTTGGCAGCTTTTGCAAAATCTTCTGAATTTACAAAGGCATTTCCTTCATCTATAAATACAATACTGTTATTTATTGCAGAAAGATTTAATTCCCAATTATTTGAAGTTAGTACAACACAAGGACAGGTGCTTGTTATTGAAACGCCACTGGAATCTGAATCATTTTGATATGCTTGAATCATATCTATAAGTGTGGTTTTACCTGTGGCACTGTCACCTTTTAAAATGGTAATGTTTCTTGAAATAGTGAATTTATATTGAATGCGCCTGTTTTTTACAATAACTTCATAAGAACCTTTCATTTAGTCCTCCGGAGTAATAAAATCCAAAGAATTTAGAACAAGTTCTTTCATGTTATGAACGACAACACCTGAATTAAGAATTTTTATTTCAAATGTTCCATTGCCAAAATCCATAAGATGATGAAGATTTATGGTTATATCTTTTTTGTTAAGGTCTGCAATTTTAAGAATAAATTTTGCACAATTATTCCCACATGTAGAAGCATTAAAGATTTTATCCGGTTCATTTAGGATTAAAAGCAAGGTTTTGGTTCCGCCAGAAATTTGTGTTACTGGGATTACCCCAAGAGCCTTACTGTCTACTGCTTGTGGACCTAATACTTCTGCCTTGTCAATTTTTTTTATTATTTCTTTTGAAAACGGGTTTGTAATCCAACTATTAAGATATGAGTTGTTAAAATATACAGAGGTATTATAAATTGCATCCGGCATATTGCCATAAATTATCTGAAGCATTATTTATATTTTATTATATGTATTAGTTTGATTCAATACATTTATTTCCTTACTACACATTCATCATCTTTTGTACTTGCTCTTCATCAATTTTGCCAGGGAAGGCTTTGATAACTTGTTCGTACATTATGAGGGTGCGCTTCATGTAGGTGTCGATAGAGAAGGTACCGGCAATTCTGCCTGATTCAACCCCGAACTTTTCACGCTTTTCTTTGGAATCTACTAGCTCAAGCATTTTGTCTAAAAGCTGGGAGTCGGTGTCGGTCAAAAAGCCGTTTACTCCATCAAAAACTGAGTCGGCATAGCTTTCGTCCTTTCTGGTAACGATTGGCAGGTTGTTCATCTGCGCTTCCAAAATTGTCATGGAGTGCATTTCGGAAAGACTTGCAGTAATAAAGATGTCGGCAAGCTCGTAGTATTTGTGAACCTCCTGCCATGGAATAAAGCCGGTGAAAATAATTTTACCCTGATTAATTTCTGTTTTAGCGTCGTTTACCATAGCTTCGTAGGCAGGGCCGTTTCCTACAAACATAACCTTGCAGTTGGTGCGCTGGCTTACAAGCTTTTTACAAAGTGTAAGAAGCTCAAAGACGCGTTTTTCTTCTCCGTGGCGACCAACAAAAAGCAGAACTACATCATCGGGTTTTATATTATTTTTTTGTCGTAGTGCTTCAAGCTCATGTGCCGGTGTAGGCGTCTTCATAAACTTATCCTGGTCAATTGAGTTTGGAATTGTAACAATTGGCATATAAGGAATCATGTTAGGACGCTTATAATAGTTTTTGCCCTTTGAGCTTACTGCAATGAGGGCAGAGCACTTACGGTAAAAGCTTATAGCAATGTGATCTATAACGGACGGTTTAATAAACTTTGAAAAAGGAATGTAATATCTGTAAAAATCAACCCACATTGTGTGAATTGTACAGATTACAGGAATGCCAAGAATTCTTGCAGCACGTAGGCCTGACTTTCCAACACCAAATTCTGAATGGCAATGAATAATGTCAATTTTCTTTTCTTTTAAAAAGCTGATGAGATGATGCATATTAGGGTTTGCAACAAACTGATCTGTTCCAAGTCCAAGAGGAAGGCTGTGCGACTGGTAAATATCCGGAGAATACTCGTCATAATCATTAGTTGTACGAGGCACAACAAGCACAACATTATGTCCAAGCTTCATAAGTTGTTCACGCAGCTGAATTACAACTGTAACAATACCGCTTTTGGTAGGTAAATAACTGTCAGAAAAAAGTGCGATATTCATATATTATAGATCCTCCTTAAACCTCTCACTCTTAATAAACTTCTCCAAACTTACTTTCCAATCCGGCAGCTTAATCTTAAGCTCCTTGCAGATCTTATCCTTGCTCAAAACAGAATAAGATGGTCGCTGAACGGCTGCTCCATATTCATCTGTGGTGCATGGATTTACCTGGCAGTCCTGGTTGATGCGGCCAAACTTGCGGCCAAGGCGATAGATTTCGCAGGCGAAGTCGTACCAGGTGGTTTCGCCGCCGTTGGTAAAGTGATAGATGCCCGGGGTTGGGGCGCTATGCTTGCCAAAGGCTTCGGTTGCAGAGTCGGTTTTTTCTATGATTTTGAGGATGGCTGCTGCAAGGTCAACGGTGCAGGTTGGAGTTCCTTTCTGGTCATTTACAACGCGTATCTGGTCGTGGCTGTTCATGAGCTTAGTCATGGTATAAACAAAGTTTTTACCGTCAAAGCCGTAGAGCCAGGCTGTACGAAGGATATAAAACTGAGTCATTTCCTTCTGGATTTTGTCTTCACCGTCGGATTTAGTTTTTCCGTATACACCAAGAGGGTTCTTTTCCATGTCTTCGGTGTAAGGGGAGTTTCCGTTGCCGCCAAAAACATAGTCTGTAGAAATGTGAATGAGCTTGGCGCCGATTGAACGGGCAGTGCGGGCTATATTCAAAGCGCCCTGGTTGTTCAGCTTATCTGCGAGCTCCGGCTCTTCTTCTGCCTTGTCTACGTTTGTATAAGCCGAACAGTTGATTATCCATTTTATGTGCTTGTCGGTGCTGGAGGTGTCCAGATACGAAGAAGTTTCTACAGATTTTTCAAAGGCCATGAGTGCGTCGGCATCTGTAATGTCTACTTCTTTATCTGTTCCTACCCAATGATACTTGTTCTGGTCAAGCTGTCTTGCCACCTCGCTTCCAAGCATTCCCTTACAACCGATAAGCCAAATCATCTAATTTACCTCTAAAATTTTGAAAATATAAAGCTGCAGAATGTTTTAATTCTGTTGATGAATGATGTTTCAATTCTATCTGTAAAAAACGGAATACGCGGAGCATTTACACCGCCAATTCCATATAAAACCCAGTTGTCACCGTCTCTGAACAAAATAATACAGATTTTGAGCTTGTTAGGCCATACACAGTCAAACTGATCATTGTAGCGCAGCTTATTATTATTGATTGTTGAATAATAAACCGAATCCTTTGTCTGATTGAGTATAATTGTTTCATAAACTGTACCAAACGGCTTCATTATAAAGGTAGCCTGAAGCTCTTTTTCTGTCTTGAGGATGCCGCTGGTAAGGATTTTTTCTGAAGTAATTTCGGCAGAATCATACAGATTATAGTATTTTTGATTGCGCTCAGACCAGTAAGGAATGCCTTTATATTCAGAAACGTTATAAAGCAGGTCTGTAAGCACCTGTGGAAGGTTTTCGTTGCCTTCATACGGCTTAATCTGAATAATTTCTGCCAGATATTTAGGATTTAAGGCCTTGATTTCTTCTATAAGCTTGTCGCAGTCTGAATTATAACCTTTTTCAAGGCTCATATATTTTTGATAAACAATGTTTTTAATAAGAACTTCGCCGTTATCAAGCTTTTTTTGTTCTTCGGCAGTCAGATTTTTGTTAAAGTAAGGGGCAGCAGACAAATTAAAAGCACCTAAAAGAAAAACTGCTCCTGCCAGAATAATCTTAAAACTTCGTTTCATAGTGTACCTCCATTATAAAACAAATAAACTATCTGTTCAATAAACCTCCGGTCACGAACCTGGGTTTCATATTATAAGAATATTCTTAATATGCTTATACCTTTTTTGCAAAAATGTGCTATAATAGATTTATGATTAGTAAAAATATAAAAGCTTTGGTAGAAAGTCCTTCTGCCGGTGTAATTCGTAAAATGTTTGAAGAAGGCGCTGTTCTTAAGCAAAAGTACGGTGCCGACAAAGTATATGATTTTAGTCTTGGAAACCCAGATTTAGACCCTCCACAGGCCGTAATTGACGCAATCAAAGAAATTGCCCAGGATACCTCACACAACTGTCACGGTTATATGCCGAATGCCGGATATCCTTTTGCACGCACAGCAATGGCCCAGAAAACCGCAAAGGAACAGGGAATTGCAGAAATCCCTATGGATTGTGTTGTTATGGCTGTAGGCGCTGCCGGTGCGCTTAATTCTGCGCTCAAGGCTCTTCTTAATCCGGGGGATGAAGTTATTGTTCCTTGCCCATATTTTACTGAATATGACCACTATATTCACAACCACGGCGGTGAAATTGTACGCGTAAAGACAAAGGATGATTTTGGACTTGATGCTGTCACTATTGCCGCTGCACTCAATGAAAAAACTGCTGCAATAATCATTAATTCTCCTAATAACCCGAGCGGACGCATTTACAGTGATGAAGAAATTGAAGCTGTAGTTAGTGTATTAAATGCTCACGGCCACAAAACCGGTCGATACCCTTATCTTATTTGTGATGAGCCTTATCGTGCCATTACTTATGGAAAAAAGGTTGCTGCTGTTTTCCCAAAATATGAATATGCTGTTGTTGTAACAAGCTTTGCAAAAAATCTTAGCCTTCCTGGTGAACGAATCGGCTATATATGTGTAAACCCTGCCTGCCCTGAACGCAAGGACTTTATTGCGGCTGCCATTTTTGCAACACGTGTGCTTGGCTATGTAAACGCACCGGCCTTTTTCCAGAAGGTTATTGCAAAAACCTGGGATGCTCCGTGTGATTATTCACTTTACGAAAAACGCCGTAACGAGCTCATACAGGTTATGGACTATGCAGGACTTGAATATGCCATGCCAGAAGGTGCCTTCTATCTTTTTGTAAAGGTTCCTGACGGCTGGAATGATGATGATCTTGCCTTTACAAATCATCTTAAGGATTACAATATACTATGTGCCCCGGGCTCAGCCTTTGGCGGCCCCGGCTGGTTCCGAATAGCATACTGTGTCGCCGAATCAACAATCATAAATAGCAAAGAAGCATTTTATAATGCCACACACTCGAGGTAAACTATGAAAATCTTAATGGTAACATCCGAAGCAGTTCCTTTTGCAAAAACCGGCGGGCTTGCCGATGCTGTAAGTGCACTTGCAATAAATTTGCGCAAGCAGGGCCACGATGTAAAAATCGTAATGCCACGCTTTTATAAAATTGACCGTTCCAAGCTCAAGGCAATAGACGAGCCGGTTGCTGTTGCCGCAGGCCAGATAGAAACCTGGGTAAAGTATTATTATGCAGATCTTCCTGGAACAGATGTTCCTGTTTATTTTATAGACCACGAGCAGGCCTTTGGACGAGACGGAATTTACGGAAACAAAACAGAGCCTGATTTTCATGATAACCCGTATCGCTCGGCAGTTTTATGTCACGGTGCCTTTCAGCTGTGCCGCTTTTTAGGCTGGTACCCGGACATTATGCATGCACACGACTGGTTCTGTGCTCTTGTGCCTGTACTCCTTAAGCACGTTTGCCGTAACGGATACTTTGCTCATACTGCAAGCGTATTTACTATTCATAATCTTGGCTATCAGGGCTGGTACCCGGAAAGCTCATTCCCGGCTCTTGGTCTTGACTGGAACCTTTACTATGGAGCAGGTCTTGAACGAAACGGCAGCATAAACCTTTTGCAGTCTGCCATAAGCTGTGCAGATATGATTACAACAGTAAGCCCGACCTATGCCGGTGAAATGCAGACAATGGAAGGCGGCTTTGGCCTTGACGGATTACTTCGTGTTCGTTCTGACTGTGTACGCGGTGTATTAAACGGCTGCGACTTAGAAACCTGGAATCCTAAAAAGGACAAGCTGCTTCCTAAAAACTTTGACTATAAGGATATGGCCGGTAAAGCAGTTTGTAAGGCAGAGCTTCAAAAACGCATGGGCCTTCCTGTAAAGCCTGATGTTCCTGTAATTGGAATTGTAACACGTCTTGCAGATCAGAAGGGTATTGCAGAGGTTTTTGCGCCAACCTACGGATCAATTTTTTCTATGTGCGTAAACATGGATATTCAGTTTGCAATACTTGGAAGCGGTGAAAAATGGTGCGAGGACGAAATCAACAGCATTCAGACACGCCTTCCAAACCTGCGTGCCTACATCGGCTACGACGAAAGTCTGAGCCACCTTATAGAAGCAGGCTCTGACTTTTTCCTTATGCCTTCGCGCTACGAGCCATGCGGCTTAAACCAGATGTATTCCATGCTTTATGGAACCCTGCCAATCGTAAGACGCACAGGCGGTCTTGCAGATACAGTAGAGCAGTATAATGAAGCAACCGGTGATGGAACAGGCTTCCTTTTTGACTCGCTGACCCCTGGTGCAATCTACGACACTGTTGGCTGGGCAGTTTACGCCTACTACAACAAAAAAGACCATATCAAAAAGATGCAGATAAAAGGAATGCAAAAAGACTTTAGCTGGGACCGCAGTGTGGACGGTTACATGGGTGTTTATTCAGAGGCACTTATGCGTGGATGTGGGGTTAACACAGCTGACTGGAAATAATGGATTGCCGCGCTCCGCTCGCAATGACGTGGATTGCCGCGCTCCGCTCGCAATGACCGTCATTGCGAGGAGCGTAGCGACGAAGCAATCCACGTATTAGAATTCATACCACTGTTCGTCTGTTGTCAAATACCAGTCGGCCTGGAGGGTGGCGCTGCTGGAATTGCACCACGAAATGCTTCCGTTGTTGTTTAAGATAACTACGCGGTTTCCATTTTGGGCAACGCTCTTTGGAATGGATGCCGAACGGTTGTAAGAAAAATTCTTTTTAGTACTGATGTTATAGCAGTAAAGCTTGTTCTTACCAATGTTGGTGTAAAGAATTGTTCCGTAAATATAGGTAAATGCCTCTGCATCCTCTTCGTTAAACTTAAGCAGCATGGTTGCCTTGCTGGTTGCAGTATTAAACGAATAAACGTAGGTTGTCTGAACATTATCATTAGACTGTAAAACAATTCCGTAAACAATGTGTCCGTCTGTACTCAAACCAAAAGAAACGTTTCCTGTCAAAGAGAGTGGAACAGTTTCATAAGTGTCCGGGTTTACACAGATCAAAGGCACCTGCGGATTTGATGCGCTGGACTTTGCAATATAAACGTTTCCGTTGTCACAGAGCACTGCATCCTGAACACCTGTTCCGGCATATACCTGCTTAAAGGTCTTGTTTGTAAAATCATAAAGATTAATTATAGAGTTGCTTTCAATTTCAATAAGGTAATTTTTTTCTCCAATGCTTCCAAGCTTTAAAGACTGAATGTTTCCTGTTGGAGTAAACAAATCTGTGGTAGCCTTGGTGTTAAGGTTTATCATCTGAACTTTTTGTCTTGTAGCCTCGCTCCACAAAATTACATTGCTTTCATCATAGTTTATAATATTTGTCTGACCTGCAGTACTTACAAGCTTGTTTACAATTCCCGAATCATAAGAGGAATTAAAGATAGCCTTGTCTGTAAGGAAGTAAAAATCGCTAGGTGCCTTACACATATCGTAAATCTTGGAGTAGGTATTTTCTGTAATCTCTGTCATGTTTGTTGTAGAAAGAGAAGGGTCGGTATCAATTTTATAAACCGAACCGGTTTTGCTTCCCAACAGAATTTCGGTATAGTTTTTTATACCTGTGTTGATTGCAGCGTTTCCTCTAGGACCGCGGAAGGACTTTACAAGACGAGGATTACTTACCTTTTGTCCATCCAGATTTTCGAGCATCTTAAGGTCATAGTTGTTTTTGCCGTCGTATTCAAGATAGTAAAGATTTGAATCCTTGTAAGAAGAAAGAATAATAGGATTTGATGCCTTGATAGAGGTTACTGTAGTTCCTTTGTAGGCGTTCAAAACATAAATGGTATTATCGCGGACTCCGGCAAGGAAAATATTTGAATTATAAAGCACAACCTGAGATAAGCCCTGGATAACTGTAAACTTTTCCTTGAGCTGTCCAGTCTGCATATTGTAATAGGCAAGGCTTCCGGCAGGTGAATAGAACACTGCTGTTTTTTCTGTATCGCTTGTGTGAATGTAATTTACAATGCTTGTATTTGCCCTGATTTTATTAATCTTGGACCAGTTAGAAGTATTGTAAAATTCTGCGCCGTCTACAGAGGCAGTTCCTACAATAAGGTAAGTTCCCTTGGCAGAAAACTCCAGAGAAGTGATTGAGTCTGTATATTTTTTGTAAAACTTACGGGTCAAGGTTCTCCAGTCCCATACACTTACCTTGTTTACAGAACCACCGTCGCTTTCATAAACTGCAACATAATTTGAATTAGGAGAAACTGCAATGAGCTTAATTCCTACATCGCTTATCTGATAATGTTCGCCTTCGTTATTGTCGGACCATTTAATTAAAAAGCCGTCGTCACCTGCAGTAAAATATGTAAGCTCGTTTCCGGACTTTACCGGAAGCGATTTGATTGCAGTAATCTGAGCCTGATGTGACTGTGTAGAAATATGTGCCTGTGCGCTAAGAGTAAAAGTAAAGGCAGCAGTTAAAATCAAAATTAAAAAAAGCTTTTTCATTTTCCAGCTCCAGAAATAAAATAGTTTATATCACCAACTAATCCTATTATAAACAAAATAGCAATAAATGCAAAACCTATAAACTGAATATAATACTGAACCTTTGGAGGCACCTTTCTGCGGCTTACTGCTTCTATAATTGCAATAAGGATAAGTCCGCCATCAAGGACAGGAACAGGCAGAAGGTTCATTATAAAAAGCGAAATGCTTATAACAGCCATAAGCTGTGCAAGACTGATTAAGCCAATCTTAAAGCCTGCAGAAAATCCGCTCTGTGCTGTACTTCCAAGCATTTCTGTAACGCGGGCAGGTCCGCCTACGGCATTCTTTAAGTCCACGCCCTTAAATAAAATTGCAATGCTTTTAAAGGTTAATCCAATATATTCAAAGGCGTCTAAAAAGCCGTGCCCTATGGAGCCGAAAAATCCGTAATGCGGAGATTCCTTTTCAAGCTCGTTTGACGTGTCTGCCGCCACTCCAATCTTACCGGTGCCGGTTTCTTTATCCAGCTCTGAATGAACATTAAAGCCAAGCTCCTTTCCGTCACGAAGAACATAAACCATCATATCCTCGTCCGGGTGCAGGCTTACATATTCAATAATATCGCTAAAGTCTGTAATTTCCTTGTTGTCAATTCGTATAATCTGGTCCCCGGTGAGTAGTCCGCCACGTCTTGCAGCCATAGATGAGTTTTCGTAAAGCTCGTCTGCAAGAATGATTTTGTTGGAATAGGTGTAATAGGTATAGTCGATTCCGTTTATGAGGCTAAGACAAAACACTGCAAATATAAAATTGAAAAAAGGTCCTGCAAAACCAATTGCAGCTCGCTTTAAAGGATGTATTCCAAAAAGTGAATCGGGCTCTGCAGTAATTTCCTTAAGGTTTTCATCAAGGGCTTTTCTAAAGTCGTTTTCTCCCTTCATGCCGCAGTAGCCGCCAAGTGGAATGAGTGAAAGCCGGTAATCTGTTCCGCGAATTTTTTTGTGCAAAAGGATTGGACCAAAGCCTATGGAAAAGCTTTCTACCTTTACGCCAAAAAGCTTGGCAGCAATAAAATGACCGAATTCATGAAAAAGAATTAAAAAGAACAGGCACAGTATTCCGTATAACCATTTCATATAAGCTCCGCAGTGTAGCTTCTGGCTTCCTCGTCTGCCGCAAAAACATCGTCAAAGCTTTTGATTTTATGATTCCAGTTTTTGTCCAGTACAGATCTTACAATGCGCGAAATTGCCTGGAACGAAATCTTTTCTTCAAGGAAGGCGTTTACTGCAACCTCGTTGGCAGCGTTGTAGGCAATAGGGTAAGCCTTGCCGAATTTTACACATTCAAAGGCATAGCTGAGCATTGGGAAATCCTGCATGCGCGGCTTAAAGAAGGTCATGGTCTTGTCAAAAAGGTCAAACGGTTCAAGATAGTTTTCTTTATTTTCCGGCCAGGTGAGTGCGTTCAAAATAGGATGCTTCATATCCGGCTCGCTGATTTGAGCGTAAAGCATTCCGTCCTTTGTGCGTACCAGAGAATGAACAAGACTTTGAGGATGAACTACAACTTCTATTTTGTCTGCGCCTACATCAAAAAGCTGAGAGGCTTCTATTACCTCAAGGCCCTTGTTGGCAAGTGTTGCAGAATCAATAGTAATTTTTTTGCCCATCTGCCAGGTTGGATGATTAAGCGCCTGTTCAATCGTTACCTGCTCAAGCTCAGGTTTTGTAAGTGTTCTGAACGGACCACCGCTTGCAGTAATTATGATTTTTGAAATATTTTCTGTTCCGATTTTTTGAGTAAGACAAAAGATTGCAGAATGCTCAGAATCTACTGGAAGTATTTTTGCATTTTTGTCGTGAGCCAGCTCCTTTATAAGAGAGCCTGCCATAACGATTGTTTCTTTGTTTGCAAGGGCAAGGTCAATTCCTTTTTCCAGAATAATCTTAGAAGGAATTAAACCTGCAGAGCCGCATATTCCGTTTACAACAATGTCCGGCTTACATTCTTCTACAAAGGCCTCAAGGTCCTGCGGTGTGTTTTTTTCACTTGTGAGCAAAGAAGGGCATTTTGCACGGGCGGCAATTTCTTCCAGGCGTTCTTTACTTGAATGTGCCTGAACTCCGCAAAGCACAAAATCCTGAGGCATATAATTTATGATATTTAAAGCATTTGTACCTATAGAGCCGGTACAGCCCAAAACTAAAACTCGTTTCATAATTTTGCAGTAAGATATAAGATGTGAATTCCCATGTAATAGATAGGTGCACCCAGAATGATTGAGTCAATGCAGTCCAAAAGACCACCGCGACCAGGAATGAGGGTGCCGCTGTCCTTTACATCACAAGAGCGTTTGAAAACCGATTCAATCAAATCTCCAACTATTGCGGCAAGTGCTGTTGTTGCTGCAACTATGAGGATTTTCCAGAATGGTCCGTAGAATACAACAGGAAATAAAAACTTGAATAAAAGTGCGCAGGCCATTGAGGTAATAATTCCTCCTGCAAAGCCTACAAGACTTTTGTTTGGGCTGGCCTTAAAAAAGCCTCTTGTTGTTTTTCCAAGAAGTATTCCAAAGAACCAGGCACCTGAATCGCACATAAATACAAGTATAAAAAACAGATATATAAAAATTGTAGAGTCTTCTTTGATCGAACACATGCGCGGAATAAAGGTAATCATAAATCCGCAGTAGAAAATAATTAAAATGGTAACGGCAATTTTTTCCAGGGAGTTTTCAAAGCTTTGACCACAAAGTGATTCTGCACCCATAAATGCAAAAATGTCAAAAACCAAAACCCAGGTAAGATAGGAAAGATCCATATCCAGTAAAACAAAATTGTAGGCTATAAAGGGGAGTGCAGTTGTAAAAATTATGACCGCTGTTTTTGGAAACATTTGAAAACGGTTGCGTGCCATATTATAAAATTCGTTTGCAGCAAGAGCAGAAACAACTGTGGCAACGATGTTTAAAGCAATGTGATTATAATAATGGAGAGACACTATGGCAATTACAAGCGGCAGTCCAATAAAGAATACTAATAATCGTTTTGCTACCTTATTCATAAGTTTCCTGTTTATTTACCAGCCTTTTCGGCTCCAAAGCGTCGGCTGCGGTGCTGGTACTCTTCTATATTATCATAAAATTGAGAAACAGTGTAGTCCGGCCACAGGGTATCTATATAAATCTGTTCCGCATAAGGAACATGCCAGAGCAAAAAGTTACTCAGTCGTTTTTCGCCGCCTGTTCTTATAAGAAGGTCTACATCTGGACTAAGCGGCATGTCCATATGTGCACTTATAGTCTGTTCATTTATATCCTGGCTTTTAAGACCTTCGTCAATTATTTTTTTGATTCCCCGTATGATTTCGTCCCTGCCTCCATAATTAATGGCAAGGTTTAAAATCATGCCCGAAAAATCCTTTGTATCATCTATTGCATCTGTAATGTCTTTTTGAATGTTTGCAGGGAGGGCAGCCAGATCCCCAATATGATTAAGCCTTATTCCGTTATCCCTGTAAAAGTCAAGCTCTGCTTTAAGATGGGTATGAATAAGATTCATAAGAAAGCCAACCTCGGCCTGAGTACGCTTCCAGTTTTCGGTTGAAAAGATGTAAAGAGTAAGATGTTTAATGCCAAGGTCCGAAGCAGCCTTTACAATTGTTTTAACTGTATGCAGCCCCTTGTCATGACCGGCAGAGCGGGGAAGCTTTCTTTGAGTTGCCCATCTTCCGTTTCCGTCCATAGTAATGGCAACATGAAGCGGAAGATTATCTTTATCAACAGACATTACTAGTTCAAAATTTCCTTTTCTTTTGCATCGTAAATCTTGTTGATTTCGTCGATGTATTTGTCTGTGAGCTTCTGAAGCTTGTCTGTTTCTGATTTAAGTCCGTCTTCTGTAAGAGTTCCGTCCTTCTGCTGCTTTTTAAGGTCATCATTACCATCGCGGCGGATGTTACGGATTGCAGTACGGCTGTTTTCGGCAATTGTCTTAGCCTGTTTTACAAGCTCCTTGCGGCGGTCTGCAGTAAGAGCAGGAATAGTAATGCGGATTACCTTACCGTCGTTTGAAGGATTGAATCCAAGGTCTGCAACCTGAATTGCCTTTTCAATTTCACCGATGAGTGATTTATCAAACGGAGTGATAATGACAGAACGAGCCTCTGGAATGGCAATGGTAGCCACCTGATTTAAAGGCGATTTTGTTCCGTAATAATCAACGCGAACCTTATCAAAGATTGCGGCGTTTGCACGTCCAGTTCTGATAGTGTTTAAAGAATCCTTAAAGGAAGCTATAGTTTTTTCCATTCTTTCTTCGATTTCTGCCATTATTATTTCTCCTTATAGGGGCCCTTCGAGAGCCTCAGGGACCCCGAAATTATTGTGGTCCCTGAGCTTGTCGAAGGGCCACTTAAAATCTTTACTTACCAAGTACAAAAAGCTTAGCTGTAACGAAAGCAAGTGTTGCACCTGCTTCCTTGCCAACCTCGGCGAGCTTAGCAGTAACAGTCTTTTTGTCGTCCTTTACGAACATCTGGTCTTCAAAACAGATTTCTGCAAGGTGCTTGTTGATCTTACCCTGTAAGATTCCTTCCTTAACATTGTCTGGCTTGCCGGCCATCTTTTCATCCTGATCCATCTGAGCCTTAAAGATTTCCTTCTGGTCATCGATGTAGCTCTGTGGAACATCCTTCTTAGAGGTGTAAGCTGGTGTAAATGCTGCAATGTGGAGACAGCAGTCATAAGCAAATGTCTTAACAACATCAGCCTGAGAACCACTGATAACTACAACTGCACCAGTCTTATTGTCTGAGTGGATGTAGTAAGAAGCTGTACAGCCTGCAGGAACATCAATAACTTCTACTTTTGCAACGTTCATGTTTTCGCGGATAGAAACCTTGAGAGGCTCGAGCATCTTTGTGTGTTCTTCTTCTACCTTTGTATAACCCTTTTCGATAGATACGTCGAGCATCTTTTCTCCAAGAGCAATAAAGTCATCATTCTTAGCAACAAAGTCTGTTTCGCAGGTAAGCTCTACGATATAAACCTTGTCTCCAGTATTGCGGATAAAGAGGCGTCCTTCTGCAGTAGCGCGGTCTGAACGCTTTGCAGCAGCGGCAAGTCCCTTTTCCTTAAGGTATTTTGCAGCTTCGTCAATGTTTCCGTCGCATTCTGTAAGTGCTTTTTTACATTCAAGCATACCTGCACCGGTCATTTCACGAAGGTTTTTAATGTCACTTGCTGTAAATGCCATATTATTAGTCCTTATAAATTTTGTCTTCGTCAATAAGACTTTCAGCTTCATCAGCTTCGCGGTCTTCTTCTTTAATTTCTGTAGGCTGGTAGTTAGAGTAGTCTACAATTTCTTCATCTTCATCTTTGTTAGAAGCATCTGTTGTAACTTCTTCATCATCATTAAGATTTTCAAGAATCTTAAGACCA
>JAFZYR010000030.1 GCA_017616165.1 Treponema sp.
ACAGTGATGTTAGGCTCTGGAGAAGGTCCCATGTTTTCCAATGTGTGGAGGAAGCGGAAGTCGTTCTTTGTTACCTGAGCGCGTCCGTCCTGTCCAAGTCCACCTACTTCCAAAGTAGCCCATACAGGGTCACCAGAGAAGAGCTGGTTGTATGATTCGATACGAGCAAAGCGTACCATGCGGAACTTCATAACGATATGGTCAACAAGTTCCTGTGCTTTTTCTTCTGTAAGGATGCCCTTCTTAAGGTCACGTTCGATGTAGATGTCAAGGAATGTAGATACACGACCTACAGACATAGCAGCACCGTTCTGTGTCTTAATAGCAGCAAGGTATCCGAAGTACAACCACTGGAAAGCTTCCTTAGCAGTTGTAGCTGGTTTAGAAATATCATAACCATAAAGAGCAGCCATAGCCTTAATACCCTTAAGAGCATTAATCTGGTCTGTAAGCTCTTCGCGCTGACGGATAATGTCTTCTGTCATTGTTCCGTTACCGTAGTTAAGCTTATCCTCTTCCTTGCATTTGATAAGGTAATCAATACCGTAAAGAGCAACACGGCGGTAGTCACCAACGATACGACCACGACCGTATGTATCAGGAAGTCCAGTCAAGATATGAGCTGAACGAGCCTTGCGGATCTCTGGAGTGTAAACATCGAATACACCCTGGTTATGTGTCTTGTGATATTCTGTAAAGATTTTGTGGAGTTCTTCGTTTCTCTTGTAGCCGTACATTTCGCAAGACTGCTCTGCCATGTTAATTCCACCAAATGGCATGAATGCACGCTTCAAAGGTTTGTCTGTCTGAAGACCTACAACCTGCTCCAAATCTTTTCCTTCCGGGCAGATGTAAGCTGCTGGGTGTGATGTAAGACCTGATACAACATCAGTATCCATATCAAGAACACCGCTTCTTTCTTTTCCATCCAGACCTACAGAAACCTTGTCATGTTCAGCCTTCTGCAATTTCTGGAGTTCATCGAAAAGCTTGTTAGTAGCTGCTGTTGGACCAGCCAGGAAAGACTGATCTCCATCATACTCTGTATAGTTAGCCTGAATAAAGTCGCGAACGTTTACTTCGCTAGTCCATAAACCGTCAGGATTAAATCCTTCCCATTCTGGTCTTAAAGCCATAAAAGCACCTCTTTTCCTTAGGAAGTGTGAGTTCCCTTGGATAATTAATTGACCCGATGTAGCATGGAAAAACTTTCCGCATCGGAATTTATAATATAGTATAAAAAACTTGTTTCTTCAAGGTTTAAATGGCGGTTAGCTGTAAGCTTTTAGCTATTAGCCTTGAGGGGGAAAGCCTTCCCCCTGGGTTCAGCCCTTGCGGTCTTCACCACACCCCCTTCTCCTAGGGGCTCCGCCCCTAAAACCCCGTACAAGCACACAAGTTTTTGTACTCATTACAATTTTATAATAATAACAAATATGTAATTTGTCAAGTGTTTTTTTTTATTTATGAGGACCTAAAAATTTATCTCCATCAAAATGAATCATATGAGTTGGATTATCTGCTATCCAAGCCTCTGTTTCCCATGCTATATCTTGTACATAACGGGAAAATGTTTTTTTATCTGGAAAAGCCGAAATATACACTTTATCTGCTGTAACATTATCAAATAGTTTTCCAAGTTCCATATGTCTTTTACTATCTACAGGACCATGAGATGTTACCGACTCAATTAATACAAGCCATTTTTTATCTTCAACATAAAGTATTACATCAGGCATTTTTCCGTTTTGTTTTACATTGAATAAAAGATTTCCTGCCAATTCCTGATCATAATATCCCCACTTATCACCCGTATCCCCAACATACACAAGAGTACTATTAGGCAAGAATCTAGGAGACATTTCTTCTATTATGTCACGAATCAATTCACTATGTTTTCCTGGTGATATTTGAATAGAATGGTTAGTTTTAATTTTAACCGAAACCATATTCATTTCTCGTTTATGAGAATACTCAAAAGAAAGAGTTGAATGACTAGTGATAAAATTTGCAAGAAGTAAATTAAATTCTGGAGTTTTATAAGCTTTTATAACCTTTAATGCCTCTGGAGAAATCTGATAAACAGCATGAGGACTATTAACAGGCCGATCAGGCTTATCTGGATTATATAATACCATTCCTGCCTGAACCATTTGTTGTGTACTGAATCGACGAAAAGTTTCTCTGGTATTTGGTGCATAATTTTTATAGTAATAATCCTTTGCAAATGTCATCATCGGTGTAATTCCAACAAGAGGGTTCTCTGCATGTTTCCAATTTTTTTCTGGGGTAATATTTAAAAGCGCAAGAAGGCAATACGCAGTTCTTTCATTTTGTTGAGCCAACGGCATTCCAAATTGCTTAAGAATATCTATTGCTTCTTCAAGTTTTGTTTTTATCTGATCTTCTAGCTTCATTTTGTTATACCCCTTACCAAATCATCAAAAACTTGTTGATTCCAAATCTTCTTTTTTATAATCTTTTTACCTAAACTTTCCAAATCACCTAAACCAGGATAAGGAAGATTTCTCAAATCTGTTGCATTAACTTGAGTATGCCCACTAAAAAGACGGAATTTTTCATCAATATAGGTTGAATTAAGCCAGACAATTAATCCATAGGCTATATTTTCAGGAAGAGATTGTTTATCAATATGAAAAACATTTAAATGATTTTCAAAAGCAAGTTCATCATTTATAAAATCTTCAGGAGTTATAAGTGAAGCCACGACACGCTTTTTTTCTTCTTTTGTTGAAAAACGCTTTACAAGAACATAAAAACCTTTTGGGAAAAGTTGTTTTTTTATTTCCTCAGATATCAAAATTGCATTTGGCTTTTTAGAAGATTGAGGCCATGAAAGATGATGGTTTTTCAAATGAACAGAATAAATCAAAGGAACTGAATTATTTGAATAATCTTTTAACAAAAGCTCTTTCATTCTAAAATCAACAATCGGACCAGTTGAAACTTTTACTCCTAAATCTTTAAGAGTTGAATAAAAAGTCAAATTTTCATCTCCAACTTGCCGTTTAGTAGGAATATTGAAATATTTTTCATTATCATTATCATGCAAAATTTGATTGAAAGGAACATCAAATTCTGCAAGCCCTACAAATGAATCATCATTACAATAAGATATCTTAACATTTCCTTGTTCTGCATTTTTCTGAAGCATAATAATTATATTTTCTTGCAGAACAGCTTCATCTTTAAAAGCCTTATCACGTGATTCAAATAGATGAATATGCTTAATAGCACAGTTTTTTAAAATAAATTCCCGAAATGGCTTATAATATACTCCGTTACAAAAACTTCTTGGAACAATTGCCACAATATAGCCGTTATCTTCTGTAAGCGAAATTGCTGCCCCCATAAAAGCGGAATACAAATTTACCGTTTCAAGACCAAAAGCTCGGGCTGATTGACGTTCCTTCGAATTCGTTTGGATTTTTTTATATGGAGGATTCATTATAACATGTGTATATGTCTCATTGATTCTCTTTGTATATTCAAGAGAAGTTTTTTCTAAAAAATCCTCAGAGAAAATTTCATAATCAGATTGCTTAAAAGCAGAACTTGACTTAGCAATATTATCATTTAAGATCTTGTAAACAGTTTTATCAATATCATATGCAGAAATATGAATATTTGGAGTATTCCAATGCTCCTGTACAATTCTTTCCATAAATGAACAAGAAAGAGTTCCTATACCTGCTCCTGGATCAAGAAGTTTTATTTTCTTATCAGTAGCAGGGAAAAGTGATGACATAAATTTAGCTATTGGATATGGAGTAAAATATTGCCCATAAGACTCCTTATGAATCGAAGAAGTCTTAAAAGCGTGAATTTTTCTTTCTTTCTCAAGAGTTTCCGAAAGCATTCCCATATCTCAAATATACTAAAAATTTACTTTTTAGACCATTGTTTTAAAGCTCATAAATCTTTTCTGCCTCAACAATCTCCACATTATTAAAGCCGGCCTCTGCAAGATGCTCCTTAAAGCCCTGCTGCTGGTCTGGTTCACCGTGGATAAGGAAGATTTTCTTAAGGCGGCTGGTGTCAATTTCCTTGAGCCATTCAATCATTTCGCTGTAGTCGGCGTGAGCACTAAAGCCGTTACACTTTTCTACCTTGGCTTCTACCTTATAAATATCACCAAGAATCTTAACTTCCTTCTGGCCTTCAAAAATGCGGCGGCCAAGAGTATCTTCTGCCATATAGCCTACAATCATAATTGTATTTTTAGGATTAGAAATGCCGTTTGCAAGGTGATAAAGAACACGACCAGCTTCACACATGCCATCTGCAGAAATAATAATCATCGGGCCTTCTTTTTCGTTCAGAGCCTTAGAATCTTCTACACTTGTTGTAAATGTAAGCGAATTAAAGCCAAACGGATTCTTATGATGCTTTAAGAAGGCTTCATTTACACTTTCGTCGTAGCATTCAGGGTGTACACGGAAAACACTTGTTGCGTTGCTTGCCATTGGGGAGTCTACATAAATAGGCACAACAGGAATCTTTTTCTGGTCTGTAAGCAGATGTAAATAGAAAACAAGCTCCTGCGCGCGTTCAATTGCAAACGACGGAATGATAATCTTACCTTTTTTGGCGCAGGCATCGCGTACAATGCGGATTAATTCCTTCATGGCAAGGTCATGATTGTCATGAAGCTTGTTTCCGTAGGTAGATTCTATGTAAATATAGTCAGGAGCAGGCATATCTGTAGCAGGATTACGGATAATAGGCTTACATTTACGGCCAATATCACCTGTACAAAGGATGCGGGTCTCCTTTTCAGGGTCATTTGGGTTAGGATTTACAGTCATATAAGCAAAAGCAGAGCCCAGAATGTGTCCTGCATCATAAAATTCAAGCGAAACATCAGGCGAAATATACATTTTGCGGTTATAAGAAAGCGAAACTATCTGATTTGCAGCAGCTACACAGTCATTTTCATCATAAAGCGGCTTCCAACTGAACTTTTCACCCTTTTTGCGTGCCTGTTTTGCAAGGAATTCGGCATCGTGAGCCTGAATGCGCGCACTATCCATCATTACAAGGTTTGCAATATCACGGGTTGCAGGAGTTGCGTAGATATTTCCACGGTAGCCCTTGCGGGTCAAAAGCGGCAGTAATCCACAGTGATCCAGGTGTCCGTGCGTAAGGATTACCCCTTCCAGACGCTCATGGTCTATATCAAAATTACGGTTTTTTTCATCCGATTCCTTTCGTTTACCCTGAAAAGAACCGCAGTCAACCATATAAAATCTTCCATTTATATCAAAAACATGTTTTGAACCAGTAACTTCTTCCGCTGCTCCTAAAGAAAACGCTTTTATGCTCATATATACTCCTCTATATATATTTTAACCCTGAATTTTCTATTTTACAAATATTTTTTCTTGTTTTATAATGGAAAAAAATGTATTCGCGAAGTTTTGGTGAGCCGCCACGAAAGCTTGTGGAAGGGGGAAAGGCTCATTTTGGTACATACGCAGATGTTTCTCCACGGTTTGATGTAAAAGGCATGCGTGCGCCTTATGCGGGTATTCCGCTTCCTTCTATTATATCTAACATCAGAATCAAAAGCAGATTAAATTATTATTTTGCCATAGACAAATATGCAGGGCTGGTAGAGTTTTTTGATTTTAAATTCCTGGGACTTGCCGAAGTATGCTTCTGGAACAAGGAAAATGGTAAAAAATACGTATATCATTCCATCATGCCGGCCCGCAGACGCTTTATTCCTAAAAATACCGAACGCGGAATCTGTGCATGCTACAGAAAATCACGCTATATAAAAATATCATGGGAAAAGCAGAACGCCTCCAAGGCCATGAGATTCCATGTAAAAAGAAATTCCGGCTGGAACGATTCAGAGGGCTGGTTTCATTCAGTACGCGACGACGACATGAAAACAGACCTTAGCTTTGTAAATCCTGCGCCCGCTGCTTCCCGCTGCAGTGCCCTGTGGTTTTCTTCCATGAAAATAAACGGACATCTTGCAGTCAAAAACGAGGAAGCAGACAATTCTCCGGGACTTGCCGCAATGGTAATGAACCGCTTTTACACAAAAACCCTGAGCCGTGGAACCAGATTGTGCGGAATAGGCACTGTAGATAACAAAAATATCGTCTTTTATATAGAAGAAACTTCGTATGATGCGGCCGATCCGGACAAATATAACGGCAATATTCTGGTCTGCGACGGACAAAGCACTGCCCTGCCTTCAATTGTTGCAACACATCCGTTCGGGCTTAACAAAAAATGGATTATTCAGGATACAGAAAGCATGGTAGACCTTACCTTTACGCCTGCTTCTGTATACAGACGTGCGCTTAACCTTATTGCGCTGCGTTCTTCCTATTCGCACATTTACGGCACCTTTGAAGGAGTTTTACTGGATAAGGACGGAAACAAAATCACGCTTAAGGATTTTCCGGGAATGATTACGCGAAGCTATATGAGAATGTAAGTCCTTAAACTGATGAAGTTTAAAATGACAATATAGAAAAAATGTAATATAATAGAAAGATACTACGACGGAGGCATAAAAATGGCTGATGAAATCAACAAAACTGCAGACTGGGAACCGGGAACTCTGGACAAAACCCGCAAAAATATTGGTCTCATTGACGAAAAAGAGGCTGCTGTTATGGCAAAAAAGCTTGGCGGTCAGGTTTTATACGAAAAAACAACCTCCAGTGCAGCAAATTCATCATCACAGGCTACTCATGGACAGGGCCGCATTGTAAGAAATACCTCTGGCGGTGGTTCAGGTGGTTCTGGCAGCGGTTCCAAGCCAAATACAACCTATCAGGCTCCGCGCAAGCATGTAAGGGAAGATCTTCCTCCAATTTCTAAAAAAGTAAATAATCTTATAGACAAGCTCATGATGTCTCCGGAATACAAAATCAAGCCTAACTACGGCATTTTTAATTTTATTCGTACGCTGCAAAAGAACGGTACAGAAAAAATTCTTCCGGAATTCTATCAGTACAAGATGAAAAAAGACATTGAGCACATGGAAACCTTTATTACGGTTATCAAAACGCTCATTCAGATTGCTCCGGCCACCTATAAATCAAAGATTGTAAACGGCGGAGACATTAAATTTAAGTTTTTGCGCATGATTGCTTCCTGGGGAATGTCGGGAATTAAGGCAGAATACGCTACTCTTGAAAATGCACCTGGTCAGATTCTTGCCTGCGACCTTATTCAGTACACAAAGGCAATCTACAAGCCTATAATTACGGTTTATTACTACGGAAACAACAAAATTCCAAAGCTTATTAAGGAAATTTACAACGATCAGGTAGCCTACCCGGACGCTCCAAAGGATAAGCTTTCTACCATGGCCAAGCAGGCTATTACAGAATGGCTTTATATCGATACCGAAATCATCAAAAAAATGTATCCTCTGCTCATGAGAATGTGCTCCGATACCTTTGAATCATACCCGACCTTCTTCTCTGTAAAGGTTGCAGAAATCCTTAAATTTACAGGACTTCATAAATTTGACCTGCTTTTGCCTGAAAAACCAAAGGAAGAACAGAAGGAAGCTCCTAAACAGAAGTCTGCACCTCCACAGAAGGGTATTAAAGACCAGACTGTTATTACAGGACTTAAGCTGCTTGACCAGCTTTTCCCTCAGGCCGGCTTTGCAAATCTGGACGAACATCCCGATATGTATCCTTATTTCCAGCCGCTTTACAAGTTTGCAGACGGCTTTAACATGCTTTCACCGGAAAATCCTGTTCAGGTAATCATGATTCTTCAGAGAATTATTGAAGACTGCTTCCAGGGCTGCCGCAATATCAAATTTGCAAGTCAGGATGGCGTAAAACAGGGTGCAGACACAATTACAGCCGTTATGGACGACTGGACTGCTTACCGCGAAGACAATTTTGAACGTCTTTACTGCGAACCGCTCATTGATCTTGTAAATTCCGTATACTCTCAGCCGGATTTTGATAAATCTCACATAGGTAAAAGAACAATTACCTCGCTTTTGTGGCAGACAACCTATCACTTTATGCCGGACTTTAAGTTTGACAAGCTCATTCTTGAGCATCCGAGCGACGAAAGCAAGGTTCGCCCGCTTTTCCACAGAACAGATTATGCCCGCAAATACCTTACACTTGTAATAAATGAATGCGACAAGCAGGCAGGCTCACGCGGCCCTGTTCAGCTCATCGAAAATCCTTGGGAACACTACAAATTCGGCATTCAGAATGAGGTCAGCAAGCGTCTGGACGTACTTTTGGGCGCCCAGAACAAAACTGCAAACACAAATGCAAACAACGCAAACCTTCTTAAATACACTCTCTGCTTTATAGCAGTCCTTGACTGGTGGATCAACAACCCTGGCAGCCCAGCCTACTCTACGGACCCGATGCACATTTACCGCATCTCCCCAAGCGACGGCAAGCCACTGTTCTCCGTTCCTCTCCGCAACGACCAGAACAAGCTGTTTATCGACTCTATCAAAGCTAATTACCAGAAGAAAGCCGAGTAAAAAAACACACCATTTGTAATAACCGCGAAAATCTGTTACAATGCGGTGATATGGTAATTTCTTCTATTGATTTGAAAAACGGACACGTGGTTCAGCTTAAGAACGGAAAGGATCTTATGCTCGAACGCGATGATGCAGACTCACTTATTCGCCAGTTTGATATGTATGGCGAGGTTGCGGTTATTGATTTGGATGCCGCACTTGGTAATGTAGACGCTAAGGGAAACACTGTAAACACTCCCCTGCTCAAGTCTCTGCTGCATCGTGGAAATGTCCGAACCGGTGGCGGAATACGCACTGTAAAAAGAGCACGCGAGCTCATTTCTCTTGGAGCCGAAAAGGTTATCATCGGTTCTGCAGCCTGGAAAAGTGAACCGGTTGCAGGTGAATCTGTACTTAACGAAGATTTCTTGAACGAGCTTGCAGCAGCAATCGGTAAAGACAGAATTATCATTTCAGTAGATGCTATTAATGGAAAAATTGCCGTAAAGGGCTGGACCCAGACTGTAGACATTCCTTTGATTGAAGGTGCTAAGCAGGCAGAAAAATTCTGTTCCGAGCTGCTTTTTACCTGTGTAGAAAAGGAAGGCTGCATGCAGGGAACCAACATGGACTATGCGAGCGAGCTTCGTGAAGCAGTAGGCTGCCGTGTTGTTGTTGCAGGAGGCGTTTCGAGTGTAGAAGAAATTGCTGCGCTCGAAAAGTTGCATTGCGATGTTCAGCTTGGAATGGCACTTTATACAAACAAGGTTAATCTTACAGACGCCTTTGTTGCCTGTCTTGACTTTGAAAAAACACCGCTCATTCCTGTAATTGCACAGAGCATGAACGGAGAAGTTTTAATGCAGGGCTTTGCAAATGCACAGGCTGTACGCAAAACCTTTGACTGCGGACGCCTTACCTTCTGGAGCCGCTCACGCAACGAGCTTTGGACCAAGGGTGACACAAGTGGAAACTTCCTTGATGTAGTAAGACTTCGTGCAGACTGCGACCGCGACAGCATTCTGGCAACGGTTATTCCAACAGGACCGGCTTGTCATACAGGCTCCTGGACCTGCTACACAACAGACCCTGGCGAAAAATCAAGCATGGGTCGTCTGTACAATATTATTGCAGACCGCTTTGCTAATCCTAAGCCTGGAAGCTACACTGCAACACTTGATGCTAAGCGTGTACGCGAAAAGGTAGAAGAAGAAGCCGAAGAGCTTTGCGAAGCCGAAGACCGTGACGAGGTAATCTGGGAAGCAGCCGATTTGCTTTATTTTGTAAATGTGCTTATATATAAAGAAGGCGTAACCTGGAAGGATGTTTACGACGAATTGGATAGGAGACATAAAGAGAAATGATAAAGATTCAAAAATATAACGAAGTAGAAGAAGAATTTTTCAAAGGACGTCCGTTTGACGGTGACGACAAGGTTGTAAAGTCGGTTCTGGAAGAAGTACAGAAGCGTGGCGATGCAGCCCTTCGTCTTTACGGAAATAAATTTGATGTTGCAGTTCCGGCAAATTTTGAAGTTCCACAGGAGGAGCTCAAGGCTGCGGCAGAAAAGCTCCGCATGGAAAAGCGCGACATATACGATGCAATTGTTTATTCACACGACCTGGCACTTAAGTTTGCAAAGCTTCAGCGCAAATCCTTTAAGGATTTTGAAGAAGAGCTTGAACCTGGCATCATTACCGGTCAGAGAACAATTCCTGTAGAAACTGCAGGCTGCTATGTTCCTGCCGGACGCTTCCCGCTTGTATCAACTGTAATTATGACTGTAACTCCAGCCATTGCAGCCGGAGTAAAAAATGTAATTATGTGTACACCACCACGTGTACACCCGGATGACAAAATTGCTGCAGGAAAAAATGGTTCGGGAGTTCCAGGCAAAGCTTATGCAGGCGGCAAGCCTTATGCAGACGAAGGAATTATGGCAGCTGCCTATATCTGTGGAGTTCACCACCTGTATGCAGTAGGCGGTTCTCAGGCAATTGGTGCCATGGCTTACGGAACAGAATCTATTCCTAAGGCAGATGTAATTGTTGGACCTGGAAATAAATTTGTTGCAACTGCTAAGCGCGAGGTATTTGGTACAGCCGGCATTGACTTTATTGCAGGCCCTACAGAAGTAATGATTATTGCCGACGAAACTGCAAACCCAGCCTGGGTTGCTGCAGACCTGCTTGCTCAGGCAGAACACGATGTTGTTGCTCAGCCGATTCTGGTTACCGACAACGAGGACTTTGCCCACAAGGTAAGTGCCGAAATTGAGTCTCAGCTCGAAACCCTTACTACAAAGGCAACTGCACGCAAGAGTATTGACGACTGCGGAAAGATTATAATAGTAGAAAAGCTTGAGGATGCAATTGAAGCTGCAAACCGCAAGGCCCCGGAACACCTGGAGCTTGCCATGGAGGATTCAAAGCTCAGAGCAAAAATAGAAAAGGCTGTATTCAATTACGGTTCTCTCTTTATTGGTCACTATGCTGCCGAGGTTTACGGAGACTATGCAGCCGGCTTGAACCACACGCTTCCTACCTCCGGCTGTGCACGCTTTACAGGCGGCTTGAGTGTAAGAATGTTCCTTAAGACAGTAACTACCCTGCGCGTAAACGAAGGAAAGGTTGGAACTGTTAAGAGTGGAGCAGCTGCCGGTTATCTTGGAGATTCAGAAGGACTTGCAGGCCACGCACGTGCAGCCCGCTTAAGGATTGGCAAATGATTTTAGATGTTGTTAAGCTTGGAGAAGATGTTCTGCGTCAGAAGGCTCTGCCGGTACCCGAGGTAAATGATGAAATCAGGCAGCTGGCAGAGGATATGTTCGAAACCATGATCGAAAACGAGGGTGTTGGTCTTGCCGCTCCTCAGATTGGAAAAAGTCTTCGCATGTTTGTTCTTATTGCAGATGACGATGTACGCAGGGTTTTTATCAATCCGCAGATTATTCAGACCTCCAGCGAAACCAGTGAATATGACGAAGGCTGCTTAAGCATTCCTCAGGTTTACGAAACGATTGTCCGCCCGGTTCGTGTAACTGTTCAGGCTTTAAACGAAAAGGGTCGTCCGTTCACACTGGATGCAGACGGTCTTTTGGCACGCATCATTCAGCATGAATATGACCACCTGGACGGTATTTTATACATAGACCGCGGCGACAAGGATTTTGCACAAAAAACAGAAGCTCAGTTTATAAAGCGTGCAGAACGTGCCGCCCAGAAGGCAAAGGAAAAGGCAGCAAAAGCAGCTAAGATTGCAGCCAAAATTGCCGCAAAGGAAGCAAAAAAATCAAAATGAAAATAATATACGCAGGAAGCCCTGAGGCAGCAAAAATCACTTTGGAATTTCTCGTAGAAAACCAGCAGCAGTATGGTTTTGAAATTGCAGGTGTTTTGTCTAATCCGCCCACGGCAAAGGGAAGGCACAAAACCCCTACCCCAACTCCTGTAGCTGAATATGCACTTTCAAAGGGTCTGCCGGTTTTTACACCAGAGCACCTTGACAGTGCGTCACGCGAACAGATTGCTCCTCTTGGAGCAGACCTGCTTGTATGCTTTGCTTACGGACACATTTTTGGTCCAAAGTTTCTGGCCCTTTTTCCAATGGGCGGAATAAATCTTCATCCGTCATTTCTGCCAAAATACAGAGGCTGCACTCCGGTTCAGCAGGCAATTTTAGAGGGCGACGAGCTGCTCGGTATTTCTATTCAGACGCTTTCGCTTAAGATGGATGCAGGAGACATTCTTAAACAGGATTTTGTAAGCATCAGCGAAACAGCAACCACAGAAGCTTTACTCAATTACAGTGCAAAAGCCGGTGCAAAAATGATCTGCAGCATCATAGCAGAAAGTGCCAAAGCCGGCAGTCTTATAAAAGGAAAGCCTCAGAGTAAGGAAGGCATAACCTATACCTACACTATCACAAAGGATATGGCAAAAATCAACTGGAACGAAAGCGCCGAAGCTATATGCCGTAAAATAAGAGCTTACTATCCGGATCCTTGCTGCTGGTGCATAGAACAGAATGAATCTGTTTTAAAGATTCTTGGGGCCAATCCTCTTATGCAAAGTGATATTGAAGATTTAGTTGCAGATAATGTATACAAAGCCTTTCCCTGCGGTAAGGTTTTAACATATAATAAAAATGCAGGCGGCATTTACGTAAAAACCGGCGACGGAGTTTTGAGTATAACAAGACTTCAGCGTCAGGGAAAAAACGTAATGGGCTACAAGGATTTTATGAACGGTGCCAAGGATTTTGTAGGCACGGTTTTAAAATAAACATTAATACAAGAATAAAAAGGAAATCGCTATGAGTGATGAAGAAATAAAAAATGAAAATGAAGAAGCCGTTGAAGCCTCTGTAACAGAAAAACCGGCAAAAGCAAAAAAAGAAAAGAAGCCACGCAAGCCCTTTAATCCTAAGAACATGCGTCTGGGCTTTAGCGATGGTTTTGAAAAGCTTCAGTCAAATCTGGGGGCTCTTATCATAACCTGTATTTCGGCCTTTCTTTTGATGCTTGCAGCCTGTCTTGCAATTTTCTTTATTAATGTAAAGGGAGCAGAAAAGGTTCTTGTTCCTGATGTTGTAGGAAAACAATGGGATGAAGCACTTATCGAAATGCAGATCAAGGAGCTTTATCCAAAAATCAATCTTAGATATTCAAACGTACCCGGCGACGAAGGAATGGTTTTAGAGCAGAGTCCTTCTGCAGGCGCCATTGTAAAAGGCTATAGCCGTGTAAATCTTGTAATCAGCCGTGGTGTTGTAATTGATTCTGTAGGCGACTATGTTGGAAAAAATCTTTCGGAGGTTCAGATGTCACTGCAGACTCTGTTTGCAGGACAGACAAAGCCTCTCATAGTTCTTGCTACTCCAAGCTATATTCCTGATAATTCAGAAGCCGGAACAATTCTTGAACAGGATCCTCCTGAGGGAACAAAAATCTCTGAGCCTGTAACTGTTCAGCTTGTAGTAAGTAAGGGTCCAAACTACGAAAACACACGCCGCCCTTATGTAATTGGCCAGAGTATAAACGACCTTTTGCAGACTATTGCAAGAACAAAAATCGTATTTGATATAACTTCTCACACCGCTACCGAAAGTGAAAAGCCTGGCACTGTAGTTTCACAGCAGGAAATAAAGGATGAATATGTTCCTAACTACACAAGGGTAACCGTAGAAATGGCAATGCCTGAGCATTCTTCAGACAGCGACAATGTTTCCGGTATTTTCCAGGAAAAGCTTCCGGATTATCCGTACCCTGTTCCTATGAAGCTTGATGCATATCCTGCAGAAGGAACCTCTTACACAATCGTAAGCTTTAATCATCCGGGCGGAAACCTTACAATTCCTTATGAGGTTCCACGCGGTACTACACTTGTCCTGAGTGTTGCAGATAAGGTAGAAGCAAGGAAGCAAGTTGAATAATGAATCAGCCTTTAGTATGCATGACATTAACAGGAAAAACTCTTGAAGAAAACAGGCAGCTTGTAAATAAATATTATAAATACATAGACCTTGTTGAGCTTAGAGTTGACCACCTTACAGAGCAGGAACAGCTTTATGCAAGAAAGTTTCCTGCAATGATTCACATGCCATGCATTCTTACAATAAGGCGCGATATAGATGGCGGTCTTTTTGACGGCAGCGAGTTTTCCAGAATCTGTCTGTTCAGCCGTGCCCTTGCCTTTGCAGACCAGGACAGAACAAAAAACTTTGCCTATGTAGATTTTGAAGACGATTTTCATATACCGAGTATTCAGGATGCTGCCATGGCCTTTGGTGTAAAAATAATCAGAAGCCTTCACAGCATGAATGAACCTATTTACAATCTGCGTGAACGCTGTGACGAAATGCGCAAAACCGGTTATGAAATACCAAAAATTGCCTTTATGCCAAGAAAGCTTAGTGATGTAGCAAACCTTTTCCGCGAAGGAAGCCAGATGACACAGTATGACCATATTTTCTGTGCCATGGGTGCCGAAGGTCTTGCTTCAAGGCTTCTTGCAACTCATACAAATTCTTACCTTACCTATGTTTCGCCGGAGGAGTTTATTTCCAATACCTCAAACATAGGCCACATTGATCCTGTAACGCTCAATACGCTTTACAACTTCCGTTCAATCACAAAGCAGACAAGACTCTTTGGCATTACCGGCTGGCCGCTTTACAAGGTTTCCGGTCCAGAAATTCATAATTCAGGCTTTAAGAAAAACGGAATTGATGCAGTTTATATTCCAATAAGATCACAGCTTGCCTCCGAGGCACTTTCGTTTGCAGAACAGATTGGAATAGAAGGTCTTTCCATAACAAATCCTCACAAGGAATCTGTAATGTATTATCTGCATGAACAGTCTCCGGAGGTTGTTCAGATTGGAGCGTGCAATACTGCAATCTACAAAAATAAAAAATGGACCGGCTATAACACAAATGCCTATGGCTTCCGCCGAGCCCTCGAAGAATTTTTGGGGCCGGTAAGAATCAAACGCAAAAAGGTTGCAATTATTGGAGCCGGTGGAACTGCCCGTGCAATAGCCTACGTACTCAAGCAGATGGGCGCTCGTGTATGTATTTTTAACAGAACCCTAAGCCATGCAAAGCAGATAGCAGAGCATTATGGCTTTGAGTACTGTACCCTGGAGCCGGACTGCGCACCAATCCTTGATGAATATTCAAACCTTATAATTCAGACAACCTCTGTTGGTGCTTCCAAGGAATTCAAAGGCGATAACTCTAATCAGAACGAAGCAAATGATCCTATTTATTTTTATAATTTCCGTGGAAACGAGCTTTTGTTTGACATCCTGTACCGCCCGTCCATTACACCTGTAATGAAAAGAGCGTCTCTTGCAGGCTGCCGTGTAAGCAACGGTTACAAAATGCTTGAATATCAGGCCTACGCTCAGTTCAAGCTGTTTACCGGAATTGATTTTGAAGATGGTTCAGAAAATATTACATTTTAGATAAATAAGAAGGTAAAAAATGACACAAAGCGAACAGAAAAAGCTGGTTGCAGATACTGCAATTGATACTCTTATAGAAAAAGGAAAAATCTTTAGCGGAATGAAGATTGGTCTTGGAACAGGTTCTACCGCAATGCCTGCAGTTTACAGACTTGCCGAGCATATTAAAAGCGGCGAGCTTAAGGACATTAAGGCTGTTGTTACAAGCTTTCAGACTCAGAACGCCTGCCAGGATCTGGGCATTCCGGTTTATTCCTTGAATGACAGAATAATTGACGGTCACCTTGATTTATCTATTGATGGTGCCGACGAAGTTACTCCGGACTGCTTTTGCATTAAGGGTGGCGGAGCTGCACATGTTCGCGAAAAGCTGGTTGAATATAACTCGGATGTTTTTGTTGTAGTTGCAGACTCCACAAAGGCAGTTGAAACAATCGGAACAAAATTTGCAGTTCCTGTAGAAATTATTGAAAGCGCCCGTGTTGCCGTTACTAAGGCACTTGAAGCGCTTGGTGCAAAATGTGTGCTTCGCGAAGGAGTACGCAAGGCAGGCCCTGTAATTACAGATAACGGAAACCAGATTCTTGACTGCACCTGGGAAAAGCCGATTGATGTTGCCCAGATGGAAGATAAAATAAACGGAATTGTAGGCGTTGTAGAAAACGGACTTTTTTCTAAAAACAAGCCTATTGTTTTTGTTGCAACAAATGACGACAAGGTAGAAATCAGGAACTGGCATTAATGTTTCCACCATTTGATCAAGAGCTGGCCCGTCACTACTGTCTGGAATTTATTTCGGGCATTGAGGACGGGTCAATTGTTTTAAAACAGATTTCCAAAGAAAGCGAAGAACGCAAGGGCCATGGTGTTATGGTAGGGGCCCTGGTGTGCGTAAATGCAGCTGGTCAAAGGGTTGTTCTGCATGCGGTGAGCGGGATTTCTGTGGTGGCCCTTCGAGTGCCTCAGGGACCACAAGTGGCCGCCGGGCTTGGTGAGCGAAATGGTCTTGGTGAGGCACCCCTAAAAGATATAATTGTTCCACCCATTGTCGAGCCCGACCAAATTGAAAAAGCTCTTGCAAAAAATGATAAAAAAATTCATGAATTGACAGATGCTATCTCACAGGTGGCCCTTCGAGAGCCTCAGGGACCACAAGTGGCCGCCGGACTTGGTGAGCGAAATGGGGTTGGTGAGCGAAATGGGGTTGGTGAGGCCCTCGAACCACCCCTAAAAAAAGAACTCCTTTCTCAAAGAACCGCTTTAACCACCGAATCCCTGCTCAATGTCTTCAGTCTTTATACCTTTACCCGCTTTGACGGAACTAAGATTACACTTAATGAAATTATACAGGCGCATGGAGGAAGGCTTCCTCCGACTGGCACCGGCGATTGCTGCGCGCCCAAGCTTTTGTCCTATGCCTTTGAGCACGGTCTTACACCTGTTAGCATGGACGAAGTATTTTATGGCCGCGACACAAAGAACAAAAAGAACGGTGTTTCCTACCCTCCTTGTGATGAACGCTGCGGTTATATTCTGCCTTATATTCTGGGGCTGGAAATTCTTTACCGCGACTCGCAGATAATTGTTGTAAACAAACCAAGCGGGCTTCTTTCTGTTCCGGGCCGTACGCAGGACAAACAGGACTGTGTTGTAAATCGCGTAAAAAAGCTTTTTCCTCATTGCATAGAGCAGCCGTCGGTTCACAGACTGGATATGGAAACCTCGGGCCTGCTGGTTCTGGCATTTACAAAAGAAGCGCACAGAAATTTGAGCGCACAGTTTGAAGAAGGTACGGTCCACAAAAAATATGTTGCCCTGCTGGACGGAGTTTTTGATCACAATGAATATGAAGGCGAGCTCAAGTTAAAGTTCCGCCTGGATGTAGACAACCGCCCGCATCAGATTTATGACGAAGTAAACGGCAAGCTTGGAATAACTTTATGGAAAAAAGAAGGTACTGAACTCTACACTGCCCCGGACGGAACAAAGAGGCGTACTACAAAAATTATCTTTACACCAAAGACCGGGCGCACACATCAGCTGCGTCTTGCGGCAAGTGATCCGCACGGGTTTGGTATTCCTATTGTGGGAGATACGTTGTACGGGCATTGTGAGCCGGGAGAGAGATTGATGTTACACGCGTTTGAATTAGAGTTTAATCATCCGATCTCTGGGGAACATATGCATTTTGAAATATAGATTGCCACGTCGCTACATAAATAAACCCTTAACTAAAGGCACACAAATCACAAAAATAACTTCAATCAAAAGGCCCGGCAAAAAGTTTGCGGTTTTTATTTTTTTGAGGCCAAGCAGGTTCAGACCAATCATGATGATGATGGCACCACCACAGGCAGAAATTTCATTAAGCATGGAATCTGTTACAAACGGCTGAAGCACTCCCGAAAGAAGTGTGAGCCCGCCCTGATAAATCAGAATAAGGATTACAGAAAATGCTGTACCAACTCCCATAGCGGCTGCAAAGGAAATTGCCATAAAGCCGTCGAGAATTGATTTTGTAAAGATGATTGTATAGTCGTGTTCAACACCAGCCTTGAAGGAACCTATGATTGTCATTGCACCAACACAGAACAAAACAGAAGCGTTCAAAAAGGCGTAGGCAAAATTGTGCTTTTTCTGTTCGTCCAGGGTTATATCTGTAGCAAGCACATCACCTTCAATTGCCTTTGGCTTTGGTGTTGTAATTTTTTGAAGCCAGCCGCCAAGCTTAAGGATTGCTCCGTCAATATCTATTGCATAACCAATTACGCCACCAATGATAAGCGACAGTGCAAGATAAACAATGCTTTCGTATTTAAAGGCCATCTGCAAGCCTATGATGAGAGTAATAACACCACAGGCAGTCTGAATCATATCTAAAAGCTCATCAGTAAATTTTTTTGAAAAAAGAATTCCTATAATGGAACCAATAATGACTGTACCACAGTTTACCAGAACAGCTAACATTTTTTTACCTCAAAAAAAAAGGGAACTGCTTTTATTCAGCAGTTCCCATTTGATGCGGAGGAGCCGACTTGAACGGCCACGACTCTCGTCACAAGCACCTCAAGCTTGCGTGTCTACCAATTCCACCACCCCCGCATGGGAGTGAGCTACACTGGATTCGAACCAGTGACCCACGCCTTAAAAGGGCGTTGCTCTACCTACTGAGCTAGTAGCCCATCACATTCATGCGAATGTTTATATATATTATTGATTTTGGCCTTTTGTGTCAATACGTTAAGACTTCAAAAAATATTTTCTCTTGCTAATTAATCATTCATTTGCTACAATATTTATATATATAAAATGTTTTATGAGAGTTTATTAAAAACATTTTTATAAGAGAGGTTTTCAAAATGAAAAAACTTTTTTCTGTTTTGGCAGTACTGTTCGTTCTTGGAACAGTAAATGTATTTGCATTGGGTATTGGACCACAGGGTGGTTACACAGTAACTGGAGCTGGTGGAGGTTCTACTAACGGTGCCGTAACTTTTAAGATTGATGGTGTTCCTTGCGTTTTTGCATTGACAGTTGATGGTCTTGGTGCAGTAACTTCTGTTGGTTTAACAGCTGACTGGTGGATGGCTAATCCTAAGATTGAACAGACATGGGGTTACTTCTACGGAGTTGGTCTTGCAGGAAGCTTTATTGTTACAAAGAATTACAGTGGTATGTTCTTTGGTGGACGTGCAGTACTTGGTACTAACGTTTTCCTTCTGAACAACTTTATTGAACCATATATTCAACTTGCATGGCAGCCTGGAGTTTCTATTGCAGGAGATCAGATGACACCTGTATTGGACTCATTCCCACTCAATATAGGACTTCGCTTCTGGTTCTAAGCTGAACCATAAACACTGACTTTTCAGACCGTTCTGCTTTTTGCGGAACGGTCTTTTTTTTGTTTGACAAATTCATCTTTTGGTGTCATCCTATAAGTATGATACAAAGTTTACATAAAAAGAATTTTATTATTCTGATTCTCTCAATACTATGCATTTCTTTTGTGGCCTGCAAAATGAACTATTCCAATAGCGAATATGCAGAAGATGCCCGTACCTTCCTTACTGAAAACTACGGTGGAACCTATACTTATACCGGCATTCAAAAAGACAAAGCCGGTAAATATGTAATTGTTACAATGAAAGCCGCAAACCTTAACGACAAAATCGTAACCGTAAGGTTTGATATTACAGAACACACCGCCTTTTCTATTTCAAAAGATACCAGTTCCAATTACCTTCCACAAAAATTTAAGGAACAGGAAGAAGCCTATTACGCAGACATTTTTAAAAGCAATTTATTTGCAGACACCAAAGTTATAATCAATAATCAAAAGCGCCTAATGAAAAATCTTTTAAACCGCGATACAAACTTTAATCAGTACCTTGATGCTATGAAGTATGAATATCTGAATGAAAAAAATGGATGCTCCGACTTTATTACAATTATTGCAACCGATAATCAAAGTTATCAATCTATTACCTGGGAAGAAAAGCTCAAGGCAAGCTTTATCGATTTGAAAACAGAAACTTCTATACTGAGCGGTACCTTTTATCTTGTAAGCGATATAGACGCCGACTATGAAAACACCTGCATACACAAGGTTGTCTTTAACGGTAATCTTAATTCCTATGACTTTGATTTTAAATACGAGGTAAAAAAGTAATGAAAAAAACATGGCTCCTTTTTGTAATTCCGTTTGTTCTTATGCTGGCTGGCTGCCCTTATAATCCCGAAACAATGACTATCTGGTCTGCAGATAAAGTCTGTGAATATATGAATGAAAATTTTGAAGGCACATTTACAGTTACCGGAAACGAAACACGTGATGATAGTGATGGAAAATACCGTATTGTATATATGACCTGTTCACGTTTTTCTCAGAATGAGATTATAATTTCAAAATATGGTTACTACTCAAATATGTTTGGCTATCACAAGAGTTTTGAGACAAATTATTATTACATCGTTTACAGAGATCAGATTGAACAGACAGCTAAAGAGTTTATAAACACAAAACTCAAGGACTTTACCTGTAAAATGGAAAATGTCACAAATACAGATAACACACTAATGCCGGTTGAAAACAAATATAAGGATTTCGCTGATTATGTTGATAACAAATATCTCATCTATTTTAGCGTTGCCGTATACACCCCAGATGAGGAATCAAAAAATCTGCTCAACGTAAAGCTAAAATCACTTTCTTACGACAAGGAATCGACAGAATATACAGGAAAAAACATTAATTACTATATTACAACAGTAGGCGACGACAGTTTTGAAACATTGACTAAGTCAGATATTATTAAATTGAAAGACTCTGGCTCCTACCTATTGTAAATCCAATTCCTGAAATACTTGAAAAACATATATTTTTCCATTAAAATAGTAAGACATTATATTCTATTATAATTAAGCGAATAATTTTTTTAAGAAGAGGTATTAATATGGCTTGGGATATTTCAAAAGTAAGAAATATCGGTATCAGTGCCCACATTGACTCTGGAAAGACAACAACTTCAGAACGTATCTTGTTCTACTGTAACAAGATTCATGCTATTCACGAAGTTCGTGGTAAGGACGGTGTTGGTGCTGTAATGGATAACATGGAACTGGAACGTGAAAGAGGTATTACAATCCAGTCTGCTGCTACTCAGGTTCAGTGGAAAGACTACACTATCAACCTTATCGACACACCGGGACACGTAGACTTCACAGTAGAAGTTGAACGCTCTCTGCGCGTACTCGACGGTGCTATCATGATTTTGTGTGCCGTTGCCGGTGTTCAGTCACAGTCAATCACTGTAGACCGCCAGCTCAAACGCTACCATGTACCTCGTGTTGCATTTGTTAACAAGTGTGACCGTCAGGGTGCTAATCCTATCCGCGTTCGCATGCAGCTTAGAGAAAAGCTTGGTCTTAACGCTTACATGATGGAGCTCCCAATTGGTTTGGAAGATAAGCTCGAAGGTGTTGTAGACCTGGTTGGAATGAAGGCTATTTATTTTGACGGTCCAAACGGTGAAGACGTACGCGTTGCCGAAATCCCTGCCAACTTAAAGGCAGATGCAGATAAATACCGCGAAGAGCTTTTGGATGCTGTTTCTATGTTTGATGATTCTTTGATGGAAGAAATCATGGAAAACGGCTACGAAGGAATTGCAGAAGAAAAGATTATTGCTGCTGTTCGTAAGGGAACCTTGGCAGAACAGTTTGTAGGTGTATTCTGTGGTTCTGCTCACGTAAACAAGGGTATTCAGCCTTTGCTCGACGCTGTAGTTCGCTACCTTCCTAACCCAACAGAAGTTGTTAACACTGCTTTTGATCTTGATAACAACGAACAGGAAATCACTCTTGAATCTGTTGATACAAAGCCAACTGTTGCTCTTGCCTTCAAGCTTGATGACGGACAGTATGGTCAGCTTACATATACTCGTGTATATCAGGGAAAAATTAAGAAGGGTGAAGAGCTTTACAACACTCGTTCTAAGAAGCGCTTTAAGGTTGGACGTCTTGTACGTATGAACTCTGCTCAGATGGAAGATATTACAGAAGGATGTGCAGGTGATATCGTTGCACTCTTTGGTGTAGACTGTGCTTCCGGTGATACTTTCGTAAACGGCGGAATCAACTACTCTATGGCTAGTATGTACGTTCCAGAACCTGTAATTTCTCTCTCTATCACTCCAAAGGATAAGCAGGCAGAAATGCAGATGGGTAAGGCTCTTAACCGCTTTACTAAGGAAGACCCAACCTTCCAGACATATACAGACCCAGAATCTGGTGAAACAATCATCAAGGGTATGGGTGAGCTTCACCTTGCTGTATACGTAGAACGTATGAAGCGTGAATATAACTGTGAAGTAGTAACAGGTGCTCCTCAGGTAGCTTACCGTGAATCTATCACAACTCAGGGTGACTTCAACTATACACATAAGAAACAGACTGGTGGTTCTGGTCAGTACGGTCGTGTTGCCGGATTCATGGAGCCAGATACAGAAAAAGACTACGAATTTGTAGACGCAATCAAGGGTGGTGCTATTCCTAACGAATTCATCCCTTCTTGTGATAAAGGTTTCCGCAAGGCTATTACAGAAGGTTCTTTGATTGGTGCTCCAATCGTTGGTGTTAAGATTACAATCAATGATGGTCAGTCACACCCTGTAGACTCTAACGATAACGCATTCCAGCAGGCTGCTATTGGTGCTTTCCGTGAAGGTTATGCAAAGGCTAAGCCGGTTATTCTTGAACCAATCATGAAGGTACAGATGACTGCACCTACAGAATTCCAGGGTAACTTGTTCGGTCTTATCAACCAGCGCCGTGGTGTAATCGTTGATTCAACAGATGAAAACAATACTTCTACTGTAAACGCAGAAGTTCCACTTTCAGAAATGTTCGGATTCTCAACTATCCTCCGTTCTTCTACTCAGGGTAAGGGTGAATTCACAATGGAATTTGAAAAATATGGTAAGGTTCCAAACAATGTTTCTGAAGAGCTTCAGGCTAAATACAAGGAAGAGCGTGCAAAAGCTGCCGCTGCTAAGAAATAAGGAGCACAGTTATGGAAAAGAAAGATTTAATCGCTCAGAGCCCTGTACGCTACTTTGACAATGCAACAAGTGCCGGTCTTAAAGACGGAGAAATGGGTCTTGTAACTGCAAAAAAGGGTCTTGGAAAAACTTCAATTCTTGTTCAGTTTGGAATTGACTCTCTTTTGAACGACAAAGCTCTGGTACATGTTTCTTTTGATCAGCAGTCTTCTAACGTAATTGCCTGGTACTCAAGCATCATGGCCGAAATTGCCAAGAAAAAGAATATTAACCTTGATGAAGTTAGCGAAGAAATTGTACGCAACCGCACAATCCTTAACTTCAACCAGGAAACATTTACACTTCCAAAGGTTGTAAATACACTCAAGGCTCTTAAAGAAGGCGGAATTGCAATTGCAAGCGTTGTAGTAGACGGACTTGATCTTGCAAAGACTTCTAAGGCTGACCTTGACTGCTTTGCAGACTTTGTAAAGTCACAGAAGATGACAGCATGGTTCAGCTATACAAACGAAGCTGCAGACCTTAAGGGCACACTCGATGCCGACAAGCTTGCAGACTTTGCTACAGTTGGACACCTTGCAGCAAGCGGAAATGCTCTTTCCCTCTCTATCCTCAAGAATGGTGACGGAAAAGCAAACCTTGATGCAAAGACCTTGCTTTTCACAAAGTAAACTTATCCTTGTCGGGCGTGACCCGACAAGCCATTTTCAAAACGGGAATTGGTTATCAGTTCCCGTTTTTTTTTATTTGACATTCCTTGCTATTATAGGTAAATTTAAAACATGTACGGATTTTTAATTAAGAAAAACTTTTGCGATGGCTGGGACAACCTTTTATCTGTTGTCCTCACCAATGTTATATTCCTTTTTTGTATGGTAGGAATTGTCATGTTAAGCTCGTTTGTTACTAATCATCTTAGTGAAGAAACGACCGATATGGTTTTCTACCTTATTCAGACAGGTATTCTTTTTCTGGGAATTTTTCTTGCTACAACTATAGCTCTGGCCTACGGTGAGGTTTCTGTTAAGATTGCAAACTTTGAAGGAATCCGCCTTACACAGTTTTTCCGCAACATTCCTGGTGTACTTTTGCACGCCTTTTTGTTTTCGCTGCTTGTTGTCGTAATCATTTTTGTTTCTACCTACAGCATTTATTTTTATGTAATTCAGCAGCAGTCACTTTTCAGTCTGTTTATTGGTGCACTCATTTTCTGGATTGATATTCTTGTTGCACTTTCACTCCAGTGGTTTGTTCCTATACACTGCACCTTCCATAACAAATTCATAAAATGTATTAAAAAATGCTTCCTCATTTTTATGGATAACACAGGCTTTTCAATTATCATGGCACTTTACACTCTCATTCTTATATTGCTTTCTATTTTGCCTATTGGATTTTTCCCTTCAATTGCCGGAATTGCAATAGCAAAGCAGAATGCCTTTAGAATAAGAATGTATAAATACGATTATCTGGAAGAGCATCCGGAGCTTAAAACACCGCGTGAACGCCGCCAGATTCCTTGGGAAGAGCTTATTTACGAAGACAGGGAAACTCTTGGTCCACGTAAGCTGCGCTCCTTCCTTTTCCCATGGAAAGACGAATAGAATAAATGGCAAATACAAGCATTTCACAGGTTTCGCAAATCCATTCACTTACCGCAGACTTTTTGAAAAAACGTCTTGCACAGAATGGATTTGATGATTTTGCATCCTCTCATGGTAACATTCTTTTTCAGCTTAGCATTAATAAAACCATTACCATGAAGGAGCTGGCCGCAAAAATAAACCGTGATAAATCTACAACCACCGTACTTGTACGCAAGCTGGAACAGGATGGTCTTGTAAGCGTTACCCCCTCCCCCGATGACCGCCGCAACAAAATCTTAAGCCTTACCCAAAAAGGCAATGAATACAACACCCTTATGAAAAAGCTTTCCAAGGAGCTGGTAGGCAAATTTTACAAGGGCTTTTCAAAAGAAGAGATTGAACAGTTTTCACAGTTCCTGGAAAGAATTAAAGTCAATTTTGAATAAGTGGATTACCACGTATATATTCCGGCACTTGACAATAGTTTTATATAAAACTATTATATACCCACTATGAAAAAATCATTTTTAATTTTATTATCGTCTTTAATTCTTTTTTGCAGCTGCACTGGTGTTTCTAAAAAGCATTCAATTGCAGTTTTTATTCCAGGCATCTGTGCCGACAGCCCTACCTACGCAATGCTTCGTGATGGAGTAATCCGTGCCGTAGATGATTATAATCAGGGTAAAGAACATGAACAAAAATCTCTGCTTTATGTTATGGAAGCCGGAACAAACCAGGCTGAATGGCCGGCAAAGCTTACAGCTCTTGCAGCAGAGCACAAATATGATGTAATTATTTCTTCCAACCCTTCCCTTCCGGAAATTGTTACTCCAATTATAGAACAGTTCCCTGAGCAGAAATTTATTCTGCTTGATGCCGAATGCAGCGGAAATCCTAACATCTGTACAATGTGCTACAATCAGTATGAGCAGGCATATCTTGCAGGCTACAGCAGTGGACTTTTTACAAAAAGCCACAGACTTGCTCTTGTTGCAGCTCAGGAATATCCGGTTATGAACAATATAATTTTCCCTTATTTTGAAAAGGGCGCAAAGGATGCAGACAGCGCAGCCTCAGTTGAGTTTAGAATTGTAGGCAACTGGTACGACGGCAACAAAGGTGCCATGATTGCCGATGTTCTTTACCAGACAGGAGTTGATGTTATACTTCCTATCTGCGGCGGCGCTTCGCAGGGTGTAATTAATTCTGCAGTAAACAATGGCTTTTATATTGCATGGTTTGACAGCAACGGCTTTGACAAGGCTCCCGGAAACATTATTTCCAGCTCTATAATTAATCAGGACAAGCTTGCACAGGCTGTTACTACCGATTTTCTTAATGGAAAAACCCAGTGGGGAACTGCAAAGATGCTTGGCGTAAAAGACGGCTTTGTAGACTTTGTGCAGGATGATCCTCTTTATGAACAGACTGTTCCGGAAGATATCCGTAAAAAGATGGCAGAACTGTTAGAGTCAATCAAAAACGGAAATACAGTTATTAATTAAAACATGACGCTTGAGCTCCGTGATATCTGCTTAAAATATTCGCATAAAACTGTCCTTCAGAATCTAAACCTTAACTGGGCCGAAGGACAGCTTCATGCATTGCTTGGAGAAAACGGAGCCGGCAAATCTACTGCTGCAAACATTATCTGCGGCGAGCTTAAACAGGACAGTGGTCAGCTTATTCTGGACGGTAAATGCGTAAGCTTTGCAACGCCCAAGGCAGCCATTGAGCACGGAATCTGTTATGTTCACCAGACCCCAATGCTCGCCGATTCCATTTCTGTAAAAGAAAATCTTTTACTTGGAATTAAAAAAGAATATCAGAAAAACATTATTCCGGTAACACAAAAATGGCTTAACGGTATAGACCCAAGGCTCCCTGCAAAGGAGCTTACAGGTGGACTTCGTTTTTTTGCCGCCTTGTGCAGTGCCCTTATAAAAAATCCAAAGCTTCTTATTCTGGATGAGCCGTCTGCACTTCTTGATGATGAACAGAGGACCTTTCTTTTTGAAGGCTTACGGGAGCTAGCCCTTGGCGGCATGAACATAATCATCATCACACATAATTATGACGAAGCCGAAGCCTGGTGCGACACTATAGATTTTCTAGAAGATGGCAGGCTCATAGAAAAAAAACGCCTTGCTTCTCTTACAGCAGGATTAAAAAACAAACCACACAAAGCCCTTATGCAATCCAACCTTGCTGGCGTTGAAAACACTCTGGTTTTTAATAATCTTAATGCACAGCCCCAAAACGGTGTACCGGTTTATAATATAAGCTTTTCTGTAGAAAAAGGAAAAATCACTCTAATACAGGGTCTGGCTCAGGACGGACTTTCTACCCTGGAAGAGCTTGTTACAAAAAGAAAAAAGCTTCCCATGCGGGCTGGAATAATTCCTACAGACAGAAAATATACCGCATCAAATCCAAATCTTACTGTAGAACAGATGCTTACGGCCGCTCTTGATATTGCTCAAAACCAAAGGTCTTCTGCCGCCCTCAAAATGATAAAGAACGCAGGTGTAAACATAACTCCTTATGAAAAATGTAAAAACCTTTCGGGAGGTATGCTTCAAAAGCTTTTGATCGAGCGTGAGCTTTACAACAGTCCGGAGCTTCTGGTTTTATGCAATCCACTTCAGGGACTGGACCCCGACACCTGTGCCAAAGCCTGTGAGCGCATAAAACAGGAAGCCCTCAACGGTGCTTATGTTCTTATACTTTCTTTCGGAGCCTTTCCACCTCAGTTCAGCGATTTTCATTATGAGCTTCGCAACGGTAAACTGGAGGCTGTCTGATGTACTACTTTGGTTTAATGCTGAGCATGGCAACAATTTATATGCTAGCAGGACTTGGTGCAACACTCAGTCTTAAAACAAGACAGATAAACCTTGCAGGAGAAGGCCTTGTTTATGCAGGCGGCTTTATCTGCGCCGTTCTGCTTGATTATTTTGCAGGCATAAAGCTTCCTTCGTTTATTGCAACAAGCCTTGCTTTTATAACAGCAGCCGCAGTCGGAGCAGTTCTTATGCTTTTATGCGAGTTTTTGCGTAAATACCGCAATGCAGATTTTCTGCTCACTTCATTTATTACCTCATCGGCAATCATTCCGCTCATAGATGGACTTATAGCAGGCCCCTTCAGAACAAAAACAGGTAACCTGCTGGCAACACCTTATCTTATTCAGTCCTACCGTTTTACAAGCATTCTTAAGCCTTCGCCCTTAAATGCTTCTATTTTTGCAGCCGTAGTCTTATGCATTGCCGCACATTTCTTTTTTGCAAAAACAAAGGCCGGAAACCAGGTAAATATATATGGAATTAGTCCAAGGTTTTCTCATTATTCGGGCTTTAACTGTACGGCAATAACCTTTACCTCTGCAGGACTTTCGGGAGCCCTTCATGCAATAGCGGGTTGTGTAGCAGTCTGTGGAACTTATTTTACCTGTCATTCAAGCTTTTATGTAAGCATGGGCTGGAATGCGCTTTCGGTTGCCATGCTTGCACGCACAAAACCGATCCTGCTCATTCCCTTTGCTGTTTTTGTTTCTGCACTCATGACCTATTCAAACAAGCTGGCACTTTATACAAGCTTTGACTTTGATTTGAGCATGCTCATTCAGGCTGTAATTCTTTTTATAGTGGCAACAAGCTCTTTCTTCAGGAGGAACAAATGATAGAAGTTCTTGCATTTTCGTGTCCTCTGCTTCTTGCTGCCGCCGGTGCCCTTTTCAGTGAATATGCAGGCTGCCTTGCCTTATTTTTGGACAGTGCCATTACACTTTCAGGCTTTCTTACCTACACCTTTACAGTTTTCACAGGCTCTGTAATTCTTGGCATTATTTTAAGCTGCATAACAGTAACGGCGCTTTCGCTTTTATTTGCCTTTATCGTTGAAAAAACAAATGCAGAACGCTTTATTGCTGCCATTGCAATTAATCTTTTATACGGGGCACTGGTTTCACTCTTATCAAGCCTCATCTTTAAGACGCGGGGTGTGCTTACCTCTTCAAGCTTTGTATTTAAAACACTTCCTGTAAATATTTTTTCTGTATGTATTACAGTATGTGTAATTACAGCCGCAATTCTTTTTCTTACAAAAACACAAAAGGGAATATACTTTAGGATAACGGGCACTGATCCACAGGTGCTGCTGGTCCGCGGTGTAAATCCTGCCTTGTACAGAATTCTTTCCTGGGGCATTGCCGCTGCAGCTGCAGGAATAGCTGGAAGCATTATGACCCTACGCATTTCTTCCTTTGTTCCTAATCTTGCAAGTGGAAAAGGCTGGCTGGCCCTTGCTGCTGTTTTTATGGGTCGAAAAAAGCTGTGGAAGATTGTGATTTTTGTAATTGTTTTTTGTGTGGTAGAATATGCAGCCCTTCTTATGCAAAATTACTTCCCGGCACTTCCATCCTCTGTAATTCTTGCCTTGCCGTATATTGTGTCGCTTTTAATTGTAATGATTTCTAAATAAGCTTAAGGCTCGTATTCTTCAATTTCTTCAATATTGAATTCAACATCATCAGAATCTGAGCCTGGAGCAGCACCAGGATTTTCACCGGCTCCTGCGCCCATTGCATTTGTAATTGCAAGGAATTTTTCGGCTTCTTCTTCCATGAGTTCCGGAGAAACTGCAGTCTCTATGGCATTTTCCTTGTCTGCATTTTCAACTGCTATTTCAACATCCTCTTTGGTCTTAAACTGTTCAAGGATATTTTCAAGCTCGGTCATATTCTTGTAGCTTTCCTTACTTGCGTCACTAACGCCCTTCATTCTGCCTACAATATCTGCCGTTCCCTTTTCAATCTGTTTGATGGCAAGAGTAGCTTCAAAGAACTGATCATTCATTGCATCAACATCCTGAGAAATGCTCTTCTGCTGTTCTGCAAGCTGCTTACAATGACTGTTTATTTGATCTGCGGCCGTATACTCTTCTTCTGTCTTAACCTTTACGTCCTGCATCTGGCTGTCTATTCTTTCAATTCCGTCTGTAATTTCATTAAGCGAAGAAATAACATCTACTGCGTGCTGGCGTACCTTATCAAAGGCAGAAGCTGCTTCATTGCTCGACTCATTTGCATCATTAACCGATTCGATAATACCGTTGATTACGCTCGAAATTGTTGCAGCGTTTTCGGAAGTACTTTCTGCAAGCGAACGGATTTCTTCGGCAACAACAGCAAAGCCCTTACCTGCTTCACCTGCGTGTGCAGATTCAATTGCAGCGTTCATAGAAAGCAGGTTTGTCTGCTCGGCTACATTATCAATAATTGTGATTACTTCCTTAATTTCATCAAGCTGGCCCGAAATAACCTTGAGCAGATCGTTAGTATTGGAAATCTTTTCATCACCATCGCTTACCAGATGATGCATTTCCTGTGCCATTGCAGAACGCTCTACCGCCATGGTCTTAATATGATCCAGAGTTTCTACCGCCTGAACAACTGTGCGTGCACTATGCTCAATTGCGCGAGCCTGGGTTTCGTTATTTTCAACCAGTGTGTTTACCTGGGAATTCATGTCTGAAATAGAAAGGATTGCTTTTTTTACAATACCTATAAGATAATCAAACTGATTTGAGATTTTCTGAATATTGGAATCAATTTCGGCAGTAGCAGCGGCAGTACTGTTTGCAGCATCATTAATTGTATATCCCGAAGAAATGGCTCGTGTAGCAGTAACCTTTACTACAGTAAAGAAGTCATTTATCTGATCAACCATTTCGTTGATGTTCTGCATAAGGGATTTAATTTCCATGCTGCCTCTAGGTTCTACACTGACTGTAAAATCCTTCTCGGCAAGCGTAGAAGTCATATCACGAACCTTGATAATCTTGTTTGCAACCCTTGATGTAACCGAAAGAATGAGCATGGTAATGGTTATACAGGAGAAAATTGCAAAGAACAGAATAATCCAGGAAATAAAGGATTCCTGCTGACTGATTATACTATCCATAATCTTATAGGTTTCATCACAGACACTAGAAAGCTTTTTATAGTTGTTTCGTATTTCGGTCATATCGTAGGTGCTTGTCTGTGCAATGTTCATAAGACGAGAAACACCAGGATCATCCGAAAGAAAATTATAGGTTTCCCTTATACCGTATTTCTGAACCTGAACAGAGGCGTTTTCACCAAGTGTAATAGATTCTATTTCCTTGAATTTTGCATCCAGACGGGTAATTCCGTTTGTAAACAGATAAAAGAGCTCTCGTTCCTGCTTAAGAATATCATTAACATTTGACGGGAAAAGCTTTACAGCCTGATCATTAAAAAGGACATCTATATGCTCGTCGAGTCCGCCTGTAAGCTTTGTCCATTCCTGATGTGCTGTTTTCTGTTCAAAGCCCCAGTATTCCATTGCATCCATGTAATTGATGATTTCACTCAGCTGTTTTTGTGTCTGAGACTGCACAAGCTGATATTCCTTAACGCGCTGAATAAGCTTAAAACCGTATAAAGAAAATACGGAAAGGATTGCAACCTCTATTACTGAGACGAGTGTAATCAACAAAAACTTGTTTCTTAATTTCATAAAAAGGAAAATTCCCTACTATTTATTATCGGCATTTTTTAAAATAACAGCACAGAACTATTGCACTATAATTTTAACACCAGATTAGTTTTTTCGCAAAGAGAATTTATGATTTTTGGTGTATAAACCTACATTTTTTCCAGGTATGGAACCAGCACAAGGTTCATTGCGTTTTTGATTACCTGAAGGGTGCACGATGCAAGGTAAAGTCTGGCGCCTGCAAGCTGCTTGTTTTGGGCATTTACGATTGAACAGGTCTGATAGAACTTGCTGAAAAGCTTTGCAGTGTCGTAAACATAGGCTGCAACAAAGCTTGGGTCTAAGTTTTCGGCAGATTTCTGGATTACTGTCGGGTAGTCGCCAAGCTGCTTGATGAGGGCCCATTCGTCTTCGCTTGTGAGAAGGGCTACGGCTTCGTCGGAGTTATCTTCACTGATACCTGCTTCTGCAGCCTTTGCTAAAATTGAATTTATACGTGCACCCATGTACTGAAGATATGGCCCTGTATTTCCGTTAAAGCTCAAAGATTCTGCAGGATTGAAAAGCATATCCTTAATTGGTGTAGCCTGAAGGATATAATAATGAAGTGCACCAAGAGCAACCTTTTCTGCAACCTCGTCTGCATCTCCTACTTCTTCATCG
>JAFZYR010000075.1 GCA_017616165.1 Treponema sp.
ATTATGGAAACCTTAACGCCTTTTTTCCTATCGGTTTTGAAATATTCAAAACCGTGCCAAATCTTTTTCTTGTGGAAGTCTCTTACATCAAGACGTTCCATTCCGTTTTTAAAATCGTCTAACGAAATAGGCATAATCAGGTGGCTCCTCAGTTTTGGTAAATCATAGATTATAATATATCTTAATTTGTTTTAGTGATTTAAACCGGGTGCTTTAGGTTGCTTAAACAGCTTCTAAAATGCTTTGGGCAAGCATAATAACGGTGTAAATTGCGCCAAAGATAGTGCCCCATTTTTCGCGCTTGCGGTAATCTTGCTCGTTGTAATTTGGCACTTCGTTTTTAATCTTTTTCGCTCCGACAACGCCCAATGTGCACGAAACAGCGACAATATAGCCCAAGCCAAAAGGTAGCGTAAAAAGAGGGTATTCCTTCAAATTTACAGAATCATGCAGAAGCTTATATCCAATCCCAAATAGAAAATTTACTGCTAACAAAACTGCTAAGAACGAAGCTCCATTTAGGGCTTTCCGGTGTGCAAGCCATGATATCACGGGACCGCCCAAAGCGGCGCTCCACATAAAAGCCCCCGCGGGGTGCTGAATCTCTTCTTTCTTGTCTGTATTACTCTTTTTTGTGCCTTTTGTTTTCATGTTTATCCTCGCTTATACCTTTTACCCCCAAAAATAATTTACTTGAAAAACAAATGTTCCCGCTAATATGAAAAAACACCCGGCTTTTAACCGTGCGCTTTTTGTAGTTTGGTTAACCCTTGGTGTGGTTAATTATTTCTTGCTGTAGCTGGTAGAGCATGTTCCCCTGTTCCACGCAAGGGCGCAGAACGTGCTTCCAATTTAACATTGTTACGGTCAACACGGCGCATGCCACAAAACAGCCGGACCAAGTAAGTACAACTTCGACGTCCAACACTATGCTGCTGAGGAGTAAGAAGACAAAGAGAATTACCAAGTGGCGTTTGCTCACGGGTGTGTATTGAATGCCTCGCTCGTCAAGCAGTTTCTGCTGCCGCCGCGCGATATCCCACAAGATAAAGACACCAATAAGATATCCGATGCCAGGTAAAGCCGAGCATACGACTGCAGCGACCGGAGAAAAAAACGTCTTGGTGAGGCAACGCAGGTTCTTTATTGCACGGTAGAGCCACAATATCCAGTAAATGAAAAATACTCCAGCCATGACAAAGCTTACGACTATAGTCCCGAACATCAGGACCGCGTTCGCCATTATCAGTTTATGTATCCGGCGGGCGATATGATATAACTGGAGAATGGTGTCCTTATCCATGCCTTTGACTGCTGGTGGCAGGTGGTTTGGAAGCTCATTGCTGATATTCGCCAGCACCAAGACTACAATGATAAGGATATACAAGAATTTTAGAAAGAATATGGCGCGTGCGCCTCGCTTGGAATTGTCTTCCAGGCGTCTGCAACCTGAACACATACTTTTGTTTTTTGTTTCCATAATTATCTGCAGTTATGTTACAAGAACTTGTTCTGGTGATTTTAATAAGCGTTGTAATCTTGAGGTGGAATTATTAAGGAATCCAACATTGTATTAGGAATCCAACCTATACATGATGGAAGCCAATTTTCGCAATCACTAAATAAATTATCGCCGCACCTTTCGTCTTTTGGTCTCACCAAAGTCGCAGAATCTGTTCTCTTAATTACAAGAACTGAATCGCCCGTTTGTAGACGACAAACTGTATCTTGAAAATCTTTTTGACGATATAAAGGAATGTTTCCAATTTTGTAAGAGCGTGTGCAGCCAATTAGTGTAAAGAATACTGCAATTAATGTAATGTGTTTTATAGCAGAGTTTTTCATCATTATGAATATAAAAAAACACCCGGCTTTGAACCGGGCGCTTTTGTGTAATTCTGGTCTGGATGGACGGCTTCGCCGTCCGAGGCTTCGGCTCGGAAATAAAATCAAAATAGTTTGATTTTGCTTCGCTCGCCTTGCACTCTTTTCTTCGCCCTTTGCAGGACTCAGGATGACGCTTCTTGTAATTAGCAATTTCTAGTAACTAATAACTAGGAACTAGTAACTGCGGCGCAGCCGCTTAGAACTGCATGTACGGCAGCTTGCTGGCGAGTTCCTGCACCTTGTCGGCATTGGCCATGAGGGCGGAACGTGCGTGCCAGGAACCGTCGAGGAACTGGCCGCGCGGGCCGTCGGCGAGCGTAAGCTGGATGGTTTCGTCACCCATCTTGAGCGTACGGCTTTCGGTGCTCGTGACAAGTTCTGCACTCGGGTTGGCTTCGATCCAGGCGAGGATCTTGTCGGCCGTAGCGTGGTCCACCTTGTAG
>JAFZYR010000031.1 GCA_017616165.1 Treponema sp.
GACGAGGGTGACAAGGTTAAAGTCACAATCCGTTTCCGCGGACGTGAACTTGCTCACACAGAGCTCGGCTTTGAAGTTCTGAATGAGGTGTTAAAGCGACTTACCTCGGCGTACAACATCGAAAAGCCTGCTGCAATGGACGGCAGAAACATGTCGATGACAATCTCAGCAAAAGCCGCAAAATAAGGGGTTTAAAATGCCTAAGATGAAGACTAAGAAGTCTGCTGCCAAGAGATACTCTCTTACAGGCACAGGCAAGGTTAAGCACAAGAAGCAGAACCTTCGTCATATTTTGACAAAACGTTCTCCAAAACGCAAGAGAAATCTTCGCGCTTCAGGTTATGTTGCAGAAGCAGATGCAAAGAAAATCAGAAAGCAGATGCTTCCATACGGTTAATAGGAGAATAATATGTCAAGAGCGATAGACGGAACAAAAAGAAAGAATCGCCGCGTTAAGATTCTTAAACTCGCAAAGGGTTTCCGCGGAGACAGAAAATCAAACTATAAGCCAGCTAAGGATGCCGTAACAAAGGCACTTGGACACGCTTATGTAGACCGCCGTGACAGAAAGCATGAATTCCGTTCACTTTGGATTGCACGTATTAACGCTGCTGTTCGTGAAGAAGGAATTACATACTCTCAGTTCATCAACGGAGTAAACAAAGCAGGTATTAAATTGAACCGCAAGGCTCTTTCTAATATGGCTATTGAAGATCCAGCCGCTTTCAAGGCAGTTGTAGAAGAAGCTAAGAAAGCACTTAAGGCATAAGGAAGCTATTTATGATATCACTTGAACAGGTTTTGTTACTGGAACAGAAAGTTGAGAGCGCTGTTGGAAAAATCCAGCAGCTTGAGGCTGAAAATGATGCTCTGCGCAATAAATGTTCAGAGCTCACAAATGCACTTTCGGCCAAATCGGAGCAGCTTAAGGCTTATGAATCAGATCAACAGAAAATCGAAAGTGGTATCATAAAAGCAATTGACCGGCTTAATTCAATAGAGAATTCTGTATTGAAGGCAGCCGGTCCTGCTGCTGCAGCTGCAAAGCCTGCTCCAGCAAAACCAGAACCAGCTCCTGCCCCAGCCCCTGCTCCTGAGGAACCAGCTCCAGAAGTAACACAGATGGATTTTGATTCTATGGACACAGTTGAGGAAGCTGCAGAAGAAGCTGTTGAAGAAGACCTTCCACCTACACAACCGGATTTTGTAGAAGAACCAGTTGAAGATCCTGTAGACGAACCGGTTGAAGAAGGCGACAGCGAATCCACCGACAATTTAGGCTTCGACATTTTCTAACGGGGGTTTTCTGATGGGAAAACTCCAGATCAATCTTTTAGGAACATCCTTCACAATTCAGGCAAACGAAGACGAAGAGCATCTGCAAAAGCTGCTCGGTTATTATTCACGCATTGTAGAAGATGTAAGCAAAATCGATTCAATTAAAACTCCACTCCAGACATCAATTCTTGCAGGCATTATGCTTTGCGACGAAGTATATAAAGAAAAATCAAATGTTGTTGCAATGAAAAAGCAGGGCGCCGGTGCTGCAAACGCACAGACTGCCGCAGTAAATGACGAAGAAAGCGCAGAGCTTGAACGACGCACCATTGCAATGATAGATAAAATCAACAGAGTTTTATAAGCAGGTATTTCATTGATTAAGAACGTCTGGATAGATGCCGATTCCTGCCCTCCCCAGGTAAGAAAACATGTAACTGATTACGCAGCAAAAAAAGCCATTACGGTTTATTTTGTTGCCAACAAGCAGATAGACTGCCAGAGTAAAAATCCCTTTAATATGATTATAACCGACAGCACTAAGGATTCGGCAGACAATTATATTTTTGACCACACAGCTGCAGACACCGACCTTGTAATTACCCGCGACATAGTTTTTGCAGACCGCCTTGTAGCAAAGGGCGTTCACGTAATAAACGACCGCGGCACCGAGTTTACAAAAGAAATAATCAAGGAACGTCTGAGCGAACGAGATTTTAATTTACAGCTTGTTCAGCTTGGCCTTTCCAAGCCCTACCACGAAGGGTATGACCAGAAGAAATTTGAAAAATTTGCGAACTGCCTGGATAGAGTGATTGTAAGAAATTTATAGATCCAGCGGCGAGAGTTTTGCCGGTTTTTGCGCAGCAAAAATGCGAGCCCGTCGCGAGCAAGGGAAAACTCTCAAAAATCGCGTCAGCGATTTTATCACTCATCGTCTGGGAAAGCCATCTGGATTGCGCAGATACGGTCTTTGATTTGCATGAAGGCGTAAACTACTTCCGGGTCAAAGTGGCTGCCGGCGCTGTTCTGAATCTCTTCAAAAGAATCGTCGATTGTCCAGGACTCCTTGTAGCAGCGCTTGTGGCTCAAGGCATCAAATACATCGGCTACGGCAACAATACGTGCACTAAGCGGAATGTCTGTTCCCTTAAGAGGCTCTGCCTTTGGCACAACTCCGTCCTTTATAGAAAAATCCTTGATATCAACATTGCCAGGGTAGCCGTTTTCGCCGCCATCCCAGCGGTCATGGTGATGCAGTGCAATTTCCTGCGACATTACATCAAGGTCTGATTCAGTCGGATCAAAAAGCTGTGCACCAATACAGGTGTGACCCTTCATTATATTGCGTTCCTCATCAGTAAAACGAGGGAAGGTCTTTTTAAGGATAACATCAGAAATACCAACCTTTCCAACATCGTGGAACTTGGCAGCAATCTTAAGATTATCGCGGTATTTAGAAATTTCATCAGCCGGAATATTGTGATTGAAGGCCCAGCGGTCGTAAATTTCCATAGCAAAAGAAGATACGCGCTCTACGTGAGGATAGGTTTCCTTTGGATCGCGGAACTCTGCCATCTTGAGCATGCGCTTAACCATGTTACTTGTAAGGTAAGCATGCTGCAAAGCCTGTACGGCACTAACCGCAAAGTGTGCAATAAAAAGCTCGTCCTCTTCATCAAAGGAAATAACTGTACCGTTTTCGTCGAGCTTGTTTATAATCTGAAGAACGCCCAAAATCTGACCTGTTGCATTCTTTAAAGGGAATGTAAACATAGATTTTGTGCGGTAATTTGTCATTATATCTGAATTTTTGTTGAACTTGTAAGGAGAATCCTCCGGAAGTGCATAGCAGTCCTTAATATTCAGAGATTTTCCTGTAGAAGCAACGTAGCCGCAAATCTGTTTTTCGTTAATTGGGAAAGAGAAACAGCTGTATGGAAGCTTTTCACCCGGAGCAAGCTCTTGAAGATGAGTATCGTTCTGACCGTATTTGATTTTGATTCTATCTTCTTCTACAACATAAATGGAACCGGCATCTGCATTTACAATACGCCTGGTTTCTGTGAGAATCCGCTCCAAAAGTACGTCAACGTCCTGAATTTCATTAAGCTGGCGTTCAATCTCCATGATTTTTTGAAGTTTATCTTCATCTTTATCTTGTATATTAATTGCCATGAGAAGCTCCCGTAAACAATATTACTATATATTATCGTCTTAAAATGGCGAAAAATCAAGTGGCATATCTATAACTATTGCTTTTTTATAAGTGAAAAATAGATGGGTCCGGCCCCGTTTGAAGCATCCGGAAGGATATGATAGCCGTACTGAGTCTGTTCAAGCTTGAGCGTAGTTGGCGGAAGCATCTGGCGCTCTATTACAAAGGACTCACTGCCAAACTTTTTTTCCAGGCGGGCAATCATCAAGTCATTTTCCTGAGGACAAAGGGCACAGGTGGAGTATAAAAGCCAGCCTCCCCTACGCAAAAGGCGGAATGCACTTGAAAGAAGAGACCACTGCTCTGTAGTAACGGTTTTTATGCGCGAAGGCGACCACTGTTCAAGATATTTTGGATCTGCAAACACGTGGCGCTCCGAAGAACAAGGGGCATCCAGCAGTATACTGTCAAAGCATTCGGTCTGGCGGGTACACCAGGTAGCTCCGTCGCTGCAGCTTACCCGCACGCGTTCACTTATGTCTGGCGGAAGGCATTCTTCTACTACAACCGAAAGTCTGTGCTTGCGCTGGGCAGAACGCTCGTTGGAAGAAAGCACGGCATCACGCCCCATACGGCTTGCAAGCACAAGTGTTTTTCCTCCGGGAGCTGCACACAAGTCAAGGATGTCCACTGCCCCTTCAAGCGGAAGGCACTGGGCTGCATAAAGGCTTGCGCTATCCAGATAGTAAGGCTTTTGTGCCCCTTCAAGCTTAAACTCAACGGAGTCTGCCGGCATGGCAAAGGCCTGCTTTAAATTTTCCCATCTGGAGCCATACAAGGCCTGGTAAAAAATATTAAAGCCCTGCTCGCCGCGATTTGAGTCGTTTGTGCCCTTGTTTTTTTTGCCTGCCTTATTTGCCATAAAAATTATCCATGTAAAACTGACGGTTCTGCTGCTTTAGTCCTGCAAATACAGACGGGTCGTTACTCATGCAGCCTTCGTAATCTGCGCTAAGAACATATTTTCCGCTGTCGTCCAGGTGTACATAAAGCATACCCGACTTTATTTTGTAATCAATCATTCTGCGCACTGCAGTGTTAAGGAGGGTATCAAACTGCTCATCCTGTGCGGCCTTGTTTATCAAAACCTCTACACTTTCCATAATTCGTTTTTCCGAAATGATGATGCAGTCAATTCCCGCTTCTATGGCCATTACTACAGCCTGCTCCGAAGGGTAACCGTTATCGGCAAGGGCACCCATAAAAATGTCATCAGAAAAAATAATTCCCTCGTAACCAAACTTATTGCGAAGCACATCGGTAACCCAGTATTTGGAAAGACAGGCAGGCAGTGCTTCATCATAGCCTTTTACGCGCGCATGAGACATGAGGATTGCCGCAGGCTTTTGCTCCAGCAGGGTTTTAAACGAAGCCATCTGCATGTCAAATTCGGCTTGAGTCCATTTGATTTCCGGAAGTCCTGTATGCGGGTCTGTATTTGTGTTACCCGGAAAATGCTTGAGCACCGTACCAATTCCGTTTGATTCATAGGCCTGAATGCAAACCGTACCGTAATCAATAACTGTTTCCAGGTCGCCAAAGCTGCGCTGGTTCAAAAATATTTCGTTATCGGCAGTACATACCTCGGCCACAGGAGCAAGGTTCATCGTAAAGCCAAGCGCCTTCATCTGCTTAGCCTGAAGTGTATAAAGCTCACCGGCCTTTTGCGTTGTAAGGATTGTAGAAACCCTTTGTGCCGAAGGAAGCGGACCATTTAAAGGCTGCATTCTGTTTACATACCCGCCCTCCTGGTCTACGGTAAGGAACGGCGGTATTTTATTGTTGCTGCGGCAGTATTCAATTATAGATTTATTAAAGGCAGACTGAGCTTCCGGGCTTTCTGCAATATTATACGCAAAATACAAAAAGCCTCCGGCAATGCTTTCTTCTACAGGAACAAAGGTGTCGCAGCCAACAAGGTTTACAACAAAAAGCTGGGCAATTCTATCCTGGGGTGTAAGGGCCGCAATATAGTCCCACACTGCCTGGTCCCTCTGCTGTTCAACAAGGTTTATATATTCCAGGGCATCCCGTCCGCGCTGATGAGTCAAAAGCTCTTTCTGATTTATTTTTTTCTGATTGCGGCAGGCACATAAACAAACAAGGCACCCGCACAAAAGCCAGAAAAGGTACTTTTTCATACAATAATTATATGTGTTGCCCCTTACTTTTACAAGTGATATAATTAAAAGCATGAAAAACATTGCCGTAGTAACGGGTGCAAGCTCCGGAATGGGAAGAGAATTTGCCATTCAGATTGCCAAGAGTTATGATTTTGATGAAATCTGGATTGTGGCACGAAGGCTTAAAAAACTTGAAGAACTTGCTCAGACAATAAACCAGACTAAGAATTTTCAGGTTGTAAGACCCGTTCAGCTTGATTTATGCGGCATGGAAGGTGTACGCCAGCTGGAAAACCTGCTCAAGGAAGAAAACGAAAAGCTTTTAAAGGTCGAAAGCGGCATTAAAATTGGTCTTCTGGTAAACAATGCGGGCTACGGAACCTACGGCCCCTTTGAAGAAACCTCGGTGACAGTGCAGATGCAAATGGTTCAGCTTAACTGCACTGCCCTTACGGGACTTTGCGGAATTGCCCTGCCTTTTATGAAGGACGGTTCTGTAATTATAAATACGTCGAGCCTTGCAGCCTTTATGCCGCTTGGGAACTTTGCAGTTTATGCAGCCACCAAGGCCTATGTTTTAAGTCTTTCGGTTGCACTGGCAGCAGAGCTTAAAAACCGCGGAATTAAGGTTAGCGCACTTTGTCCTGGCTCTGTAAGCACGGAGTTTGCAAATATTGCTTCCAACGGCGCACGCAAGGAAGTAAAGGGCGGCATTCCGCCGGAGGGTGTTGTAGCACAGTGTCTGGCCCGTGCCTATAAGGGAAAGCTTACTTCACTTTACAGGCTCAAGTGGCGGCTTACAGCATTTATGAGTCGTTTTGTCGGACGTGGTCTTGTTGCCCGCTACACCTATAAGCACATGCAGCGCCCGCGCAATCCGGATAAGGACCAGATGAATAAGGAAATTTCTGTAGAGGAATTTTTGTAATATAGATTGCCACGTCGCTGACGCTCCTCGCAATGACGTCATTGTGCGGAGCATCACCGATGTGGCAATGACGTCATTGCGAGCCGAAGGCAAAGCAATCCATATTCAAGGAGTCATAAAATATGAATGAAATTATAGAAAACAGCACAATCAACAGCGCACTTTTTACGGACTTTTATGAGCTTACAATGGCCCAGGGCTACTGGAAGGAAAACATGAACGAAAAGGTTGTGTTTGATATGTTCTTCCGCAAAAATCCTTTTAACGGCGGCTTTAGTGTTCTTGCCGGAAACGAAACTTTGCTGGACGCCCTTACCTCCTTCCGTTTTAGCGAAGACGATATAAGATATCTTGGCGAGCAAAAGATTTTTGAACAGGGCTTCCTTGACTATCTTAAGGACTGGCATTTTACCGGCGACCTGTACACTATGGATGAAGGAACTATAATCTTCCCTCAGGAGCCGCTCGTACGCATTCACGCAAATCTTATAGAAGCACAGATTCTGGAAGGACTCATTTTGAATCACGTAAATTTCCAGAGCCTTATTGCAACAAAAACTGCACGCATCTGGCTTGCAAGTAAAAAGGCACCTATTATGGAATTTGGACTTCGCCGTGCACAAGGCCCTGATGGTGCTATGAGTGCAACACGCGCTGCCTTTATTGGTGGAGCTGCCGGTACCTCAAACACCCTGGCCGGAAAGCTTTACGGCATTCCTGTAATGGGAACCATGGCTCACTCCTGGATTATGTCTCACACAAGCGAGCTGGAGGCCTTCCGCGAATATGCAAAAATCTATCCGCAGAATTCTATTTTCCTTATTGATACCTACGATACCCTCAAGTCGGGAATTAAAAACGCAATCATTGCAGGCGGCGAGCTTGTAGAAAAGGGCTACAACTTTGGTGTACGCCTTGACTCTGGTGATATTTCATATCTTACACGCGAGGTCCGCAAGGAGCTTGACCGTGCAGGCTTCCCTGATGCAAAGATCAGTGTTTCAAACGAGCTTACAGAAGAAATTATTTCTACACTTGTTGCAGGTGGAGCACCAATCAATTCCTGGGGTGTTGGAACCCACATGGTTACCGGCGGAAACGAATCATCCTTTACCGGTGTTTACAAGCTTTGTGCACGTCACGACAAGACTACAGGCGGCATGACCCCTGCAATGAAGTTCAGCGATAATCCTGCAAAAACAACTAACCCTGGCATCAAAAACGTATTCCGTCTTTATGACGAAAACGGCATGGCCTGCGCAGATATTCTGGCACTGGAGGATGAAGCTCCGGAGGTTGGAAAAGAATACCGCTACTATCACCCGATGGTAGACTATCGTCAGTTCTCATTCAAGGCTGAAAAAATTGAACCTCTATTGAAAAAACGTCTTAGCAACGGGGAACGCACAGAACCACGTTTGCCGGACAGCGAGCAGCTTAGAATAAGTCATCAGAATATGCAGAAGCAGCTGGAAACTCTTGATGAATCCTACAAGCGCATTTTGAATCCTCACATCTATAAGGTTTCCATCACAGAAAAATTAAAGGATCTTAAGCTCAAGTTTATTCATGAAAACATTAAGTAATTGTATTAAAAACAAAAAATTAACCGGTTCTCTTTGTGCCCTGCTGGTGCTTGCTTTTATGAGCGGCTGTGCAACTACAGACACAGGCACAAACACTACAGGCTCTGACGCTCCAAGACAGCTTGTTGTAGAAGACAGCACTATTGAAGCTCAGGAGGAATACATAAAGGAAGAGGTATGGCACAGCCTTACTTCTATAAACGGGCTTGCCGGCACCTGGAATACTCCGGAAGGCGAGCTTGAGTTTCCTGTAGAAATTGACGGAAAGGAATATCTTAGCATTACCTACCCTGCTACAAAGGATTCTTATCTTTGGAAAAGCTATGCTACAGAAAACAAAATAAACATTGCACAGCTGTGGCAGAACCGTTATGTATATATTCCCGAAATTTACGGAACAAACTTTCCTGTCTCAGATAAAAACGGCATTCAGTATGGCATAAAGCCGGAGCTTGTATGTATTCTTGGAAAATATTCGGCGCTCATTCAAAGCAACAGGCAGCTGCTTATTCCTGCAGACATAGTAAGTCAGAACATTTCATTTTTTGAAGTTTCACAAAACGGAGACAAGATCCGCGCAAACGGACGCTTCCGCTTTTTCTCTGATATTTTTTCTAACCTTAATGATTCGTTTACTGTTAGCCTTAACGAAGCAAACAAAAGAGTTGGAAGCTCAAGTAAATACGGGCTCGTGCTTTCGGGCGGCGGCGGAAAGGGTGCCTACGAGGTTGGAGTATGGAAGGCTCTGATAGAGTATGGGCTTGCACAAAAGATGCGCGCAGTAAGCGGCACAAGTGTAGGCGGTTTGAACTCAGCACTTTTTTCTTTGCAGGATTATGAACAGCTGGAAGAGCTTTGGCTTACACATGTTCCGGACAAGCTTACACAGGATGACGCACTTATTTCTCAGGCAGGCTTAACTGACATTATTTCTACCCTGCCAATTACAGATTTACAGACCATGGTATTCCCTCAGGTTTATGTAACTGCAGTGCGCAACCGCTTTATTCTTGCCAAGCTCATTAAGAGTAAGCCTGGCCAGTATGCAACCCGCTTTAACTTAAACAGCGAAAGTGATCCTGAACAGATTAAAAAGAAGCTGCTTGCAACCTCTGCCTTCCCTATTGTATGTCCTTCGGTAAAGCTTGCAGACGGCTATGAATATTCAGACGGCGGTAACGAGGCAGCAGGCGGCGACAATACACCGATTGACCCTATTGCAGACAATCATCCGGATATCAATAATATTTTTATTGTTTACCTTGCACATGAGCCAAAGCGCAAGATTAAGGAAATTGATTACGATACAAAGACTCTGGTTCAGATTGTACCTTCAATTGAGCTTGGCGGCATTCTGGATGGAACAACCAATTTTACTTCAAACAGAATCAAGCTTTTGATTAATTACGGCTACGAAGATACAGTTCGTGTGTTAGAGCAGAACGGATATTATCCTGTAAGCAATATGTGGTTTAATTAAGGCAGATAATCCATATTTACATTCTGAAGCGCAGTAAATAGTTTTTCCTTAAGCTCAAGCTTTCCGTCGGTAAGCAGCTTTAACTTTTTGCGTGCTTCCTTGCGCGTTGAATTATCCTTATAGGTACAGGTGCAGGTAAAGCCAAAATACTTTTCCTTTTTTGCATGAGTTATTATGCGTTCCTCTGCAGCATAGCAAAGCGGGCGGATTATCTTTACCGGATAGTTTTCATACTGAAGGTTTGGAATCATTGTGGAAAATTCACCCTTGTTCAAAGCATTCATAAGAAGAGTTTCCAGCATGTCGTCCATATGATGCCCAAGCGCAATTTTGTTGTAGCCGTGCTCAAGGGCATATTTTAAAAGCTCTGTGCGGCGCTGAGTTGAACACCACCAGCAGTTCATCTTCTGCCCCTCTTTGATGCGCGCACTTATATTAATTGGAATTGATTCAAACGGCACCTTCCACTTTTTAAAAAGCTTAATTATTTTTTCCGGGAACGGCGGTGCAAAGTCCGACTGAATATTGAGCGCCATATACTCAAACCCGTAGTCCGTCCGCTTAGCCCGCTGCGAAAAATATTCAATGAGCGCCGTAGAATCCTTCCCCCCGCTTGCCCCTATGAGAATCCTGTCACCCTTTTCTATGAGATTGTAATCAAAACAAGCCTTATCAATCAGGCTAGAAAGCTTGGGTTCCTTTTTCATAAAGATTATTATACTACTAAAAACTGGATTTGTAAAAAAAGATTGTCACACAAAAAAAACGTCATTGCGAGCCGAAGGCGTGGCAATCCATACTTTAAAACTCTGGATTGCCACGGAGCTTCGCTCCTCGCAATGACGTCGTTTCTTTAGGCCCCTTCGAGAGCCTCAGGGACCCCAGATTAAATATTTTAATAAGCAGGCATTCCAGCTACTGCTACGGCACATGCTACAGTGCATGCCGAAAATAGCAAATGCGTTAAAAAAACATGCCGATAATCGGAAATGCGTTAAAAAAAACAGTCCCGAAGGACTGTTTTTTAGCATTTTCATACTATCGGCTCGCGAGATTTATAGAGCGCGTCGCAAACCTTCGGTTTGCTTACGAGTTTCCGCTAACGCGAAAACTCGCAGATTAATTTAGAAGGAACCAGCGACAGCTACCGCACATGCAACTGTACACCCTACCATTGGATTGTTACCCATTCCCATGAAGCCCATCATCTCAACGTGGGCTGGAACTGATGAAGAACCTGCGAACTGAGCGTCTGAGTGCATACGACCCAAAGTATCAGTAAAGCCGTAAGAAGCTGGACCTGCAGCCATGTTATCCGGGTGAAGTGTACGGCCTGTACCACCACCAGAAGCTACAGAGAAGTATTTCTTACCAGCGAGCAAGCGTTCCTTCTTGTAGGTTCCTGCAACTGGGTGCTGGAAACGTGTTGGGTTTGTTGAGTTACCGGTAATAGAAACATCAACATCCTCGTGCCACATGATTGCAACACCTTCGCGAACATCGTCGGCACCGTAGCACTTTACGATGAGGCGGTCTGGGTTAGAACCGTAAGGAATCTCTTTTACAACTGTAAGAGCCTTGTCTGTTCCTTCTCCATTGAAATAGTCAAATTTTGTCTGAACGTATGTGAATCCGTTGATGCGGCTGATAATCTGAGCAGCGTCTTTTCCAAGACCGTTCAAGATAACGCGGAGCTTGTTCTTGCGAACCTTGTTAGCGTTAGCAGCAATCTTAATAGCACCTTCAGCAGCAGCGAATGATTCGTGTCCTGCCAGGAATGCGAAGCACTGTGTTTCTTCTGAAAGAAGACGAGCACCCAAGTTTCCATGTCCAAGACCAACCTTGCGGTCATCAGCTACAGAACCTGGCAAACAGAATGCCTGAAGTCCCTTACCAATGTTAGCAGCAGCTGCAGAACCTGTTTTGTCTCCAGTCTTTTCTGCTTCTTTAATTGCAATTGCTGAACCAAGTACATATGCCCATTTTGCATCTTCAAAACAAATCTGCTGTGTTTCCTGACAGATTGTGTATGGATCAAAACCACGATCCTGGCAGAGCTTGCGAGCTTCGTTCAAACCAGCTTCGCCTTCTGCAAAGCCATATTCTTTAAGAGCCTTATTCACCTGAGGAATGCGGCCTGCGTAATCTTCAAATAATGCCATAAGTCTATTCCTCCCTATTCCTTTCTTGGGTCGATAAGCTTTACCATACCCTGATCTGCTGTTACACGACCATAGTGTGTGCGTGCCTTTTCAACTGCTTCTTTTGGATCGATTCCAGCCTTGAGGTTGTCCATCAATTTTCCAACGTTGATACAGTTGTAACCGATAATCTGGTTATCCTTGTCGATTGCACAAGTTTCTACATAACCTTCTGTCATTTCGAGGTAGCGAGGACCAGTTTTGCGTGTAGCAAACATAGTTCCTACCTGAGAGCGGAGGTTCTTTCCAAGGTCTTCCAAAGAAGCACCAACCTTAAGTCCGTCCTTAGAGTAAGCAGACTGTGAGCGTCCGTATACAATCTGGAGGAAAAGCTCGCGCATAGCAGTGTTGATAGCATCACAAACCAAGTCTGTGTTCAAAGCTTCGAGAACTGTTTTACCAATAAGGATTTCTGAAGCCATAGCGGCTGAGTGGGTCATACCGGAACAACCGATAGTTTCAACCAAAGCTTCTTCGATGATTCCGTTCTTTACGTTCAAAGAAAGCTTGCAGGCACCCTGCTGAGGTGCACACCAGCCGATACCGTGTGTAAAGCCGGAAATGTCTTCAATCTTTTTTACCTGTACCCACTCGCCTTCTTCAGGAATAGGGGCAGGACCATGATATGCGCCTTTAGCCAAAGGACACATATGCTCCACTTCTGCAGTGTATGTCATAATATCTCCTATAAAATAATTTTAGAATATAGTAGCTATAAAATATCATTTTATAGGGGATTTTTCAATATATGGATTGCTTCGCTGCGCTCGCAATGACGCGTCATTGCGAGGAGCGCCAGCGACGTGGCAATCTAAAATTTAAAGGAAGCGCCGGCTTTAATCATACCTGTTGCAGGAACACTTACTTCGGCAAAAATATTCCAGTTATCAAAGTCTGCTTTGATTCCCAAAAGCGTAACATCAAATATTCCTGTAACTCCGCTGCTGCTGCCTGGTAACATAGCCATACCGCCACTCAAAGCATGATAGAACTTAAAGTGTTCCCAGCCATACTGAGTAGTAACCTTTGCTTGAAGTGTAATAATATTCAAATCAGAAAATTTTTCGTAGCTGGCAAAAGCACCCAGGCCTATGTATTCATTAAAATAATAGTTGTAACCGCCTGAAACAGTAAATGCTACGTCGTCAGACTTACTGCTTCCACTGCTGCTTCCACTGCCTTCACCATTTCCGTTTGCAGCCTGATTACCTGCTTCTGCAAGACCCTTAAAAATTGCTATAAACATTCCGCTAAAAAGGCCTACAAACGAAGGCAAACCAGCTGTAAGATATACTTCGTTGTGGTTAAAGTCAACTTCGTCTCCAGCTTCTACAATATCATAACCCTGTGCAAAGCTGTTTGCACAAATGGCGCCTAAAAGCATAAGGGCAATAAGTATTTTTTTCATAATGTACCTCCTGTGTTGTAAATTGCTTAGCCTACGGCTCGCAATAACATAAAAAAACGCCCGTGAAGTAATATTGCTACTATATCATGGACGTTTTTTAATATACGTTTATTATAACACAAAAAATATAATTATGGTTACAATTTTTACAAAAAAGATGTCTTTTAATATCACGCTCGATAAATCTCGCGAGCCATTTTCAAGGTAAACGCTAAATAACAGTCCCGATGGACTGTTATTTTTAACGCGTTTTCTATTATCGGCATTACTCAGTAGGTCTTTTCTTAAAGCTCTTGCTTTCGGCAATGGCCTGGCCTTCGCCTACCTTCTGCTCCATCATGGCGCGTACTTTAAGAGGAAGTCCAAAGAGAGTAATAAAGCCCTGTGCATCCTTATGGTTGTAAAGTTCACCTGTTGTAAACGATGCAATTGACTCGTTGTAAAGGCTGTACTTAGAGCCGGAACCTGCACCGCGGATAGCTCCCTTAATGAGCTTAACCTTAGCCCAGCCGGTAACTGTTTCTTCTGTCTTGTCTACAAAAGCCATGCAGGCATCCATCAAGGTTGTAAACCACTTTCCGTCATAGATAAGCTCGCCAACCTTAATTGCAAGCTGCTGCTTGTAGTGATATGTATCGCGGTCAAGACAAAGGTGATCCATCATTCTGTGTGCAAAGTAAAGGATTGCTCCACCCGGTGTTTCGTAAACTCCGCGGCTCTTCATACCAACACAGCGGTTTTCGCAGATATCTACAAGACCAACACCGTTGCGGCCACCGATTTTGTTCAATTCATTAAGCAGGTCTACAGCATTCATCTTTTTGCCGTTTACAGCAACAGGAATACCCTTTTCAAAGTCGATTGTTACATATTCGCCTTCATCAGGAGCTTCTTCCGGAACAACTGTATTCTGAAGCATGTGCTTATAGTTAGGCTCGTTTTCTGTCTTTTCAAGCTCAAGACCTTCGTGGCTCAAGTGCCAGATATTTTCATCACGGCTGTAAGACTGATCCTTTTTCATTGGAACTTCGAGTCCGCGGTCTTCAAGATATTTGATTTCGGCTTCGCGGCTGTCCATGTTCCATTTGTCATCACGCCAGGCAGCAATTACCTTAATATCAGGAGCAAAAGCCTTGATTGCAAGCTCAAAACGAACCTGATCGTTACCCTTACCTGTAGCACCGTGACAGATTGCAACGGCACCCTCCTGGCGGGCATATTCTACAAGGATTTTTCCGATGAGCGGACGAGCTGTAGAAGTACCAAGCAGGTATTCATCCTCATAAACAGCATTTGCCTTAAGAGCAGGCCAGATGTATTCTTCTATATATTCCTGACGTGCATCTACAACATAGCAGGCTGCAGCACCTGTACGCAATGCACGTGATTTAATTGCATCCCAGTCATCGCCCTGACCAACGTCAATACAAACAGCGATTACATCATAATCATAATTTTCTTTGAGCCATGGAATGATAACTGTTGTATCAAGTCCACCTGAATAAGCTAAAACTACCTTGTCTTTTGCCATAATATGCCTCCAAAAATGCATAAATATGCAATAAATATACAATTTATTGTAAGAATATGCAATACATTTAGTACAGAAACCTTGTATTTTTATTCATATAAGACTACAATATATATATAAGGAGAAAAACGATGAACGCAAAGTATATTATTTTGTATAATCCGGAGTCGGGAAATAAGACTGCTAAGTCTAAGGTTTATGATTTGGATGACATTCTGGCTAATAATGATCTGGAATATGTGGAGATGACTCCAGACTTTGATTACAAAACCTTTATGAATAAGGTAAGAGCTGACGAAAGAGTTGTGCTTTGTGGTGGTGACGGAACTATAAACCGCTTTGTAAACGAAGTTGATGAATCAGATTTGAGCAAGCCTGTTTTCTATTTCCCGCTTGGAAGTGGAAACGACTTTAACCGCGATGTTCACGGCAAGCTTGATAACACACTTATCAACCTTAACAACTACATGAATAACCTGCCTGTAGTTAATATCAATGGAAAAACAAAGAAATTTATAAACGGCGTTGGCTACGGAATTGACGGCTGGTGCTGCGAGGTGGGCGACAAGCTTCGTGCAAAGGACAGCACAAAGCCTATTAACTACACTCCTATTGCAGTAAAGGGTGCCCTGTTCCAGTATAAAAAGACAAATGCAACCGTTATTGTTGACGGAAAGGAATATCACTACAAGGATGTTTTCCTTGCCTCTGCAATGAAGGGACGTTTTTACGGTGGCGGTATGATGGCAGCACCAGACCAGGACAGAAATGATCCTGAGCACAAGGTTTCTGTACTCGTATTCCGCGGAAAAATAAGACTTCAGGTTTTGATGGTATTCTCAAAAATCTTTACCGGTGAACACCTCAAAAACTCAAAGATGTGTATCCTTCATACCGGAAAAGACATCAAGGTAAGCTTTGACAGCCCGCGCGCTGCTCAGGTTGACGGCGAAACCGTTCTTGGTGTTACCGAGTATACTGTAAAAGCCTAACGATCCTTTTCAATAAGCTTTCGTAGTGCTTCTACAGCAACAGTAATTGCTAATTCAGTATCATGGGCCTGCTTATTCGGCAGGCCTTTTTTTGCGCGCTCCTGGTTTGCAACAACAAGGAAGCAGCTGCCTACACGAACACGAAGGAACTGCCCCGCAATAAACAAGGCTGCACTTTCCATTTCGCTGGCAAGACAACCCATGCGAAGCCAGGCCTGCCACTTATTTTCAAGCTCGTAGCTTACCGGCATAATTTCAGGCTCGTGCTGACCAAAGAAGGAATCCTTACACTGCACTACTCCAACATGGTGCGGAGCCTTAAGGTCGCAAGCAGCCTCAACTAAAGCATTTACACAATCAATATTTGGAACTGCAGGATATTCAATAGGAGCAAATTCGCGGCTGGTACCTTCCATGCGTACGGCACCGGTTGCAATTACGATATCACCGCCCATTACCTCTTCCTGCATACCGCCGCAGGTTCCTACACGAATAAAGGTATGAGCACCGCACTTGGCAAGCTCATCAATGGCAATGGAAGCAGAAGGTCCGCCAATTCCGGTAGAGGTTACACTTACCTTTTCGCCGGCTAAGGTTCCTGTATAGGTTACATATTCGCGAACATCGGCAACAAGCTTTGCATTTTCAAAGTGTTCGGCAATTTTGGCACAACGCTTTGGGTCTCCCGGCATAATAACGTATTTTCCAATGTCGTCCGGACCAACGCCAGTGTGATATTGCTTTCCTGAACCTTCTGTGTAATCTACCATAATAAAACTCCTTATTTTTCTATTATACCACATTACAGGAGAATTTGGTAAAGAAAACATATGGCTTACCCCACTTTACCCTCGCTTAAGTTTTTCATTGACACTGAACAGAGGTTGACTTATACTGTTCATATATAGGAAAAGTTTTGAAAATGCAGATCTCCGAGGCATTAGAAAAACTGCTGCCGGCTTTCGGGCAGTATTATACAATTAATAAAGACACTCCTGTCACACCGTTTTTGGCAGAAGCAGAATTCCGCTCCCACAACGAACAGTATTTTCTTGTCCGCTCAGCACACATCGCAGATATAGACTCCAATGAATTTGTTTATTTTGCAGGCGTTCCTGTTCTGGATGACAAAACGCTCCTTGAATTAACCTCCAAGGCATGGGATACGGGGCTTGCAAAGGTAAAGCCGCACGAGGGACACCGCAATTCGGACATCACGTTATTTATTCTTGCCGACAAGCTTGAAGAAACAGTAAAAACCTCCATCAAAAAGACAAAGCTTTATAAATCCTATAAGTTCAGCTTCTGGGGCTGGAGCAATTTTAAGCTTGCAGTGGCAGAGCTTTCAAATCAAGGCATTTATTCCAACAGACTGGGTAAAGATTACCGTAAGCTGCTGGAAAAAAATATTTTTAATAAAGGAGTTGCAAAAAAATGACAGCATTATTAATCATTCTTGCTGCGGTCGCTTTGCTTGTAATCGGCTATGTTTTCTACGGATCATGGCTTGCAAAGCAGTGGGGAATTGACCCTACAAGGAAAACACCGGCTAATGAAAAAACAGACGGCGTTGACTATGTTCCGGCTAAACCAGCCGTATTGATGGGACATCACTTTTCATCAATTGCAGGTGCTGGTCCAATTAACGGTCCTATTCAGGCAGCCGTATTTGGTTGGGTTCCGGTATTCCTCTGGTGTGTAGTTGGAGGAATTTTCTTTGGAGGTCTTCAGGACTATGGTTCTCTGTTTGCTTCCATTAGAAATGACGGAAAATCTGTAGGAGAAATTATTAAGTCTTCCATGGGTTCAAAGGCAAAGAAGCTTTTCATTATCTTTGCTCTCCTGGTACTTATTCTTGTAATTGCTTCCTTTGTAAACGTTGTTGCAGGAACCTTCTTTACTGCTGATAACGCTGCAAAGACCTTTGGTTTTGTAACAAACCCAACAGGAGCTCAGTCAACAGCTATGATTTCTCTCCTGTTCATTGTTCTTGCCATTGTTTACGGTATTCTTACAAATAAGTGTGGTCTTAAGACTCTTCCTGCTACAATCATTGGTATTGTTGGAATTGTACTTATCACAATCATTGGTTTGAAGGTTGGTTTTGCAATGACACGTACTGCATGGATTGTATTCATCGGTATTTACATTGCAGTTGCTTCCCTGGTTCCAGTTTGGATTTTGCTCCAGCCACGTGATTACCTTTCATCATTCCTTCTTTACGCTATGATGTTGCTTGCAATCATTGGTATTATTGCTTCTGCTTTCACAGGTAATGCTACATTCAATATCCCAGCATTTACAGGCTGGAAGACTGGTATTGGTACAATGTTCCCTGCTCTGTTCATTACAGTAGCTTGTGGTGCTTGTTCTGGTTTCCACTCATTGATTTCTACAGGTACTTCTTCTAAGCAGCTCGACAACGAAAAGAACGCTAAGGCTATTGGTTACGGTTCAATGCTTATTGAATCTGCACTTGGTATTATTTCTTTGATTGCTGTTGGTATGGTATTCGAAAAATATAAGGCCGGCGGATTTGGTTCTCCATCTGCTGCATTTGGTGCAGGTCTTGCAATTCTTTTTGGTGCTGAAGGTTCTACAATCTACAACACAATCTTTGCTTTGCTTACACTTGCAGTTTCTGTATTCGCTCTTACATCTTTGGATACAGGTACACGTCTTAGCCGCTTTATGTTCTCTGAACTCTTCCTTAAAGAAGACGAAGCTACATGGAAGGATGCTAAGGGTATCCGCAAGCTTTTGGCTAACCCAATCTTTGGTACAGCTATCATGGTATTGATTGGTTGTATCCTTGGTGGACTTAAGCTCAGCGCAATCTGGGGTCTCTTTGGTGCTGCTAACCAGCTCCTCGCAGGTATTGCTTTGATGGCAGTTGCTGCATGGCTTGGTAATGTAGGAAAGAACAACAAGATGTTCTTCATTCCAATGATCTTCATGCTTGCTGCTACCTTGACTTCTTTGATTATTACAATCATCAACAAGATTAAGGCAATGGCTGTTGGTGCTGACGGTGCCTTCTTCTGGGGCAACTGGTTCCAGCTGATCTTCGCTCTTGCTATGGCAGTGCTCGCTGTTATCCTCGTAATCGAAGGTGTACAGACATTTGCTAAGCAGAAAAAAGCAGCTAACTAATAACTAGCGCAGCAATATAAAAAAGACCGCGGGCAGTTAAAACTGACCGCGGTCTTTTTTTTTGTTCGTCGTATTATTATTTTCTTTTAAGGATAATAGCGGTAACGTCGTCGTTGCGCATTTCCTGGCCGGTGTGGATGTCCAGGTTGGCCATAAGCAGCTGCAGGATGGAGTTTGCATTCTTTTTGCTGTTGTCCATCAAAACCTTTCCAACGTTTTCTTTTCCAAATTCTTCGCGGCGGCTGTTCATTGTTTCTATAAGACCGTCAGTGTATAAAACAAGGATGTCTCCCTTTTTCATTTCAAAAGAAAAATCTGTATAATGAGTTTCTATTCCAGCAATACCAATTGGACCGTAAGATTCTTTTCCCGGCGGCGGAGTGATGTGAACAATTTCCTTTGCATCGGCACGGAACAAAATTGGATACGGATGACCAGCATCAGCAATATCAATCTTGCAGTCACCGTTACTCTTTTCGGTAATGCTTATAAGAACACCGGTAAGGAAGTTATCTACATCGCCCTTGGCTTCTATAAGACCGTTGTTCAAATCTGTAAGCACGTCTGAAAGATGCTTGTGCTTTTTGCGGCTTTCGGAATAGATAGTTTTAATAACATTTTCAGAAAGCATGGTAATGAGACTTGCGGCAACACCATGGCCCGAAGCATCAAATACCGAAACACCCTGCAGCTGTTCATCATCATAGTAAAAATTGAAAAGGTCGCCCGAAACCTCGGAGAAAGGCTCGTAGCAGACAGCGTAATCCCAGTTGGCAAATTTTTGATTTGGAGCATGGAAAAACTTCTGCTGAACAACCGATGCCATGTGCATATCCTTTTTGGCAATATCGCGCTCGTATTCAAGCTTGTGGTTTGCATCCATGAGCTTGGCAGTCTGCTCTTCTACCTCGTTCTTAAGATTTTTGTTAAGGTAGTCAAGGCGGATGGCAATACGGTTATACTGAGTACTAAAGTACAGGAAGCTTATGCTTACCGTGATTTCCCAGCCAAACATTGAAAAATACGGAAGCGTAATATTATTAACAAAGGACTTAATTACAAAGTCAAAGAAAACGCAGATAAGGAACGGAGAAAGAACAATAAGCACCATGCGTGCAGTCTGGCGCTGTTCTCCTTTTCGTGCCTTATGAACCAGCAGGCCTATAGACAACGAAACATCTACAAGAGAGAACCAGATTACAATATGAGAGATTGTAATAAGTGAGTGATAAGTCGGCGCAAAACAGATTAAAAGAACAACAACTGCAAACCAGGAATTTCGTAAAATTCTTTCCAGGGTTGTATGCTTCATCTTGAGCGAGTCAAAAATGAAAAGCGAGAAAAGATATTCCAGGGCAAAAAAGCAGATACACTTTGTAAATTTAAAGAAGGTCAGATAGGTAACACCGCCATGGAAGCCGACCCACGGAAGGTCTCCGCCAAAGAAGCCCGAGAAGAAGAACATGGAAATAAGGCTCATGAGCGAAAGATAAAAATACAGGCGGTCCTTTTTATAGGCAATAAAAATCAGCAGGAAGAAAATGCATACACAAAGCATAAAGCCTTCGAGGAAGATGTAGATACGCGATCTCCAGAAGGTCATTATATCAGAGGTAGCCCAGGCATCCTGACGTTCGCCAAGAAAAACTCCGGAGGTAACACTGGCGTTACCAAGTGCAAAAAGCTTTATATAAACAGTATTAATTCCATCCTGGTTCAAAAAGCTTTCCGGAAAATCAAACAGGTGGGCCATAAGACCAGCTTCCTGAATTGTAGAATCCTCCGGACCTTCTCCCATAACTCCGTAGTCGTCGATGTAGTAACCGTTTAAGTAAAGCTCCTCGGCAAAATGCAGGTACGGAATGAGCATAGAAAGGTCATCGCCCTTGAGCTCCTGTGGTATTTCAAACTGAACCTTGAGCCACACATATTTTCCGGTATTGCCAATGTCCTTGATGCGTACAAGATTTTTGTAGCACAGCTTTGGAAGCTTCTGATAGTTATACTTTGGAGCGTCTTCTATCTGATCCTCGCCGCTTCCCAGTGCCCAGTAAAAGTCGTTATCAAGATACAAGCGCGGACCTTTACTTCGGTGGGCACAACCAGTTGCTAAAAGAGAAAGTAAAACAAGTAATAAAAGTCCGTATTTCTTCATTTATTCCCTATAAAAGTTTATGAGACATCCGGCAAGGATGATTTTGCGTTCGTCGTCGGTAAGGTCACCGGTGCTAAGCTCAAACTCGTTTACAGTGCCGTCTGCCTTTACAGCATAAGCCTTGCAGCTTGGGAGCTTGTCCTGAACCATCTTCTTTACATCCGGGATAAATACATAGTCACCGTTTGCAAATGGCAGATTCTTGTCGCCGTCCTTGTAAAGGAATGGAAGCATACCCCAGTTGATAAGGTTTGAACGGTAGCGCTTAGTTGCATATTCGTTGGCGATGTTTGCCCAGCCACCAAGCACCTTCTGGCAGCTTGCAGCCTGTTCGCGGGCAGAGCCGTCACCTGGTTTTACAGCAAAGATTGATGAACCAAGACCTGCGGCCTTTACGCGCTCACCAAAGCCTGCACTGTATTTTTCGAGAGCGGCGGCAGTTGAAGTAACTTCTGCCTTAATCTCTTCTGCTCCATCACGAACTGCCTTTGCGCGTCCTACGTAGGCAGGGTCGCGGCGGCTCAAAGTAAACTCTGCAAGTCCAAGTGGATTTGAACGGAAGGAAGAGGTTTCGCCGGATGGGATGAGCTCGTCTGTTGTAGTTACCGGGTCGTGAATCTCGCTTACAATCTTAATGAGAAGGTCGTCTGAGAGAGGCTTCATTGCAGGCCAGTCCTTGATGTTTGGACCAAACTGAATCTCTACCTCCGGATGAGCTACACCCTTTGAATCGTATACGCGTTTTTCGTAAATGTCTTTGTCAAAGAAATATTTTTTACCGCTGAATTCTGTGTCGTATTCTGTAGCGGCAGTAAGGAAGCCCTTGTTAGCTGCAGTTGCGGCAATTGAGCGTGCATCCATAAGCGCAACGCTTGAAAGCTGACCGTTTTGAATCTTAGAACCTTCGCGGTTAGGGAAGTTTCTTGTTGAATGGCGGATAGAGAATGCGCCGTTAGCAGGAGTATCACCTGCACCAAAGCAAGGTCCACAGAAGGCAGTCTTAACAACAGCACCTGCATCAATAAGAGCAGCAAAGGCACCGTTTTTCATAAGCTCCATGTAAACCGGCATAGAAGCAGGATATACACTAAGAACGAACTTGCCGTTACCGCTGTCTTTACCCTTAAGAATGTCTGCTGCAGCACAGATGTTTTCAAAGCCACCACCTGCACAACCGGCAATAATACCCTGGTCAACATAAAGCTTTCCGTCAATAATCTTGTTATGAAGGTTAAAATCAACCTTGTCGCCAAAGCTGACCTTTGCACGCTTTTCTGCGTCTGTAAGGACATCATCAAGGTTTTTATTTACGTCTTCAATTGTATATGCGCAGCTTGGATGGAACGGCATTGCAATCATAGGGCGAATAGCACCAAGATCAATTTCGATTGCGGCGTCATAGTAAGCTCCGTTTGCAGGCTTGAGTTCCTTGTAAGCACCTACGCGGCCGTGAATTGCATACCATTCTTCAATCTTACTGTCTGTTTCCCAGATAGAAGAAAGACAGGTTGTTTCAGTTGTCATTACATCAACACCAATACGGAAATCTGCAGAAAGCTTTGCAACACCAGGGCCTATGAATTCCATAACCTTATTCTTAACAAAGCCGCTTTCAAAAACCTCTTTAATGATTGCAAGGGCAACGTCCTGTGGACCAACACCTGCAACAGGCTCTCCTGTAAGATAAATGGCAACAACGCCAGGATAATTTACATCATAAGTTTTGCCGAGCAGCTGCTTTGCAAGCTCACCGCCGCCCTCACCTATTGCCATAGTACCAAGAGCACCATAGCGGGTATGGCTGTCTGAACCAAGGATCATAGCACCACATTCAGCAAGCATTTCGCGTGCATACTGGTGAATTACAGCCTGATGAGGTGGAACATAAACACCACCGTATTTCTGGGCACAGGTAAGACCAAACATGTGGTCATCATCATTTATAGTACCGCCAACTGCACAAAGCGAGTTATGGCAGTTTGTAAGCACGTAAGGAATAGGGAACTTTGTGAGTCCTGAGGCACGTGCAGTCTGAATAATTCCTACATAAGTAATATCGTGAGAAGTAATTTTGTCAAATTTGATTTTGAGCTTTGAGTCATCGCCGCTTGTATTATGCTTTTGTAAAATTGAATAAGCAATTGTTTTTTTAGCTCCGTCTGCAGAAGCAGCTGCCTCGCGAAGAGCCCCGTTTTCGTAAATTACACCAGAATTGAAAAGTTTCATTAATTGTTCCTTAAACAGATCCTTGAGCCAGGCCCAAAGACGACACTTTAGATTATTTTGCTTTATAATACCATTTTTTACCACTTATCACAATATTTTACCACTTATCCCTCAAAATAACACAAGCGGGCGGCCCCGTGCTATAGTCGGAACCATGAAAAGAACAGCAATTGTTTTAGTTTTGGTCGCAATTTTTTGCAGTGTTGGGTTTGCAGAAGGTTCAAAATCTGCAGACATAAAGTACCGTTTTACAAACGGAGGTTTCTGGACAAGTGGCCAGGACTTCTGCGGCGGCTTTGGCGAGTTTGGTATAAACTGCCTGCCGGAAGAAAAGAACTTTGTTTTTCGTAACCACATTTTCTGCCAGGGAGACGGAGGTAAAAGCTTTGGCGAATTTCAGGTTGGCGACAAGCTCATTTTCGGAGGCCGCGTAAACGGAGAAGGTTTTATTACAAGAACATACTGTTTTACAGCCGGCGGGTTTGGACTCATAAGCTGTCCGGGCTACAAGGTAAGTGAAACACCGTTCTTAGTGCATATTACCTTTGGTGCAGGTTTTGAGTTCCAGTATTGTCAGGAAACCGCATTTGTAGTCGAATTTGGAGGTGATAACAGACTGCTTGTGGGAAAGAACAAACAGGCGCTCAAGGACTTTTCAAGATCGAGCCCAGTGCTTACAATAGGCTTTAGGAGCATGCGTTAATGAAAACACAAATCAAAATTGAAAGCTGCGATAATCCATACTGCGTAATTCACACTGCAGTGGAAACACAGGGCATAAAGGATATTGCAGAAAAAATCGGCAGAATGGACGAAACCGGTCGCAATACAATTCTTAGCGGCTGGGACGGAGATTACTGCATTCAGGTTAAACAGGCAGACATCTACCGCATCTACAGCATGGACAAAAAGGTGTACATGGATGCACAGTGCGGCGACAAGGAAGAAACCCTGCTTGTAAAAATGCGGCTCTACGAGTTCGAAGAAATGGCTGAAAAGTGCGGCTGGACCGACTTTATCAGAATATCAAATACAGACATTGTAAACTTTTCCAGGGTTACAAATCTGGACATGTCCTTTAGCGGCATCGTCAAGGTAAACTTTACAAACGGAACAGATACAATGGTATCAAGAAGATACATGAACAAAATTAAAGACCAGCTTAATCTGGTAAGGAGAAAGAACTATGAAAACAATTAATAAGATAATCAAAAGAGCAATTTTAGGCTTCATCTATGGAGTATTTATTGGACAGACAATCCTTATTCTGGAAAGTCTTATAATCGGCGACGGCAACTACTATGCAGTAAGCACTTATCTTGTAAACCACACAAGCTCAAGAATTGCAGCTGTAGTGCTTCAGTACTTGATCAGTGGAATCCTGGGACTTAGCTTTGCCGCTACCACAGTGATTTTCGAAATGGACCGCTGGAGCATTCTTGCACAGACAGCCCTGCACTTTGTAATCAATTCGATTGTAATGTACATTGCAGGCTTCCTTTGCGGCTGGTTCCCTCACACTGTGGGCAGCACCTTAATCTGGTTTGGTATATTCATTGTAGTGTACTTTATCTTCTGGCTCTGCTTTACAATGTACTACAAGAAAAAGACAAAGGAAATTAATAAGGCTTTATAAGCCGGCTGCATAACGGTTATAACGTGCATAACGGGGGCGTGGATTTTTGTATCCACGCCCTCATTTTGTTTGTTTATATTATAACTATGAAAAAGCTAATATCATTTTTTTTGACAATCGCTGTATCCGCAGTTCTTTTGTTTGCAAACGATTCAATCAATTCGTTCGACGCTAAGCTTTACCAGACCTTGAGCAGTCAGCCAGGCAATGTAAATTATTCTGCAATTTCTATTTACAGCCTGCTTTATGCCTTGCAAAAGGGTGCACAGGGGCAGACAAAGGACCAGATTAATCAGGTAATTTCATTTGAGCCGAGTGCTGAGGCTGATGAACAGCTTAAGGCGATCATCACAGGTACTGAAAACATGACAAATTCGCTGTGGTATAAAAAGTCGCTTAGTATTCAGAGTGATTACAAGCAGTTTACCAAGGACTACGATTTTATTATAAAACCGACTGATTTTACCCAGGGACCAAAGGTTCGCAAAGAGATAAACTCCTTTATTTCAAAGCAGACCGACAAGCTCATAGAAAACTTTTTGCAGGATGATTTGCCTGTGAGCACCCAGCTGGTTTTGCTCAACACCCTGTATTTTAATCAAAAATGGGAAACAGAATTTGATGAATATGATACCTACGAGCTGGATTTTCATAAGACCAGCCAGTCAAAGACTAAAGTTCAGATGATGCATAAAACGACAAGCGTGCCATATTATCAGAACGAAACCTTCCAGATTGCAGAGTTTGCTTACAAGGATAATAGATATTCAATGATTGTTTTCCTTCCTTATGATTACGATTATGATTTTACAGGAGCAGACCTTCACGCCGAGCTTCAAAGCTTTGAACAGAAAAAGAGCCGCAACCGCACCCAGATTTCTTTTCCAAAGTTTGATTTGACTTCAAAATACGACCTTATTCCAATTCTGGAAAGCCTTGGCATGACAGCAGCCTTTGACCCCACAGCAAGTGATCTTTCCAAAATCTTTACAGACGGCAACAACCTTTACGTAGACGCCGCCATCCACCAGGTGCGCATCCAGGTAAACGAAAAAGAAACCAAAGCCGCCGCAGTTACAATGTTTTCAATGAAAGCCACCGCCGCCATGCCCGAACGCCCGCCTATCATTTTCAATGCCGACCACCCTTTTGCGTATGTTATAAGGGACAATGAAACCGGAATTAATCTGTTTACAGGAATTGTTCGGGAGCCGAAATAGATGATATAATATACATATGAAAAAGACATTACTTCTGTCTGCGTTGAATAAGTAAAGGGGTATAGTTATAGAATTATTAAGCTTTCACCAGAATACTTTCCTGTAATTCAAGCACTCTTTCTATTGGTAAATCTACGCACTTTGCAATAACTTCGGGGGTAATACCTTCTTTTAATAATTTGATAGTGGCATCTTCAGCTTTTTGAGTTTTACCTTTATTTACATATCTTTGAAGAAGTTCATCCATATTGGTACCTCCTTTTTTCTTTTCATTTAATTCATTATACACCCTTTCGAATGAATCGTCACCTGTTAATGAGGACATCAATTTCAATGTCTCATCTACATGCTTAATAATTTCCTTTGAACCTTTTATTTCTTCATTTATTCTTTTGGCATGAAAAAATTCTGCTACTATTTTAAAATCGCTTTTAAATTTGGAAATTGTTTCCTCGTCAAGCCAGGCTATTTCGAATACATTAATTTTGTAGTCATTGATGAATGGTTTAAGTTCTTCAGGAACATCAAAACAATCAAATAAACTCTTGGGTTTATTCCAACATCTCATTCCAAAATATAGAACCAGCGTAATAACAGGGTATTTTTTCTTTATAGCCCTATCCAGAAGCTGTTGCTTGTAAGCAGCGCCATCATAACTTATTACCCGTAAAGGCATGTTATTATCTTTTTTAGTTTGATTTTCCAAGCCCAATAATGAGATTCTGATTTCGCCATTTTTCCAGAATTTTGAAACATCCCTTTCCTGTTCATGAATTTTTCCATCAGCTTTAAAAATACTATGTTCAGAAGCAGGTTCCAGTTCATCTTCATGAATAACCGGCCGGCCATCGAACAAAAGCACATTCACAATATCTGCGAAAACATCATTTAACGCTTCCAGATTTTTTTCAGTTATATCTTTGTCTACCATAATAATTTTTCCTTACTATAGTTAACAAAAAAAAATGCAAAAATAGGAAGTAAATTTGAAAAAAAATTAAAAAAAAGTTTATTTTTATCGAATTTTGGAACTTTTTAAGGCTATACATTCAACAATTCGAACAATCTCTTTGCATTTTTTGCACCGCTACCGTTTGGGTGGTTGTTAAAGAAGACTACTGGCTTTTTGCCGGTTAAGATTACATTCTGGATTACAGGGACAAATTGAGAGAGTTCCTGGTCACTGTAGTTGTAGTCATAACGGGCGGAGCCGTTTGGGGTGGTGGTGTCGGCGTACCAGGCGGTGGCGTTGCGGCCGTGGAGGCGGAGGTAGAATAAGGGGCTGGATGGTGAAGGTGGTCCTTCGAGGGCCTCAGGAACCACACATTTTGGCAGATATTTTAAATCTGGCATGTCGCACAAGGCTATGGAGGCGCCGCGGTCATTCAGGCCGGCTAGGACTGATTCTTTAATCCATTCTTCGTGGCGGAACTCTACAACTACCGGGAAGCTTTTGAACTCATCTATAAGCTTTGCAAGATATATTCGGTTTTCTGGTGTGTAATGAAAGCTTTGGGGAAACTGGAAAAGAACTGAGCACAAGGAAGATTTTTCCAAAAGCGGACCCACTGCATCACGAAAGATTTTTGCTTGAAATCCCCAGTCTGGACCAACCTCGTGGGTCAAAAGTCTGTTGGCTTTTACGCTAAAGCTTAACCTTCCTTCACTGCGTTCATAAAACGAAAGCATGCGTTCTGATGTTGGCATATTGTAAAAGGTATTGTTCAGCTCAAGTGCGTTGAATTGCGTTGAGTAGTAGGAAAGAAAATCTTTTCTTTTGAGGTCGTCGGGATAAAAAATGCCCTTCCATTCAGGGTAATCGTAACCGCTGGTGCCTAGAAGGAGGCTTTGCTCTGCTGTTGCCATCAATTCAATAATAGCATTGTTTTGGAAAAAATAATATAATATTGGTATGACACTTAAGGATTTGCCGATTGGAAAAGTAGCTCGCATTAATGTGGTTGGTGGTAACGGGGAACTGCGCCAGCATTTTTTGGATATGGGTGTTATCCCTGGAACAGAAATTACAAAGATTAAGCTTGCGCCTATGGGCGACCCGATTGAATTTGAAATTAACGGGTATGAGCTTACGATGCGTGCAGACGATGCAGCAAAAATCCAGGCCGAACAGCTTGATGCTGCAACTGTACACGAGCCGGCTCCGGAGCATAAAACTGAACACCCTGGTCTTGGTGAAGGCGGACGCTTTCATGCCAAGGGCGACGGCGATCCACTTCCTGTGGGCACTACCCTTACCTACGCACTGGTGGGAAATCAAAACTGCGGAAAGACAACTCTTTTTAATCAGTTAACCGGTGCTAACCAGCATGTAGGAAACTTCCCGGGAGTTACGGTAGACCGCAAGGACGGAGCAATCCGCGGCCACGAAAATACTCTTGTTACAGACCTTCCCGGCATTTATTCAATGTCACCGTATACAAGCGAAGAAATTATTTCGCGCAATTTTGTTCTTAATGAAAAGCCGCGCGGAATTATCAATATTGTAGATGCAACCAACATCGAACGAAACCTTTACCTTACAATGCAGCTGCTCGAAATGGATGTACCGATGGTAATTGCCCTGAATATGATGGACGAAATGACAGGCAACGGCGGCTCTGTAAACGTAAACAAAATGGAAGAGATGCTTGGTGTTCCTGTCGTTCCAATTTCGGCTTCTAAAAATCAGGGTGTTGATGAGCTTATAAAGCATGCGGTTCACGTTGCCTACTACCAGGAAAAACCGCTGCGGCAGGATTTTTGTGATGTAAATGATTCGGGTGGTGCTGTCCATCGTGCGCTTCATGCTGTAATTCACCTTATTCACGACCATGCAGAAAAGGCAGGTATTCCTGTTCGATTTGCGGCAAGCAAGCTCCTCGAAGGCGACAAGCGCATTTTGTACCAGCTTGACCTTGATGTAAACGAAAAAGAAACTCTAGAACATATTTCACTTCAGATGGAAAAGGAGCGCGGCCTTGACCGAAGCGCTGCCATGGCAGATATGCGTTATGCCTACATCAAAAACGTATGCCACCAGACAGTAAAAAAGCCACGCGAAAGCAAGGAAAGAATCCGCTCACAGAAAATTGACAAGCTCCTCACAGGCAAATACACAGGAATCCCGCTTTTTATTGCAATTATGGGGCTTGTGTTCTTCCTTACGTTTAATGTAATTGGAGCTTTTTTCCAGGGACTTCTGGAACGAGGAATTGATGCGCTTACAGGTCTTGTAGACTCCGCACTCACTGCAGCAGGTATAAACGAGATTCTACACTCACTGATTATCGACGGTATTTTTGCAGGCGTTGGAAGTGTCGTTTCATTCCTGCCTGTAATTGTTACATTGTTTTTGTTCCTGTCTCTGCTGGAGGATTCGGGCTACATTGCTCGCGTTGCCTTTGTGATGGATACCCTGCTCCGAAAAATAGGTCTTTCCGGCCGTAGTATTGTTCCGCTTTTGATTGGCTTTGGCTGTACGGTTCCTGCAGTTATGTCTACAAGAATCCTTCCTAGTGAACGCGACCGTAAGATGACAATCCTGCTCACACCGTTTATGAGCTGTACTGCAAAGCTTCCGATTTATGCCTTCTTTGTTTCGGCATTTTTCCCTAAGCAGGGCGGACTAATTATGACAGGCCTTTACGTGCTTGGAATTGTGATTGCAATTTTGTGCGCGCTCATTTATAAAAAGACAATCTTTAAGGGCGAGCCTGTTCCTTTTGTAATGGAGCTTCCTAACTACCGCCTGCCTAGTGTAAAAAACACAGCACAGCTTTTGTGGGAAAAGGCCAAGGACTTTCTTGAACGCGCCTTTACAGTAATCTTTATTGCAACAATCGTTATCTGGTTCCTGCAGAGCTTTGACTTACATTTGAATTATATAGAAGATTCTTCGCAGAGCATTCTGGCCCTTATTGCAGGCCTGCTTGAACCGCTGTTCCGCCCACTTGGTCTTGGCGACTGGCGAATCTGTACAAGCTTGATTTCGGGTGTTATGGCAAAGGAAAGCGTTGTTTCTACCCTGCAGATTTTGTTTGCCGGCGGTGTTGAAGCTTCTCTTTCTCCATTGGCTGCAGCAAGCCTTTTAGTATTCAGTCTTCTTTATACACCTTGTATTGCGGCTGTTGCCTCTGTAAAAAGAGAGCTTGGCGCAAAATGGGCAGCGACACTTGTTGTCTGGCAATGTGTCCTGGCGTGGATTTTTGCGTTTATTGTAAAACTAATTGGTATGGTCGTATAAGACTTCAAACACATCATCTGAAGCACAAGGGTAATCAGGCTCTACATATTTTTCTGTTGTGTTTTGATTTACACGGTGGAATTTTTTGAAGGAAACCTGCATGAATATGTTGGAAACCGGCAGATAAAAATTTACGACATCTCCATAGCCGTTCGGGTTATTTGCCGGCGCCTGACCTATTACCTTTCCAAGCCCGTTATCCTTAATCATCTGCGGGAACATCATTGCCGAGCTAAAGCTTTTTTGCGAAGTAAGGATAAAAACATTTCCCGTAAAAAGCAGCTCCTGCACACGGTGATTTGTTTTACGACCGCTACCGGACTTTACAAGGAATGGCCCAAGGCGTGAAGAATAAGTCGGCTCATAAAAATAATCTGTATCAAGATATTTAATAAAGCTGTTAATTACAAGCGAAGAACCTCCTCCGTTCTTACGCACATCAACTGCAACATTGCCTATATTGTTCTGCTTAACCTCGGTAAACATCTGGCGCAGGCAGTTTTTGTATTCTGCATTATTTTCGCAAGAGGTTAAAGTTAAGACTGCAACATCATGCTCCTTATCAATTTTGTAAGAACAGAATGAAGCCGGTGTCGTCGACTCAGTCTTTTTCTTCTCACGGTACTTTTTGTTATATTCAAGGTATTCAGCCAGCGGCAAAAAATCATCCTTTGTTACTGTAAGATATTTTGTAATTTTGCTGCCGTCTTCTTCAGTTTTTTCCAGAGTATAGGTAACCGGCTTTTCTAAATCATAGCCAAGGTAAGAAAGATACTGACAGCAGATTGTATAATCCTTTAAATCCGGCAAAGCCCAGAGCTCGCTTTCGTAGCTGAACAAATCCTTCTTTATTTCTAAAAGCTCTTCATAAGAAAGCCCCTCAAATCCTACAAATGAATAATCTTCGGCTTTTACCTGATCCAGATACTTCATATAAAGCGGCTCTGCATAATTTGCCCTTGCATAAGAGTGGGCATCACCAAGAACAGAAAAAAAGCGTTCCAAATGCTGATTCAATTCCACAACGGTTATCACATCCTTCTGCTCAATTTTACTGCGCCCTGCCTCGTAAGCAGCCCTTACCCTTTTATAATTTTCGCCCTTTTTATCAAGCATAGCAGGATGAACCTGGCTCAAATGCTTATATGCATAATCAAAATCTTTAAGGGCCTGTTTTTGTGTAAGCTCATAGTCATACGGCTTTGCCATATTGCTTATATTTTTCTTGAAGGAAGCACTGTTTCTGTAAGGAAAACAAAATGCAAAAAATAAAATGATGAGCGCTAAAAATATACCTGCGCCAATACCTATGCCTGATAATATTTTTCGTTTCATGCTATAAGAATATTGTTTTATTGTTAAAGATTCAATTGTAATTGTATCAAGGTCCGTTTTTCTATATAATATCCACATTATGGCAAAGATACAGATGAAAAATGCGATCGCTGAACTTGACGGCGACGAGATGACAAGAGTTTTGTGGAAGGTAATTAAGGACGAACTCCTTTTGCCTTATATTGATTTAAAGACTGAATATTACGACCTTGGTCTTAAGAGCCGCGACGACTCTGATGACAAGATTACATACGAGGCAGCTGCAGCAATCAAACGTCTTCACGTTGGTGTAAAGTGTGCAACAATCACAAGCAACCAGGCACGTGTTGAAGAATATCACCTTAAGCAGCTCACCCCTTCTCCAAACGGAATTATCCGTGCAGAGCTTGACGGTACAGTTTTCCGCGAGCCAATCTTTGTAAACAATATTCACGGAACTGTTAGCTGCTGGAAAAAGCCTATCGTTCTTGGCCGCCATGCTTACGGTGATGTTTATAAAAACTGCGAAATTAAATGTCCTACTGCCGGAAAGGCCGAGCTTGTTTTCACTGGCGTAGACGGAAAAGAAATCCGCAAAACTATTATGGACATGAAGGGTCCTGGAATCATTCAGGGAATCCACAACCTTGACAACTCAATCGAATGCTTTGCCCGCTGCTGCTTTACTTACGCCTTGGATAAAAAGGTTAGCGTTTGGTTTGGCGCAAAAGATACTATCAGTAAGATTTACGACGGAAACTTTAAGGCTATTTTCCAGCGTGTTTATGACGAAGAATATAAGTCAAAGTTTGAAGCTGCCGGAATTGAATACTTCTACACTCTGATTGACGATGCTGTTGCCCGCGTTATGAGGTCAGAAGGCGGCTTTATGTGGGCCACAAAGAACTACGACGGCGACGTTATGAGTGATATGATTGCTTCTGCCTGCGGTTCGCTCGCTATGATGACCAGCGTTCTTGTTAGCCCTGACGGAAACTTTGAATACGAAGCCAGCCATGGTACAGTTCAGAAGCACTACTACCGCTACCTCAAGGGTGAAAAAACTTCTACAAACCCTGTAGCAACAATTTTTGCCTGGACCGGTGCCCTTGCAAAACGCGGTGAGCTTGACGGAACTCCTGAATTAGTTGATTTTGCAAAGCGTCTTGAAAAAGCCACCCTGCAGACAATTGAAGAAGGCTACATGACTGGCGACATTGCCCGCATTGCAGAGCCTGCTGCCAAAAAGGTATTGAATTCCTGGGAGTATATAGCTGCTATTAAAGAGCGTCTGTAGAAGAAGGCCCTTCGACAGGCTCAGGGCCCCCACTTATATAACTGTATTCATTTCGTATTCTGCGCGAATATCTTACGCCAAGGTTAATATGATATGAATAACAGCCTTCGAACTTCTGAATGTTTTTGTTTTTGCCAAGGTTTGGGTTATCTAACGAAACAAAGTTTTTGTTTACGATAGTCCAGCCTGGCGAAACAGGAAGTTCAAATCCAATCGAAAGACCAAGACCTACATAATGCATGTGCCACTCATCTGTAAGCTGGTACATGTAGTGCATTCCAAGACTTCCCGAAAAAATTACATATTCAAACCAGTCATAATCATAGTAAGCGGCAAGATAGGTATCAAAGGCATAGTTCACTACATTGCGCGGATGCTGCTCCATGCCGTTAAACGCCTGATAAAACGGATAGTAGGCACTAACATCGAGCGACAGATCTACCAGCGGCAGCCCCACAGTTTTTGTTGTAAAGAACGCACCAATCATCATATTTTCGCGCACAAAGTTTGAACGGTCTTCTAGCTTTTCTACGCGGGTTACCTGGGCATAGCTTACGCCTTCTTCAAAAACAAAATCTACATTAAGTTCAAAATCCTGGGAAAAGGCAGAGGCACATAAAATTACTGCTAAAATTATACAAAAATATTTTTTCACTGTTAGCCTCGCCTAACGCGCCGTATGATACAGCGTGAGCACCCTTGTATTGTTATTTGCTGTCCAGGTAAGATACAGCATAGCCCCGCGGATGTCCCATTCGGTATTTCTTGTATAGGTTGAGTCCCCCTTAATCGTAAACATAAGGACATTGTCTATTACATTCCATTCACCGGAATAAGAAATGAGCTCGTTTTCGGAATCCTTGATTGTTGCCGAAAAAGTTCCGTCATCTATAAACTGAATTTTATTTCCGTCATTGTCAGTCCAGGTTCCGTAAAGAGGATTTGGAGTATAGCAGGAACAGAACAGTGCTACCAGCAAAAGTGTAAGTCCCATAGTCAAAATAATTCTGGTTTTCATTTTATTTTCCTTCATCAGTTTTCTTCTCCTACTCCCCAGTCTACGTTTCCTTCGCCAAGGATTGTATTTCCGTTTTTATCGCGTGTGCAGACAACATAATAACCGCCGCCGGCACCACCACCCTTAATTTCCAGGTGGTCATATTTTGCATAGCCCGGATACATTCCGCTGTTTGCCGCAGTAACCGTTCCGTCCATGCTTCCGTTTGCGCTCATATTGGCGCTTGTATTTGTATCTCCTTCCAGGAGGAAGTAAATGCCAAATGCAGAATTACCTGCCGCATAAAAGTCTGCATAATTTGTGTAATGCATTAAGATGCGCGCTCCAAGTCCGTCAATCTTTGCATTGTAAGAAAGGGTGCCGCTTATATCGCCGTTTGTAGTTTCCTGTCCAAGCTTGTCTGTATCCTTAGACTTGTGCATGAGCGTAAGCTTTGACTGGGACTTTTTACAGGTCTTGTTGTATTCCCGGAACCACTGGTCACGGGTAAGGGCTCCGTAGCCTCGGGTTGCATCTGTCTGGTCATTACCGTTTTTGCCGTCTCCCAGAAGATTGAGCGAAACAACCCTGTAGTAATAGAAGGTTCCGGCTCTTGCAGTTTCATTGTTATCTATAAATTCCAGGCTGCCTGTTACCGGTTCATCTGTAATTTTACGGAATGATGAGTCCGGCTTTGTAGAACGGTAAACATGGTAACCTGCAGGATTGTCCCCCGCCGGTGCTGCCCAGGTAATTTTTACAGGATATACGCCGTTTGTGTTGGCAGTAAACGAACTTAGTCCTCCAAGTCCCGAAGTCTTGCTTGCAGTTACATTCTGCGGTGCCTTAGGACATGGTGCTATGATTTTACTCGGGTCACTTTGAATATCCGGAGCGTTTTCGTTTAAGGTAATAATGCGGAAAAACGGTTTGCGCTCTGTATCATAATAATAGTAGCCGTCTTGATCCTGCGGCAAAACAGGGCCCGGTACAAGATGACTTACAACAGATTCTGACTGTTCAAACGAAATATCATCAGAAGTGTAGATATTATAAGAATAATCTGTATCCTCATCATCATAGCCAACTGCAGGTGTCCATCTTATTCTTACTTTGGAAGAGTCCGATGCATCTGCAACTTCGCAGCCGGAAGGCGGACTTAAAAGCCAGCCCACAGCAGGATTTTCTGAATCTGGACCGGTTTTACTAAAGCCCGATTTTAATACTTCTCCCGGATTTGTTCCTCCCTGAGCCGTTGCAATTGTCTGAACATAGTAATAATACTTAACGCCAGGCTTGAGTACAGAAGAGTCTGTAAGCGAAGTTCCTGTAACTCCGTTTGAAACAAGCGTATAAATTGTGTCCGTATCGCTTGTTCTGTAAACTGCAAATTTTATATCATAACCGGATTTAGTATATTCATTCCATTTTACTGTAAGCTTATCTACAGATTCTGCCTTACCCTTTTCTACATGAACATTTGACGGGCTTACAGGAGCACCCTCCTTTGCAGAATAGCCCAATGCAAGCCCCGTAAAGGCAGATTCAGAACCGTCTGAAAGAACTGCACAAACCTTGTAATAAAATTCCTGGCCTTTTTCGTTTGAAGAAAGCTCGTTACGGTAGGCGGTAATATTTCCTCTTACTGTATCCAAAAGCTCCATTCCAAAGCCGTTTGCCTGCATACCGCGGTATATTCTGTAATAAGCAGCACCGGTAACTCTGGACCATTTTAGAGAAATGAACTCTGTGCTTTCTCCCTTGTCTGCTTCTATTGATGCAGGCGGTCTCAAAAGCCATCCGCAGGAGCTGCTGCTTATTTTTGTAAACTCGCTTGATTCCAGCCCCTGCTTTATGTTTTCTGCACTTACACGATAATAGTACAGCTTATCATACTGTTCGTTCTGCGGGCCGGGCGAAGATAAAACCAGATCGGTATAATTGTTTCCGTAAACATATTTATTTATAACTTCAAAGTTTCCTTCTTCGGGCAGGGTTACGGCTCCTGTTTCCGGGTCGGGTGTAACTACAGCACGCTCTACACGGTAAGAGGTTGCATAAGGAACTTCGTCCCAGTGAAGCTTTATGGTTCCACTGTATTTGCCCTGCGAAACAAAAAGCTGCTTTGGCACCGAAAGCTCCGTTACCTCTTTTTCCTTAAAAAACAAATCGCTAAGGTTTACCTTTGGCGTTTTTGTATCCATGTCTATTTTGGAGTCATACCAGGTATAGCACCCGGCAAGTGACAGCGCAAGAAGAGCCCCTCCAATGAGCGCAGTTATTTTTATTGCCTTAAACATTTTTTTCATACCGCACCCCTAGTTTGCTGCAGGCCACCAGCCTAAGCCCGTATCCATAAGCCAGAAATGACCATCATCATCCATCTGAAGCGGCAGATATTTTCTGCGCACGTCAACCGAACCTGCACTTACTGTTTCGTTTCCATTTTTAACAGTAAGATTACCCTGCCCGGTACAGTTCATAATTAATGTTGCTGTATAACTTGCAGGCATTTTTGTATCTACAGGACTAACATGAATTTCAAAATTAGATGAACGGAACTTATAAACATAAGAGTCCGACAAACCTCTTAATGTGAATTCAACATTTGTCATTGTAAGTGCAACTGTTGAAGTTCTGGTACCACCCGGATTTAATTGCGCTGGAGCAAAATCGGTCATTGAAACAGCTGCTTTGTATTTTCCTGCTTCAGCCCATAAATATGATGTTGTACTAAAGGTTGCAGATCCACTGCCTCCAGGAATAATTTTTTGTGAATCAGGATATTTTAATCGGGAATTAATATTTGTATATTCTGCATTTCCGCCGCAATCAAGATAAAAAGCATAAGACATGGTTAACATAGCGCATTTTATAAGCTCTCTAGGGCTAATATTTCTATAGGCATATTTCTCATTATTTTTGTAAAGTTCTACAGCCGGCTGACCTTCTCTTTCCAGAGTAAGATAGTAATAATGCTTTGCATCGCGCAATATCTGTAACGGTCCGGTTGTAACTTTTTCCAAAGTACTGCCAGGCTGTGCAAATGTCGGATAAATTTCAAATTCACCTATAGACGGCTCAATAACAGTCTCTTTTAAATTTTCCTTTGAAGAATAATGCAGGTTAGAATCAAGGGTAACAACTTTTGAACCCTGATTTGACAGATTGTAATTTATAATTGAAATATATGCGCTGTCCGGGCCAACTGCACGTTTTTCATAATCCCATTCGTCCCAGCTTATTATTTCGGAATAGTTTGAACCGGTTCTTGCACGGAGTTCTACAGCAAGCAGATAACCCTTATTTGCTTTTTCTGTATTTTCCATGGTGCTAAGACCTATTCTGTTGTCGTTTATAAAGGAAACCGGGACTATTCCGTCAAGTGTATTTGAAGTTCGTTTATAGACAACCAGATATTCATAAGCTTCAATTGCCGAGCCTGGAGTTACCGATGCAGTTTTTTTATCATCAGAAAAATCTGCATCAATTTTAGTCCATTTATTCTGGGTACTTCCGGCAACCCTGAAATAAACAGAAGGTTTTTCGTTTGCATTATAATAATATGGTGCATCCCAGGTTATTACCTGAGTAGTTCCGCTTACGGACTTCTGCGCATGCACGTTAAGTCCATACCCCTTGGTTGCGCCAAACTTTGTCTGAGGGTTTGTATAGGCGGTGTCGTTTCTGTCGCTGCCCTGTTTAATCGGAACTATCTGATAGCTGAACGGCAGACCCCATTCGAGACAGGCCTGATTAATTGAATATGGATTTGTTGAGTCCAGCGCATCCACAGCCTTGTCTTCAAAAAGGAAGGTGCCGTTACCGTTGTCGCGGATTGTGGCGTAATTTGAATCTACGGTTTCTCCGTTTGCGGTAATGCTGCCTGCGTTTATGTAATAAATGTCCTGGCCGTTTGGATCAGGTACTGTCCCGGCTCCGTTGCTGTACCTCTGTCGGATAAGTTTATATCCGGCAGCACCTTCTATTTTATTCCACTGAACTGTGATTTTGTCATTTTCTACTGTCTGCGCAACCTTAAGGTTTGCAAGAGCCGGACCAAGGGTGCATACGGCAACTGGTTGGCTTTGGGTTTCTCCCTTTGTGCCGTTTTTTGCAGTTACTGTAAGATTAATTTTTTTGCCTGATTTTTCTGCGTCGTTCCAGCCTGTAGGATTTGTGATTACGCATCTGTAGGTGTCCGGGTCGTTTGGCAAAACGGCAATCTGAATATCACCGGTAACAGCTGCTCCACCCTCATCAAAGCTTGCAGAAACTGCATAGTCTCCGTCTGCTTTCTGAACCTTTGGCCAGGTAACTGTGATTGTACTGTAATCATAAGTTGTAAATAACGGCTCGGCAGTACCAAGGGTTTCAAAAATATAATCTTCACTTTCCTGCCCATCTACAAGAGGATTTTTAACTGCAGAAATACCGGTGGAAGCTTCCAGCTGATAAATACGCCTGCTGCCAGATTCTGCGTTATGGGAATAAGTAACTTCCTGGTCATTTTCCCAGCCGTTACCCGGAACAATTTCCAGAGTTTCTTCACTGCCCTTTTCACTGCCGTGCATTTCCCACCAGTGGATTGTATAAACATATTCGCTGTTATATTTCCATTTTAATTTGAAGTTGTCCGGATAACCGTCATCTACCCTAAAGTTTTCAATTTCTGGAATATTTGAAGCATCATCAGTTACAATATATTTTCCCGAAGCTTCTGCTATATAAAAACTTTGATCCGGCTCCTGATCACCAGACTGCCCGGTTCCCAAAGGACAAAGATAAAGGGAATATTTGTAATAACCATTTTGCGGAGAATCTGCAGCAGGAATAAAGTCATCTGTTTTAGCATTAAGGCTTTCTACAGAAGCAAAAGATTCCCAATGTGTACCGATTGAAGTGTTATTCTCAAGCGAAAGCTGTACCCTCTTAACAAAATAAGTATAAGCTACTCCATAGTTATCAAAGTTTAAGTTATAAGCAAAAGAAATTTTTGTAAAATAATTACCTTCTGTTTCATAATTTGACTTAATGGAAAAAACCGGTACCGCTACAGTCCAGCCCTCTATAACCTGACTGCAGCTGCTTTGTGAAGTAATTCTTTTTCCTTCCGGTGTGTCGTCTGTAATTGACTGAACATAATAAGAGAATTTTTTTCCGCGGTCCAGTTCAGATATTGTATCTGTAAAGGTAATCTGGGCCCCTGCATAGTAGCTGTCATAAGGGGAATCAAGTTTTTCCTGAGAATTTTCGATTGTATAAGTTGAAAGATTTCCAAACTGAGTTTTTCTATGTGACCAGGAATCATTTGGGGTTACGGCAATCAAACCAATACTTGTATAGTCTTCGTTTTTTCCGGCTTCTTTTTTATAAATCTCAAAATAAACCGGATGCTTTACAAAGCCGCTGGCCCCGGAATTTTCGCGGTACCAGGCTCCGTCCGGTGTTTTCCAGCTTAAAACTATCTGGCTTGTACTTTCTCCGCGGGTAACTGCAAAATCTACAGGTGCATCCGGCAAAACACGGTGTGCTGTTTCTGCAGTGTATTTGCCGCTGGATTCCTTGTGACCGGTCTGCTTGTTTAATACTTCTACTTCGAAAAAATATTCTGTTTTGGAAGTAAGTCCGTCTATTATTATCTGGCGGGCGGTTCCAGGAGCAACAGCTGTTTTATATTTGATGTTTGGCGAAGTTTTGAGGCTTGTATAAATGTAAAACTCTACCTGCTTTTGATAGGTCTGGTCCTGACAGTTATCCATCCACCAGTCAACGGTAACTGCATCGCCTTCTTCGGATGATTCAATCTGCGTAATTACAGGCACGGCAAGGCTGGTTCCTTCGGTTACAATACTCTTTGCCGAAACAGTGCCGTAATAGTTTACTGAACTTACACAGTAATATTTTGTGATGCCCGATTCTTCGTCGATGATGATTTCGGTTTCGGAACCTTTGGTTTCTGAAATTTTTGCAAAGGTATCGTACGGAGTTGGTGCGGAATAAATATAATACTGAACGGCATTTTTTACGGGAATCCAGCTGAGCGTTACCGATTTGCTTTCTCCCTGGCTTGCGGTTACGTTTTCCGGCGGAAGAATAAAATCGTCATAGTCTGCAGCGTTCTTTTTTTCGTTGTAATCGAATGTGGTTTCTTTTACAAGGTCGTATTTGCAGGCTCCAAAAACAAGAGGAAGCGATGCAAATAAAACATAACACACTCTCTTGATATTTGTCATCATGAGTATATTTTAACGCTTTTTTGGAATAAAAGAAAGGGGGTTTATAGGAAGGGGTCTTAGGGGGTGAGCCCCTAAAATGTACCCCATAAGGTAGACACATTAAGAAAAAGGGAACCATAAAAGTAGACACTTATTTAGAAGGGAAAATCTT